>JAFQWY010000177.1 GCA_017407225.1 Clostridia bacterium | reverse complement strand
CGTTGAGCTGGACATTGACCGTCAGAAGGTAACGGTTTTCGGGACTCCATCCGAGGTGGATGCGCTGATCCGTGAGGAAGTGGAAAAGCTTTCCTCCCCGGCAGGCGGGCTGATGATGATTTTTGGCTGGTATGCCGGCACACCTCTTGAAAATATCAGGGCACTGATGGATGCTCTGGAAAAATATATGTACTACTGGTCCTGACAATCGGCAGAAATGAGAAGAGGCTGCTGTATCCGGCGTTTTTCCCGGTGCAGCAGTCTCTTTTTGATGTAATTTATTGTTTATTTCTTCCGGAACAGACCGGAGTTCATCAGTGCCGTGCAGATCAGGGGGCAGATGATTACGTTCAGCGCAAGCTCGAAGAAGAAGTTCACGCCGACCAGACCTACCAGAACAAAGGAAACCAGATTTCCGGATGCCATGGAGCCGAAGGTGGCGTCAGCAGTCAGCGCACTGCCGAAGAACAGGAGCATACCCAGAACGAACAGACCGGTATTCACAACGGGGCAGACAACGGATGCTGCCAGACTGCCGATGTAAGTCTTCGCCCTGGAAGCCTTGCCGACGCGGGTGATCATGTTGTACACAAGCCCTGCGAGGAAGCCCGCCGCAGCAGTCTTGCAGATGCAGATCAGCGCGGTTGCGAATGCGTTGTTGGTCATCAGGAAGACGTAGAACACGTCGCCGGAGGTGAATACCTGAATGAAGGTGGTCAGACCGGCAAAGGCACCTACGATCAGACCGGCGATGGGGCTGATGAGAACGCCTGCGATGACGATGGGGACGAGGACGAAATTGAGGGTGACAACACCGACGCGGATGGCAGAGAAGAATACCTGCAGCACCACGACCAGTGCGGACAGCAGTGCGATCTGCACCATTGTCAGGGTTTTTGCGCGACTTGGATTTCTGTTCATATTTTCCTCCAGAACTGACCGCTGCCTTCCGCAAAATATGAAACCGGTAAAGCGCGGCGAAATTTATAGAAACAGCCTCGGCTGTGTCTAACTGAATCAGAATACCTGCATCCGATGCAGGACTGGGGAAGAAAATGCCGGTGCATTTTCGATTTCATGGTCCCCACTGCGCGTGGTGCGCATCAAGGGCAGTGTTCATCTTCGATGAAACTGTCGAGCCGGACCCTTGTCAATCCCGGCTCCCGAGCTTTCCCCTCGGGGCTTCCCACCGCAGGTGCCATACCCGTGCATCTTATGATGTATGACAGCTTTCTTAAGTGTCCAGGGCTCGTAATTGCCGCGTTCCGTTCAGCACTGCGTGCGGCGAGACAAACCTGTCCGGGGCACTGACAGGAAAACAGTCTGCGGAGCATCCATCATTTCCGCACATTGCGCCGGTACAGCTCCGCCGCGCCGATCAGGGTCAGATCCGGCTCATACCGGAAGCGGTTGCGCGTGTGGGGGATGACCGTGTCCGCCAGTCCGCCCGTCGCAATCAGACCCAGCTTCACGCCGGATTCCTTCAGACCAAGCTCCTCACGGATGTTCCGGATGAATCCGTCGATCATCAGAATGTGTCCGCCGATAACGCCGGAGAGGATGGAGGTGCGGGAGTCACGTCCGATCAGATCATCGGGCTTTTCCAGCGCAACACCGCTGAGAAGTGCCGCCGACCCGGTGAGCGCATCGTGGGAAATCCGTACGCCCGGCATGATGATCGTCCCGATAATGTCCGTATGCTCGTCTGCAACCGTAAGCGTAGTCGCCGTGCCCATGTCAAGAATGACAAATGGCGGAGTTGACAGCCGCAGGGAAGCCGCTGCATTTGCGACAATATCCGAACCCAGCTGTGCGGGATCCTTGATGCGGATGCCGAATCCGGTGTGGATGCCCGGCGTGATGATGAACGGTTCGGAACCGGTCAGAACGGAGGCGGTGCGGGAGAGAACGTGAGTCAGTCCCGGCACCACCGAGGAAATCACCGCGCAGTCGACCGTGGAGTCAAACGATCCGCGGGATCCGCAGACACCGATTCCGGCGTGCTCCAGATAATCCCGGATGAACATCACGTATTCATCGGAAGTGGAACCGGCGCGCGCCGACAGCTGGAATCTGCACACGGGCGCGGAAATCTCATCGGATCCGTCCGTGCGGAACACACCGATGGTGATGCTGGAATTGCCGATGTCAAATGCGAGAAGCACAGTTTCACCTCCATATAAGAATTAAAGAAGAAAGAAGAGAGAATAAATAAGAAATAAGAAATTTCACAAATCCGCGTTCCGGGACAGACGGACGATCCGCTGTATCCGACAGACAGGGGATTTTCTTCGCCACGTTTCATTCTTGATCCAATTATACAAAATGCATATTTTGTATAATTCAGGGGAGCGGAATACGGGTTCGGAGCGGGTTTTCCGGTGTCAGCAGCGATTCGGCGTACCGATCCAACTTGTCCGGTGGGATCCGGAAAGCATCCTCTCCATGCAGTCATTATAACCCATCCGCGGAAGATTGTCAATGCTCAATTTTCACAACGGATTCCGGCGGATCATTTTCCGTGCCGTCAGATTCCATAAGCTCTCACAGCCGCTGGGACGACTGCGAATGAACATTTCATCGATCCTGGCTGCGCTGTTGGCTGTGAGAGCGTGTTTTTTTCGGGTGAACCGCAGAATCCGCCGGATGACTGACCGAATTCATTCCGCATACTCTGACAGCCGATTGCACGCCGCAAAACAAAAACTCCGCAGGTTCCCGTGAATCGGCAGAATTTCCTGCTGACCGACGGATTCCCGCGGAGTTTCACCATCCGCACAGAACGAACGCGAATGATACAAAATTTTTCAGCTTACCGGAACGATCTCAGATACCGCCGGTTAGTCGTGAATTCCCGTGCGGATCTGTTGTAATTACATATTTCAAATGTAATTATTCAACCGCACACTCGTACAGCCCGGTCACGGATCCGCCAAGCTCAAGGGCGTATTTGTGGTAGAAATAAATCGGAACCGCGGACCAGCCGTGACAGAGACTGCCTGCCCTGCCGAAGTCCGCTTCGCCGAGAATGGTTTCCCAGAAAGTAGTTGCATTGTTGTAGAGCATATGTCCCCACTGCCGTGCAATGTCGCCGAAAACGGTACGGGCGTATTTTTCCGGACGGCGAATCAGGGCTTCGTATTTGAAGAAGCTGTGGCTCAGACTCACATACAGCAGCTCCCCGGACGCCAGCCTGCCGAGAACCGCGTCAAGACGCTTCCCTTCCGCCGCGCCTGCATAGACAATCAGCGAATTGGTCAGCTCGCAGAAATGGAACCGTTCCCCGGTGCTCCGTTTGATGTAGGTGTTGTAGCAGCCCCGGTCGTCGTCCCAGAATTCCCGGTCAATGTCACCGTTCAGCTTCAAGTGTGCCCCGCGGTAGAACGAGCCGTCTTCGCCCAGCAGATCCATCAGATCGGCCAGCGAACGGAGTCCGAAGGAGACAAAGGCACACAGCGGCGCATCATAGGTCACATCATCCTCCGCAACGCTTCCGCTGATTGAACCGTCCAGACCGTCGCGCCATTCGTAGAAATTCCAGTACCGCTGTTCCTTGAAGCAAGGGATCAGACCGTTCTTTGGGTCCATGCGTCCGATGAATTCATCCGCGATCCGCCGCATCACGGGCAGCATCTCACGGGCGAATTCTTTGTCACCGGAGTGCACCGCGTATTCGTAAACCTGGGTCAGGAAGATCGCTGAGAAGGACGGGATCGTGATGGAAACCCGCGCCGGTGAGCACAGCTCCAGCAGATTGTCCTCCCGGATGGACTGTGCCATCAGGCGGATGCTTGCCTTGGGGAAATCGAATTCACGGAAGGCGTAATAGCCGCACAGCATCTGGTTCCGGGAGTCCATGGTGTACAGCGCCTGCTCACGCCACGGGCAGTCCTCGTAGTGCTCGTGCATGCACATCAGAAGCGTGCGCTTGGCAACCTCGTAAATTTTCGTGTGCAGGGAGTCCGCGCAGGTGAATTCCGCTTCGTAGTCCAGCGGATAGTCGGTGGTGCGGATGCCTGCGTAGAAGATCTTCGCGGATTTGGAGTAGATATGCAGCTGCATATACCGCAGACCCAGACGGCGGAAGGGGTTCACCCAGCTGTTTCTGCCCTTGTGCGCGTGATAGAGGGCGCAGAAATTCCGTCCGCCCACCCAGGCACGCACCCGGCAGTCGTCCAGATGCTCGCCCCAGCCGATGAGGATATCGCATTCTTCTTCCGTTTCGATGTCAAGGGACAGGATGCCGGCGTTTTCCCGTCCGGTGTCGATGATGGCAAAGACGCCGTCGTCATCGTCGTCGCAGGTTAGGCGGATGCCGTTTTCGTCGGGCAGCGGACGGTCGGAGCCGGATTCCCGGAACGCCAGCGCCGCATACTGCATCTTCTGACCGATGGTGTCGCCGGATTTGTCCCGGAAGGTGCCCCTCACCGTCAGAAGCGCAGGCTCGTCGTCCCCCACAGTCAGCTTTCTGATGGGGCGGAGCCGGGTCGGCATGGGTTTGTCAGCCTCGACAGTGGGCGGTTCTTCCTTTGCCACCCGTCCGCTGTGGTACCGGAAGGAGAATCCCAGCTGACCGGAGACATATTCCACGGGACCCATGTCGTACTCCGCCTCGGGTGCGGAGAAGGTCTCGGTGGAGCTGAAGGCCAGCACTTCCTCACCGCGCTGGATTTCGTAGATCAGACCGGCAGTCTCGCCCCGGACAGTGGAGCTGTCGTTTCCCTGATGCCAGCAGCGGATGACGATCCGGTTTTCGCCGGGAATCAGGTGTGCGGACAGATCGATGGCGTCGTAGACCTTGTCGAAGGGATAGTCGGCGTACTGCCCCATGGCGGCGGTGTCCCCGTTGATCTCCAGGCAGTAGTTGGTATCCACGGACAAATTCATCACGCATCCGTCGGCACTGCCGTTCAGTTCCAGCAGGTCGTAGAAGGTGACGTAGGTGTTGACTCCGTCAAATCCCTCTTCCCAGATCCATTTTGCTTTCTCAAAAGGTTTCATATTTACGTCCTCCGAAGGTATTTTCTTCGATTATATCATGTCTGCGGCCGATTTGCAAGCTTTCTCCCGGTATTTCCGGCGTGTAGCTTCCCCGCCCCGGATATGCCGCTCCGCCTTGTTTCTGTCAAGAATTTCCTTGACTTCCCTGCACAGCCCGGGATTTTCCCGCATCAGCCGTTCGGTAACATCCTTGTGAACCGTGGATTTGCTGATGCCGTACCATGCCGCCGCCTCCCGTACGGTGCACCCGTTTTCCGTAATGTGCCGAGCCAGCCGTACCGCGCGTGATTCTGTCATAATTCTCCCCTCCAGAGTTTGGGCTGTTCAAGTGTATGTGCGGCGGGAGGACGATATGACTGATGTGGGCGGATGGATTTTCAGGGGATTTGCGGGATGTATCACGCCTCATCCGTCACTTCGTGACACCTTCCCCAGCTGCGATCGTTCAGCTGTGATTTTTTTGTGAGTGCATGGGGAAGGCTTTAGGATTGACCGTTTTCTGTATAGTGGGATATATGGCTTGCACAAAAAGACTGTATCTCCCTTACAGCTTGAGGCATGGCTTGTATAAAAGAGGGCTGCACTTCTCCTGCGGCTATCAGACTGCAGCGGAAATTCATTGAGCCTTCCCCACGCACTCGCTGAAAATTTCAACTGCAGAATCGCAGCTGGGGAAGGTGGCGCGTAAGCGTCGGATGAGGCGTGAACCCTCCTTCATTCCTACACAAAAAAACAGCGCCTCCCGTTATTGGAAGACGCTGCAGTTTCAAGTTTAGTTCGCAAACTTGTAGACAGTGGTAGTGTCGTACTTTTCACCGGGTCTGAGAACCACGTTGGTGAAGTTCGGGTGGTTGATGGAGTCGGGCATGCACTGGGTTTCCAGGCAGCAAGCGCAGTGAATGTACTGCTTTACGTTGCCCTTGAAGGGGTGATCTTCCACGTTGATCATGTTTGCGGTGTAGATCTGTACGCAGGGCTGGTCGGTGTACATGGTCAGCTTTCTGCCGGATGCGGGATCGGTGAGAGAGCCGCGGAGCTGAATCTTGCCGTCGGGATTTGCGAAGCAGAAGTTGTTGTCGTAGCCGCCGAATTCCTTCATCATGGGATGGTCGCCTGCGAAGCCGGTGCCGAGAGCCATGGTGTTCCGGAAGTCGTAGCAGGTACCGGTAACGTCAACCAGTTCGCCGTCGGGGATCAGCTCGGAGTCGATGGAGTTGATCTTGTCGCAGTCGAGCCACAGAAGCTGGTTGTCAACAACGCCGGAATCGAAGCCGCCCATGTTGAAGTAAGCGTGGTTGGTCAGGTTCACGATGGTAGCCTTGTCGGTGGTTGCTTCGTAGTGGATGGACAGACCTGCGTCAGCGGTGAGGGTGTAGGTAACCTTTACGGTGAGGGTGCCGGGGTAGTTTTCTTCTCCGTCGGGAGAAACGTAGGTGAGAACCAGAGCGGGTTCGTCTTCGGTGCCTGCTTCCACTACGTCCCAGATCT
>JAFQWY010000023.1 GCA_017407225.1 Clostridia bacterium | reverse complement strand
TTGCGTAAAATCCTGAATGATCCCATGGATCGTTCGGGATTTTTTGTTTCCGGGAGCGGTGAGACTACCGTGAAAGTTTCGGAGATACACATACATTTTCAGCCGGATCACAGCGGCACTGATGCACTTCAATCCCCGGCAAACGACAGGGAAACTTTCCGGTTTTTACGAAGTAAACACCGCAAGTTCCGAATCTCTCCCTTTGCGTAAAATCCTGAATGATCCTATGGATTGTTCCTGTTTTTTCTTGCATATGGGAGCGGTGAGACTCCCGTGAAAGTTTCGGGGAGGCGTGTGCGGTATCTCCGGGACGTCGGGGGCGCCGTCCCCTACCGAAGATCGGGGTTCGGTTTGCCGGAGGATGATCGGGTTCGGTTTGCCGGAGGATGATCGGGTTCGGTTTGAAGTGGCATGATCGGGTTCGCGGTTTTTCCGGGATTAACGGGAGTCACGTTTTTTCTCCCTCTTGCATCCCGGCGGAATTTCTGCTATAATACAGCCAACCATCCAACTCAGGAGTGCATTATGAATCTTACCGAAAAAATGACATCCTCCCAGCTCATCTTCGACGGGCACGTGGTACACCTCTACAAGGACACCGTACAGCTCCCCGACGGGAACACCGGAATCCGGGAATACGTGAAGCACGTGGGCGCGGTATGCGTGGTTCCCGTCACCGACGAGGGCGAGATTCTTCTGGAACGGCAGTACCGGTACGCCGTTGACCGGATTCTCACGGAAATTCCGGCAGGGAAGCTGGACTATCCCGGCGAGGACTGGACAGAAGCCGCTCTGCGCGAACTCCGCGAGGAAACCGGCGCCGTACCGCGTGAGCTGATCGATCTGGGCGACTACTACGGTTCCCCGGCCATCATGGGTGAGCGGATCCGCATGTTTCTCGCCAGAGGGCTGACCTTCACGGACAACGACCTTGACGACGACGAGTTTCTGGAAGTCTTCCGGATGCCCCTTTCCGATGCCGTGGAAGCCGTCCTGAAGGGCGAGATCCCCGACGGCAAGACCCAGTGCGGTATCCTCCGCGCCGCCGCGATGCTGAAGTGAACGAAAAAAATCCCTCCCGATCTGTGGAAAACTCCGCAGGTGAGGAGGGATTTTCACGTTTACAGTCCCAGCACCGCTTCCTCCCGTTCACGGAAGTACGCGCAGCTGCCGAACACCATTTTATCAAGAATCGCGGGATCCACCTTGCTGTTCTGCATGGGGTAGGGATCCGCACCGGCGCCCAGAGGTTCGGGAGTGACCCACGCAGCTTCCCGGTTGTTGTAATCCATGAGGTACAGCGCCATGATCACGGTGTCAAGATCCAGGGATCCCGTGCCCAGCGCGCCCCGTGTGGTATCGGCAAGGTGGAGATTGGTCAGTCTGTCGCCGCATCTCAGAACCGCTTCGCCGATGTGGGGCTCCTCGGTGAGCATATGGAACACGTCGCCGTTGATATGCTGCACGCCGGGGTGATTCAGGGCATCGATGTAGGCATTGGCCTGCTCCACCCGGTTTACCACGGTGGTTTCCGCCGACCGGATGGGCTCGATGGCGCACCGGATGCCGTATTTCACAAATTCATCGGCAACGCGGGACAGGGAGTCAAGGCTTCGCTCCCATTCGCTGTCGTCGTATTTCACGGTTCTTCCCACGGCACCGGGGCAGACGAGGACGTATTTTCCGCCTACGGATGCGGTGAATTCCACTTCCCGTCTGATATAGTCAATGGCCGCCTGCCGCTGGATGGGGCGGTTGGAGGACAGGTCGTTGTCGGGTGAGTAGATCCCGCAGATGCCGCTGACGGTGATCCCGTATTCGGCGAGGATGCGGTTTACATCCTGTGCGCGGTATCCCAGATCGGGACCGTGGTGGTTGCCGTGGAGCTCGATATACGGAATCCCTGCGGTCATGAGGCGTTTTGCGGAGGTATCGAGGGATTCCAGCCCGAATCCCCAGTTGCTCCAGCTGAACCGGAGCCGGGTCTTTATACGATCCGGGTGGGCGGATTTGTATTTCAGGAAATCCTCCCGGATTCGTGCGGTTTTCAGTTCGTAGTTCTGCATAGGCTTGCACTCGCTTTACTTTGTTGTTATTTATTTTGTGTTTGGCTGTCGGTTTATTGGGTTTGGCTGAACTTATCGTTCGGATTTATTTGAAGTAGAAAAGGCTCCGCCTTTTCGATTGGATCTTATGCCCTGCGCGGGCGGCGCACAAAGGACCTCCGTTACCGGCCCTTTGTGAATTCCCGCAACACAAACGAACCTGCGGTTCTTTTGAGAATTTCTCCCTTTTCGTTTCCGCTCGTAGTCACTCGCTCATATTGCGTTAAACATTCGTCTCTCACACGACCTTGGAGCATCACTTTGTTGTTTCCCTAAGGGAACGCGCTTTGCGCGAGGCTGTGATTGGTTCGACAGACTTACAACGAAAGTATTATCTATTATCTATTCTCTCTTATCCCTTCTCTTAGGCGCGACGCCCTCCACAGCCGCGCCGCATCAGTATTCCGTCCGGGCGATCACGGTCTGTTTGAGAGCGGGGGTGAGGCGGTTGAAGTATTCGGAGAAGCCGCCGATGCGGACGACAAGGTTCTGATGCTTTTCCGGGTGTTCAAGGGCATCCAGAAGTTCTTCTTTTGAGGCGCAGGTCACCTGCAGCTGCATTCCGCCTTCCTTGAAGAACGCTTCCACAAGAGGCTTCAGCAGCACGGGCAGGTTCTGTTTGGAGATCCGGATGTTCGTGATGGGGGTGCCGAGGATTCTCTCGCCCCGGAGAGCCGCAACGGAATTGAGCAGCGCGGTGGGACCTTCGGTATCCCGTCCGTGAACGGCGCCGCAGGAGTCACACAGGGGTTCCCAGTCGCCCCGTCCGTCGGGAGTAGCCTTCACATAGCTGCCCGAATCGGCGTAGGTATTGAACTGGTTGGACACCGCGAAGTATCTTCCTTCTCCATCGGAGGGGGTACAGGTATGCATCTCGAACCGTCCGCAGATCCGCTTTGTCACCCGGTCGGCAATTTCGTTGACTTCGGCGTTGTCGTTGCCGTGCTTCGGAACCTCTGAAGCCATGGCGAGGAACACGGGATCCCGCTTTTCAAGGGATTCGATGAAAGTTTCCGCCTTCATGCCGCCCTCGTACACCAGCTTTTTCACCACCGCCATGGAGTCGATGACGTTGATGAGCCCTGCCACGTTGATGACGCTCCAGTTGTACCGTGCGCCGCCGGCGTTGAAGTCCTTCATTCTGTCGATGCAGTCGTCGATGAAGAGGGTGCGGATGGGCTGGGGACGGTACTGCGCACGGGATTTCCGGTGTACTTCCAGTGTTCCGCACACTTCATCCACCACTGCCTCCGCCGCCGTCAGGTATCCGTCCAGGAATCCGTCGAAGGAGTCGTGATCTGCAAGGTGCTCCCTCAGATAATCCGCGAAAATGTACGCCGTATTCACGCCGGCGTCATCGGATCCCACATTGGACAGACCTTCGATCATGGTTTCCGTGCATCCGCCGAATGCGATGTACCTCAGATCCTCATCGGTGACCTGGGGCATTCTGGCGTTCATCTCCCGCTTGTATGCCGCCCAGTTATAGAACGCGGGCTGACCGCAGGAGGTACTGAGGGATTCGTAAGCCGCCTGCCACACTTCATCCGGCATATCTTTGGTGACGAGCAGCTGCAGGGACGGGCGTCTGTGCCATCCCGATGCCCGGATGCACTGCACGGTCAGACCGTTGTAAGTGGGTCCGAGGGGGCATGACCACGCATCGTTGCAGTCCACGGTATCAAACAGCTCGCGGAGCAGATCGGTCACGTCCTCGCCCTTCCAGTAGGGGAGAAGTCCCCGGTCAAGACCGCCGATATCGTCGCACATATCCACGTAGTACACGAAGTTCCACGCCGCGATGGCCTCATAAATATTCCGCGGAGTGTGGTTGGGCACCCACTGCAGGGCATCGATCAGCTCCTCCGGTGCGTCAGTGGTTTTCAGATAGTCCACGCATCTCCCACGGAACGCTTCGATCCCGTCGAGAAGGAGGAGCATGGCCTCCCTGAAATCCCGCTGTTCGCCGTCCGCAGGCGTCAGGGCATTGACCCTTTCCCGGTATCCGTCCAGCCCATCCGCCAGAATCCGCCGGTAGTTGATGAAGGAGTGGGTGTATCCCGCGCCGCCCACCAGATGCTTCTGAATGGGATGCAGGGAAGCCACCTTCGACTGTTCCCGCGCCAGAGGTTCATCCGCTTCCGGAACCTTTGCGGCAACGGCGCCCCGGTTCAGGCGGTAGGTATAGGAATATTCCGGGGTCATGCCCATTCTGCATCCGTCCGCGTTTTCGGAAAGACGTTTTCCGCAGGGATAGAGCCGTCCGCCGGCGTAGGGGGTGAGGGGAGCATGGGTCAGGAATTCCTTCACGGCATTGGAGTACCGCCAGAGGGGGGATTTCTCATCCTCATCGGAGAGAAGCAGTCCTGCGGCATAGAATTCGCCGGCATCCATGAGTTTCCGGTAAAGTTCGTGATTCATGTCATATCCTCCGAGCCTTGTTTTTCTTCATTATAGCACGGGATTTCCCGCTTTGCAAGCACCCGGAGCAGGCATCCGGAGAAAATCTTCAAAATTGCAAACATCTTCCCCGTCACCCTGCCGTCACCTTTTTTTCCGGAAATTAACGCAAAGAAATTTACAATAGCTATTGAAATTTTTCTAAAATGTGATATAATGATAACAGTCAAAACAAATTTAACATGGAGGATTATTCACATGGAAAAGAAGTTCAAGGGCATTTTCCTGGCGATCGGCGTTATCGTAAGCATCGCTGCTCTCGCTGCTGTTGCATACGCTGTATTCAAGAAGTATTTCAAGGTAACCTTCGAATGTGACGGCGACTGCTGTGACTGCGAAGATGAATGCTTCTGCTGCGAAGAAGAAGAAGCATTTGAACCCGTTTGCTGCTGCGAAGACGGCGAAGGCGAATGCTGCAGCGAAGAATGCGACGCTGAATAAGTAAGCCAAAAACCGACTGAACGGATATCCGCCCGGTCGGTTTTCTTTTTTTGTCCGTATTTTCACGGGACATCAAAATGCCCTATTCGCGCATCTCCCAGAACAGGTGGGAATCAATCAGATCCGTGACCACGCGGTTTCCGATCAGCTCATACCGTTCCTCAATCTTCGCCCGGTCGGATCTGAACTTTGTGCCGTAGACGATCAGGCTGTGCCGGTTCCCGGAAAGGACGTAGAATTCGTGATCCGGCAGGTATTCCCTGAGGTAATCCAGCTGTTCGCTGCGGATATCCTTGTATTTCGCCACCTCCCGATACACCACGTCCTTCGCCTTCATGTGTGCCACATCGGTATTGTTGGTAGCTCCCGCCAGCTCCAGGATGAACCGGTCGAAATCTCCGCCCAGCCGCTTTACCAGATCCTCCTCCCATTCCACGTCGATGAGGATCCGGCATCCGAACATCAATCCGACGCTGTTTTCCGCGATCTCCAGCTCACAGGGGTACCTGTCCCGGATGAAGCGGATCCGGTCCGATCCCGTGAACTGCTCGAACAGGCTGTTCAGGTACGAATGCTCCGCCGACACATGGGTATTCCATTCCTGGAACATCCGGTCCTCCACGCCGGTGTAGTGCATGGCGGGATCGTGGATCAGGTACATGGCCTGCAGGTCGGGGAAACAGATATTGCCGATGTCGTAGATGTGAGTGATCCCCAGGTTCCGCGCAAAGCTGAACATTCTCTCATAGGCGCTGTAGAAGTAAGTATCCCGCAGTCTGTACATGAACAGCTTCCGCTTGTACACGGCAAATTCCACCGGATCCCCCGGAATATCGCAGTCGTTTTTGCCGCCGAAAAATTCTCTGAAATACGCCGTACCGCCTTTCATGGGCTGTGTTCTGTGCAGATTCACCTTCTTCTGCAGAACGGCAAATTCCTCATCGGTCAGCTCATTCAGCTCGTCTTCCTTCCAGTAGCTGTACAGCAGGCGATTTTTTTCGTTTTCCTTTGCTCTCAGTTCGTTTTTCTTCTCTTCGCCGGTCATTTCCTCCGCCTTTCCGAAGTAGAGGAAATCGATGGTGACACGAAAATACTCCGCGATCAGGGGGATGGTACAGGTATCCGGCACCGTCTGCCCCTTTTCCCACTTTGACACGGCCTGCGGCGACACATGGAGCACCTGCGCCAGCTGTTCCTGCGTGGTGCGGCTTTTCTTCCGCAGAACGGCAATATTCTGCCCGATCCGCTGTTCTTTCATAGGATTTCCTCCGTTTTTTCTGTAGAATGACCCGTGCGCTCCGGTATGCTGTCAGTATAGCATATTCGACCCACCCATGCAAGCACCTGTCCGATGAAGGAGTCCGGCACATCTCAACCGTGAGTTGAAAAAAACGGACGTCCGAAGACATCCGTTTTGATGCGTATTATTCCATTTCCCTGTAGGTTTCAAGGAGATTTTCCAGACAGCGCTTTGCGATCTTTTCGATGCTTCTGTGAGTGGAGGCAACGGGCTGGTTTGCAGAGATCGCGTCAAAATACTTGTTCGCCACGTTTGCGAGGGATGCTTCGTGCACATACGCGAAGTCGAAGCGGATCCGGGACTGCATGATATCCAGCATTTCCGCGGTCACGGGGTCACGGGAGTACTTGTCCTTCAGTGCGTCTTCGTAAAGGACGGGAATTACGGTCTTGTGGTTTGCCGCGGACAGGGCTTCCATCACAGCCGCGGACATTTCCGGATTGAGCGCGCTCTTGGTGATTGCCATATAGGAGGTGCCCAGGTTATAGGACAGGTAATCCGCCTGCTTTTCGTCGTACTTGGGGTAGGGAACGATACCGAAGTCGTCTTCCATATCTCTCAGTTCGGAGCCTCGTGCAGCGTAGAAGGTGCTCACAAGGAACAGCTCTTTTCCGGATGCGAACATGGGAATAAACGCGTCGCCGAAGGAGTAGGAAACGCCCTTGCTCTTGTTGTGCATATCAAAGACGGTGTTGTAGATATCCACGAATCTTTCATCGTAGTAATCGAGGGTCCAGCCGCCGTTTGCGTCTCTCTTACCGAATTCCACGCCGTAGCAGTACAGGAATCCTCTGCCGCCGTGGAGCTGGTAGCTGACGCCCATCCGGTCATTTGCAAGGCTGTATTTGCCGTCGCCGTTCAGGTCGGTGACCACGGATTCCGCCATTTCAAAGAAGGTATCGTGGTACCAGTCGCCGGATTTTACAAGGTCATAGGGATTTGCAAGCTGTGCTTCTTCAATGATCGTCTTGTTGAAGTAGATGCCCATGGTGTTTCCGATCAGGTCGAGGGACCAGTCGCCCACCGCGGTGTACAGCTTGCCGTAGAACTCGGTGTTTTCGTTCCAGCCGGCGCACCAGTATTCCCGGTCAAAGTCAAAATGGCTGATCTGATTCAGATCCATGAAATAGCCGCCCAGCTCGATGCCCCACCAGTAGTCGGGGAGAACCACATCATATGCGCCGTCCGCTGCCTGAACGGAAGCTGCGATGGTATTGGTCCATGTGCCGGCGTCAAAGGGCAGGGGAACCAGACCGAACTCGATATCAAACCGGTCTTCCAGCATGAGGGTTCTCTCGGCGATGGCGTCGTTGACGATTTCACCGATCATTTCCTCGGAGATGGTGTCGTTCACCTTTTCCTCGCGGATGAGCATATTGAAGTTGGAACCGCCGAAGTTCAGTTCTTCCGGAAGATTGTCCAGATAGAGCTTTTCGGTTTCCGGTTCGGATACTGCGGTATCGGCAGCCGCGGATGTATCTGCTGTGGTTTCTTCCGGCTCTGCTGCACAGGACGGCAGAAGCATCAGAAGCGCCAGCAGAAATGCGTATTTGCGTTTCATGTGTGGTATACCTCCGGTATGGGGATTGAATTTGATGGTATTATACCCCTTGGAGTGTACTCAAGGTCAAGGGAGGCGGAGAAAATTTAACAGTTTGTTCACAGAGTGGGGAGGGAAAGTGCAGACTTTCAGTCTGTGGAATAGAAAAAAAAGGCTGACGCCTTTTAGAATTCATTTTTATGTCCTGCCGGACGGGCCATAAGAGGACTGATCGCAGCCCTCTTATGAATCTCCCCGATTCAAGAACCTACGGTTCTTAAAAATCTCCCTTATTTGGTTCCGCGTCTTGGGACGCTGCTGCAGTTTTGACTTCACGTGCACTGACAGTTCGTACTTTCAGGCTGGATTGTTTCTGACGACGCCGGGGGCGGGGTATCAGCTGAAATTTCACGGGAACCGGCTGACGTGGGGGCGTTTATTATCTATTCTCTATTCTCTCTTATCTATTCTCTTAGCGAAAGCGCTTTTCACTGCCTTGTTTTTTCCAGCTTCCGGATGAGCATGACGAGGGGAGGGATTACGATGAAATGAACGATGATGCCCACCCATGTACCGGTGAAGGTATCGAGGAAGATTACGAGGGGTGCGGCTTCTCCCAGACCCATGACGGCAATTTTCACGATGGTATAGAGGATTCTGCCCACGATCATGGACACGGCAAGATTCACATACAGCCACAGATTTCCCTTGGGGAGGATACGTACGAGAATTCCGGACACCGCCCCGTACGCCGCCAGCTCCACGGCCATCATGGGAGCCATCGCCATGGGAGGCATGGAAAAGATGAGGGAGCGGAGCAGGGGAGCGATTCCTCCCACAACCGCACCCCACACCGGTCCGCAGGTCATGCCGCAGAGGAATGCCGGGATATGCATGGGGGAGATGAGGGAGCCGATCTGGGGGATCTGTCCGGTGAGGAAGGGCAGAAGGAGCGCCATTGCCAGAAACATCGCGGACAAGGTGAGGGTGCGGATATGTGCGCGGATTGCGGTGATAATGCTGTTCATGTTGTTTATCTCCTGAGATATTGAATTATAAAAACCAGAAAGGCATCACAACAGAGGATCCTGTGATCCTTGTGTGACGCCTTCGTGGTGTCATTGCCGGGAAGCCCCGGGGGGCACGGCGTTTGTTCAGCTGCATTTACAGCCGATCCCACGACCTTCCGCTGCGCTGATTCCGTCAGCAGAGAGTTGGGATACGCCATTTTTATAAGGAGTCAGGAGACTTCGTGTCTCCGATATTTTTTTATTCAGCCGCTTCTTCGTCCGTTTCCTGATAGGAGCGCATCAGCTTGTCGAGAAGTCTTTCGGTGAGCTTCTTCTGGGACTGATAGGTGGAAGACAGGGGCTTCTTGTCGTTGATTGCGTTGAAGTACACGTTGCAGAGCGCATTCAGAGCTGCGTCGTTAACGAATGCAAAGTCGAAGTGTACGGTTCTCTTGAGGATGTCGAGCATTTCAGCCGCAACGGGGTCACGGGAGTACTTATCCTTGAGAGCGTCTTCGTAAAGTACGGGAACAACGGACTTGCAGTTTTCAGCGGAGAACGCTTCCATAACAGCCGCGGACATTGCGGGGTTCTTCGCGCTCTTGATGATTGCCATGTAAGCGGTACCCAGGTTGAAGGAGATGAAGTCTGTCTGAGCTTCGTCCAGCTTCGGATAGGGAACCAGACCGAAGTCGTCTTCCATGTCGCGGAGTGCGCCGCGGGTTACGTCAAGAACCGCTACCTGGAACATCGTGGAGCCGCCCGCAAACAGCTGACCGCTGCTTTCGCCGTAGTTGACGAGTCTGGAGTCGTTGTGCATTGCGTAAACGGTGTCGTACATCTTAACGAAGCGGTCGTTGTAGTAGTCCAGGGACCAGCCGCCGTCGTCAGTCTTGGTACCAAGCTTCATGCCGTATGCATACAGGAAGCCGCGTCCGCCGTGGAGGTTGTACATGATACCGTAAACGTCGTTCTTGGGATTCATCTTGCCGTCGCCGTCCATGTCGCGGTGTCCGGTCTGTGCCATCTGGATAAAGGTATCGTGGATCCACTTGTCTTCCTTCACGAGATCGTAGGGAGATTCAAGCTGCAGCTCGGTGAGCATTCTCTGGTTGAAGTAGATTGCTTCCAGCTGGAGAATCAGGTCGAGGGACCAGTCGCC
>JAFQWY010000176.1 GCA_017407225.1 Clostridia bacterium | reverse complement strand
GCAGTGGATGTGACAAAGGAACTGGCAGAATCCCAGCGGAATCTCGGAATCACGTTGTCACCGAAGCAGACGGAAGCTGTGAAAATGTGTTTTTCAAGTAATCTCTCTATCATCACAGGCGGTCCCGGTACCGGTAAAACCACCGTACTGCGTGTGATTCTGGATGTGTACCGTCGGATCAGTGAAAAGGGAGAAATCCTCCTGACCGCACCGACCGGACGTGCCGCCAGACGCATGGAGGAAAGCACCGGTTTTGATGCCTGCACGCTGCACAAAGCACTTGGGCTGATTACCGATGAGGATGATACCGGAACACTCAACGACACCAGTGACCTGACTGCCGATTTCATCATCACCGATGAGTTTTCCATGGTGGATATGGCACTGGCAAAGGAACTGTTCACCCGGATCAAAGGCGGAGCCAGAGTCCTGCTGGTGGGAGATGCCGATCAGCTCCCCAGTGTCGGAGCCGGAAATGTGTTCCGTGAACTGATCCAGTGCGGTCGGATTCCTGTGACCCGACTGGACCTGGTCTACCGGCAGTCCGGTACCAGCCGCATTGCCATCAATGCCAAACTGATGCAGGAGGATGACACACGACTCCACTTCGGGGAGGATTTCCTGTTCTGTCCCTGCGAATCGGAGGCACAGGCAGCCGACCGGGTATGCCAGCTGTATATGGATGAAATCGCACAGCTCGGAATCGAAAAGGTGCAGATTCTCTCACCCTTCAAAAGCCGTGGTGACACTTGTGTAAAGAACCTGAACGATCGTCTGCGGGAAATCATCAATCCACTGTCTCCTGCACTCGCAGAGATGAAGGTAGGAACACGAATCTACCGTACCGGCGACCGGGTTCTGCAGACCAGAAACATCGAGGATATCTCCAACGGTGATGTCGGATTTATCCGGCAGATCACAAAGGAAGAGGACGATACCTGTTCCGCGCTGATCGAATTCGGAGACCGGAGCCGCACCTACAGTCAGGATGAAATGGACATGATCGAACTTGCTTACGCCATGACGATTCACAAGAGTCAGGGAAGCGAGTACAGCACAGTGATCATTCCGATGATGGCGAGCCACTACATCATGCTGCGCCGGAATCTGATCTATACTGCGATCACCCGTGCACGGAAAAAGGTAATTCTCGTGGGAGAGAAGAAAGCGATCTATACTGCAATTCATAAGAACGACATCGACGGACGGAACACCCGTCTTGCCGAACGGATTATCAATCAAAGATAAAGAATGGAGTGAAACAAAAATGAATGAATCCCTGTACAACAATTTTGAAGCTGTGAAAGAACTGAACCGCGTAGATGGTTTCGATCCGACAAAAGTGATGCGCCATATCGTGGAACCTATGGAAGACGGCACTTCCTCGGAACGGTGCTATCTGGATGTCGCCTACCGTAAACTGTGGTTCCGGCTGAAGTACCCGCAGGGTGCGATCAAGAAGTTTGTCCGGGAGATCACCGATCAGTTTGCCATTGTGGAAGCGAAGGTGTATCTGGACCGCAGTGATCCGGCGGATAACTACATCGCCAATGCCATTGTCAAGCGGTATTTCAACCCGGAAGACAAACTTGGGGATAAGTATCTGGAACTGGCAGAAACAGCGGCTGTGGGACGTGCTCTTGCAGACGCCGGATTCGGGATTCAGTTCGCGGACAGCAGTGACAGTATGGATCCGAATGTGGTGGATACCCCCGTAGGACTGCCGCAGGGAGTAAAGATCAATACCATCACCGGTGAGGTGATGCAGCCCCCTCAGCCGACGGCACCTGCCGCTGCGAATGCAGAAACGAAGAATACGGCTGCACAGACACCTGTCAATCCGCAGAATCCGATTCCCGTAAATCCGTCACCGGCGTTTACCATGGAAATGCCTATGGAAGCGATCATGCCGATGATGACACTGGATTATGCGACGAAGTTCATTGTGGACTGCGGCGTATATAAGGGAAAGACGCTCGGTCAGGTGGCAATGGAAAAGCCGACGGCACTGGAATGGTATGTGAACAGCTACAAGGGCAAAAACAACATCCTCCGTGCGGCAGCGAAATTCCTGCTGGACAGAGCTGCGGCGTAAGGAGGATGTATCATGAGCAAAGTTGTTGTTTACAGACCAGTGGACGGAATCACGTTGAATACGGAGATTGAATATCTGCTGAACGAAGATGATTCCGTCATGATGTTCGATTCCGAAGAACAGGCGAAAATATGGCTTGCTATGCAGGGTATAACAGAGGAAGAACTGTTCGTGATGACTTTCCTTGAATCCTGCGGAACCTGCAAACGATGCGGAGGTCCGCTGTTCCCAAGTCTTCTGAAAAAGGAAGGATATACCTATCAGTGCTTCACCTGTGACGAGGATTTCTACGCCTTCGAGCAGAACGATTAACCTACAGAAAGGAGATTGCTGTCATGGATACCTTCGCATTTACCATCCTGGACATAGCATCTCTGCTGAATTTGACTGTCCGTCACAGAGGCGGTCAGAACATGGACGTGGACTGTCCGCTGTGCGGGAAGAAGGGCAAGATGAATCTGCACTACGGCAAGAATGTTTTCCGATGCAACTACTGCGGCGAAAGCGGCGGAATGATCTCCCTGTATGCGAAGGTGTACGGGGTAGACAATTCCACCGCTTACCGGGAGATATGCGATTCCATGCAATTATCCACAGGTTCTGTACGATCGCTGCCGGCACCGGTTCATGAAGATTCCGCATCACCGGAGCCGGAAATGGCACCGCTGGAGGACAGGGATCAGACCTATCGGATGCTGCTGTCCCTCCTGACACTGTCGAAGACCCACAAGGACAATCTGCTTGCACGCGGACTGACCGAAGAGGACATATACCGGTACGGCTACAAGAGCACTCCGGCGTTCGGATTTGTGAAGATGATCGAAACGCTGGAGTCCCTCGGCTGCCGTCTGGACGGTGTTCCCGGGTTCTATCGGAAGGAAGGCAAATGGCTGACCAGCTTCTGTTCGGCCTGTTCGGGAATTGTAATTCCGGTGGTATCCATGGACGGCAAAGTGCAGGGAGCACAGATCCGGCTTGACCGCCCCATCGGGAACCGGAAATACATATGGTTTTCCAGTACGGATAAGGACTCCGGCGTTGGTGCGGGAAGTCCGGCACACTTTATCGGCGATCCGTCAGACAAAGCGGTGTATGTGACAGAAGGTCCACTGAAGGCTACGGTTGCTCATTCGCTCTCCGGCAAGACCTTTGCGGCAGTGGCTGGTGTAAACCAGTATACGGCTCTGGAGGAACTGCTGATACGGCTGAAGACCAACGGAACGGAAACGATTGTCGAGACTTACGATATGGACAAGCTCACGAACGAACACGTGGAAAAAGGATGTCAGCGGCTCATTGAACTATGTACACAGTACGGATTCCAGATCAGACGGCTGAAATGGGATCCTGCTTACAAAGGAATTGATGATTACCTGCTGGCAAGGAAGAAAAAAGACTGAAGGAAGACCGGTGCGGCTGTATCATGGCTGCATCGGTTTTCTTGCAATTTGCAGCAGAAAGAAGGGATAAAAACAGAATGAAAACCGATCTTGAACAGGTGAAAGCCAAAGCCCGGATGCTTCTGTACACGGATGTGCATCTGACTGAATTT
>JAFQWY010000175.1 GCA_017407225.1 Clostridia bacterium | reverse complement strand
TATCCTGCTTGACATACGCGTCCACGCTGTCCGTTACCATGCGGATTACACCCGCCGCCATTTCTCTGACGGGAATGTTGTCCGGCAGCTTCCGACCGGCAAGATAAGGAAGAATTTCCGTAATATCTTCCGCCTGATCGCCGATCCGTTCGATATCGGTGATCATTTTCAGGGCGGCAGAGATCACACGCAGATCCTTTGCCACCGGCTGCTGTTGAAGAAGAAGTTTCAGACAGCGGGACTCGATATCCCGTTCCATCTGGTCGATGTTCTGAGACAGCAGTGCCACTTTTTCCGCAAGAGATATATTTCCTTCGGTGAGCGCGCGGGCAGCAAGAGCAATGGCTTCCTCGCACATGGCACCCATTTCGATCATTTCTTTTTTCAGGAGAGCAAGCTGCTCGTCGAATCGGCTTCTCATTATCCGAACCTCCCTGTAATGTAATCTTCGGTGCGCTGATCTTTCGGCTGGGAGAACATTTCCTCCGTATCGCCGAATTCCACCAGTTCACCCAGCAGGAAAAACGCCGTGCAGTCGGAGATACGCACTGCCTGCTGCATATTGTGGGTTACAATAACAATGGTATATTTTTCTTTCAGCTCTATGGCAAGCTCCTCGATGCGGGAGGTGGAGATCGGGTCAAGTGCAGAGGTGGGTTCGTCCATCAGCAGTACCTTCGGTTCTACGGCAAGGGCACGTGCGATGCACAGTCTCTGCTGCTGACCGCCGGATAAGCCGATGGCATTTTTCTTTAACCGATCCTTCACTTCATCCCAGATCGCGGCATCCCGGAGAGAACGTTCCACGATTTCGTCCAGCTTTGCCTTGTTTGTGATTCCATGGGTTCTCGGACCATAGGCGATGTTGTCGTAAATGCTCATCGGGAAGGGATTGGGTTTCTGGAATACCATGCCCACTTCCTTCCGCAGACCGTTGACTTCCGTTTCAAAGATATTTGTCCCGTTGTAACGTACATCTCCCGTGATTTTCACTGTGGGGATGAGATCATTCATACGGTTCAGCGTTTTCAGAAACGTGGATTTCCCGCAGCCGGACGGACCGATCAGTGCCGTGATGCTGTTTTCGGGAATTTCCATGGTGATATGCTTCAGAGCCTGCGATTGTCCGTACCACAGGTTCAGGTCGTTTACGGTAATAACTGCACGGTTCATGCCGCGTTCCTCCTTTGAAAGTGTTTGGAAACCATGGATGCCGACAGATTGATGAGGAATGCCAGCACCATGAGAATGGATGCGATTGCAAATGCCACGCCGAACTCCCCGCGTTCTTTTGCATATACGTACAGAGCAACGGTCAGAGTGGCACCGGACTGTCCGAGACCGTCGAAAAATCCGTAGACCACATGGGCGAACCCGGCGGTGTACAGAAGTGCCGCAGATTCTCCGAGAATCCGTCCGACAGAGAGAATGCATCCGGTAATGACACCATCGAGACAGCCGGGCAGAACCACCGTGCGGATGACGCGCCATTTACCGGCACCAAGTCCGAAGGCACCTTCCCGGTAACTCTGCGGAACGGTTTTCAGGCTTTCCTGTGTGTTCCGCATGATGGTGGGCAGATTCATGATGACCAGTGTCAGAGCCCCTGCGAGAAGGGAGGTTCCCATATTGTTGGAGAACACCAGCATCCCGACAAGACCATAGATGATGGACGGAATCCCGCTGAGTGCTTCGGCGGCATATTCGATGATCCCGACCAGTTTTTTGCTTGAGGCATATTCGGTCAGGTAGATTGCCGCACCCACGCCAAGAGGAATCACAAGAATAAGCGTGGCAATCACGATATAGACGGTATTGAGAATGTCGGGCAGAATACCGATCCGTTCGCTGATATAGCTGGGACTGGTGGAAAGCAGTTCCCATGTGATATTCGGGATGCC
>JAFQWY010000174.1 GCA_017407225.1 Clostridia bacterium | reverse complement strand
CCAGACCTACATCGGTGGCGATGATAAACGGACGGATGTACAGACTGGTGCCGTCGGCATGGGGAACCCAGTCCTCATCGACCTTGACCAGCGCGTTGATCGCCTCCAGAAAATCCTCTGCAGGAATGGGAGGTACACCCATACGGTCGCAGCCGTCAATAAAGCGGTTGGCATTGCACTCGGGACGGAACAGCTGGATCTCACCGGAAGCGGTGCGGTAAGCCTTCATGCCCTCGAAAATCTCCTGGGCATAGTGGAACACAACGGTAGCGGGGTCCAGCGTGAAAGGACCGTAGGGAACGATGCGGGCATCATGCCAGCCCTTGCCTTCGGTATAATCCATCACAAACATATGGTCACTGAACTTCTTGCCGAAGCCCAGCTGGCTTTCGTCCTCAGGCTTTGCCTTGGGAGAATTGGTGCGGTGAATGCGGATATCCATAAATACAACTCCTTGATCCTGTATCAGGCAGACGACTTCTGCCGTTCTCATCCTATTCCTTAAAAAGAATATACTACTAATTATACTGTCCGGCCGATGAAATGCAAGTGTGAAAATCACTGGATTTAAGCCGTTTTACGCAGTTTTTCTTGGCATTTCTCCGCTTTTCTTGCAGTACTACAACTATTTTGCAGTCAGACAACACAAAAGCGTAAAAAACAGGGAGACCGATTTTCTCAGTCTCCCCGAAAAAATCACTTTTGAGAAGATTACCAGGCGATACCCTGCCACTTCATAGCATCGGCAACCTTCATGAAGCCTGCGATGTTTGCACCGGCAACCAGATTACCGGACATGCCGTACTTCTCGGCAGCATCATAGATGTTGTGGAAGATACCGATCATGATATCCTTCAGCTTGGCGTCAACTTCCTCGAAGGTCCAGGAATAACGCATGGAGTTCTGGCTCATCTCCAGACCGGAGGTAGCTACGCCGCCGGCGTTTGCAGCCTTTGCGGGAGCGAACAGAACGCCTGCACTCTGGAAGACCTCAACAGCCTCGGGAGTGCTGGGCATATTGGCGCCTTCAGCAACTGCGAAGCAGCCGTTGGCAACCAGTGCGCGTGCGGAATCGCCGTCCAGCTCGTTCTGGGTAGCGCAGGGCAGAGCGATATCGCAGGGAATGGTCCAGATGCCCTTGCAGCCTTCGGTATAAACAGCACCCTCAACGCGTGCAGCATACTCCTTGATACGGCCGCGCTCAACCTCTTTGATCTGCTTGACAACAGCCAGATCGATGCCGTTTGCATCATAAACATAGCCGTTGGAGTCAGACATTGCTACGACCTTTGCGCCGAAGGTCTGTGCCTTCTGGCAGGCATAGATGGCAACGTTGCCGGAACCGGAGATTACGATGGTCTTGCCTTCCATGGTCTCGTTCTTCATGCAGGAGAGCATCTCTCTGGTCAGATACAGCAGACCGTAGCCGGTAGCCTGGGTACGACCCAGAGAACCGCCGTAGCTCAGACCCTTGCCGGTGAATACGCCGGTGAACTCGTTCTGCAGCTTCTTGTACTGGCCGAACATATAACCGACCTCACGGGCGCCTACGCCGATATCGCCGGCGGGAACGTCGGTGTCGGGACCGATATGACGGTACATTTCGTTCATCATGCTCTGGCAGAAGCGCATAACCTCATTGTCGGACTTGCCCTTGGGGTCGAAGTCGGAGCCGCCCTTGCCGCCGCCCATGGGGAGACCGGTCAGGCTGTTCTTGAAGGTCTGCTCGAAACCGAGGAACTTGATAACGGAAGCATTAACGGAGGGGTGCAGACGCATACCACCCTTGTAGGGACCGATTGCGGAGTTGAACTGGCAGCGGAACGCACGGTTGACATGAACCTTGCCGTTGTCATCCACCCACGGTACACGGAAGGTGATCATTCTCTCGGGCTCGATAATACGCTCGAGGATACCGTTCTTCTCAATGGAAGGATCCTGCTCAACAACAGGCTCCAGGGATTCCAGAACCTCTTTTACGGCCTGCAGAAACTCGGGCTCGCCGCTGTTTCTCTTCTGGGCCATCTCATAAACTTTCTGTACATACTCAGAACGAAATGCCATATCTATCCATCCTTTCCGAATTCGTGGCAATCACAAATTCCGGTGCGATCTCATTGTTATCGTACCGCTCATCTTCCCATTCATATCGGGGAACGAATATTATTATACGGGTACGCAGACCAATTTGCAAGAAAAATTTGGTTAAAAACCGTATTTTGACAGAGTATTCGGCATTTTTCGCGAAAAATATGCAAAAATCCGGGAGTTTCGGTTTTAAACTTGCAGAATTGGATTTTACTGGAAATTATTTGTTTGCCAAAGCAAACTTGTCGGACAAGAAAGCGTTCGCCGTTTGCCCTGTTTTTTCGGATGTTACGTATGTTGAACGTAACCGGAAAGTATGCTACAGTAAAAGAAAACAGGGATAGGAGGGGTTTCTATGTGGACATGCCCCAAATGCGGAAGAGAATTCAGGCGAACCAATCAGGATCATTACTGCGGCAAAGCTCCCGAGACCGTGGAGGAATATATTGCAGCCCGGATTCCCGAAGCGCATGCCCATCTCACAATACTGAGAAACACT
>JAFQWY010000173.1 GCA_017407225.1 Clostridia bacterium | reverse complement strand
TGGCAGAGATGATTGCGGAAGAACACAGCAATACCTCTCACTGCGACGGATTTCTTGACAGGCGAACACCGGTGCTGTATGCCTGTGACTTTGATATGGTACGTTTACAGGGATTCTATCAGTATCTGGATGTCAGTAGAAATATCGGCCTCATCTTCTGCCTCGACTTCCAACTCCCCGTTCTCGAACGTTACTTCGGCAATACCGTGACTATCCGTGTACTCAATACCAAAGCGACCGCCGATCTGTTCGGAATCCCATATGGAGGTAAAGGCGGATGAAAAAATGGTGGAAAATTGTCTTCCTGCTGCCGGTAGTCTTCGCAGTCTTGTACGGCGGCGGATACATCGCTCAGTTTATCCGGAACTACAAAGAATGGGAACTCGCAGGCGGCACCGGTTCTCCTGTATTCCCGACATTCGATCCCGCAGCCTGCTTTACGGCATTGACCACGATGCCATACGGACTGATGGGGGTGGGACTCTGTATTGTGCTGCTGGCACTTCTGATTTTCTCCGTCATGCACATGGGAGAGGACGACGGCGAAACCCGTGACCGGGAGCGCAATCTTTCCTACTCCAGCAAAGGAACCTACGGAACTGCAGGATTCATGAGCGAGTCCGAGATGGGAGAGGTGCTGGAACTGTGCGATCCCAGAAAGACCGATGGTACAATCCTCGGCAAGCTGAACGGTAAAGCTGTGTGTTTACCTCTTAAAAGCAGAACCAACGGAGTTGGTTCAATGAACCGGAACATCGCAGTCTTCGGAGCCTCCGGTTCTATGAAGTCCCGTGCCTTTGCCAGAAACATGATTTTCCAGACCGTCCGTCGAGGAGAAAGCCTTGTCATCACCGACCCGAAATCGGAACTGTATGAAGATATGGCACAGTATCTGGAGAACAACGGGTATCTGGTGAAAGTCTTCAATCTGGTCAGCCCGCAGAATTCCGATTCATGGAATTTCCTTGCAGAAACCGAGGGGGAAGAGATCATGGCGCAGACACTGGTGGATGTTATCATCAAAAATACCGGTTCACCGAAAGGGGATCCCTTCTGGGACAACTCCGAATCCAATCTGCTCAAGGCTCTGGTGCTGTATGTCATGCTGGAATATCCGGAAGAAAACCGGAACATGGGGGAAGTGTACAAGCTGCTCACCGTCAGCAGTGAAACTGGACTCAACAAACTGTTTGGTGTTTTGCCGATGTCTCATCCCGCAAAGGCTCCCTACAATATCTTCAAGCAGGCAGCCGAATCGGTACGTGGCGGGATCATCATCGGACTCGGTTCCCGTTTACAGGTATTCCAGAACCAGCTCATCTGCGAAATGACCAGCTGTGATGACATTGATCTGGAACTGCCCGGACGACAGAAATGTGCGTACTTCTGTATCACCTCCGATCAGGATTCCACCTTCGATTTTCTCTCATCGCTGTTCTTCTCGTTCCTGTTCATCAAGCTGGTGCGGTATGCGGATAAGCATTGTACCGGCGGCAAGCTGACAGTCCCTGTTACCTTTGTCTGTGACGAATTCCCGAATATCGGGACAATTCCGGACTTCTGCAAGAAAATCAGCACGGTGAGGAGCCGTGGTCTGAACATCTCAATCATCTTCCAGAACCTCGCACAGCTCCAGAATCGGTATCCGCAGAACCAGTGGCAGGAAATACTGGGCAACTGCGATACCCAGCTCTTCCTCGGATGCACAGATGAACTGACCGCCACCTTCATTTCCAACCGTACCGGAGATGTGACCATCGGCGTATCCAGCAAAGCGAAGCAGCTTTCCACCTGGCGTGTGTCCAACTATACTCCGGATTACCGCGAAACCTCATCCATCGGGAAACGTAAGCTCCTGACCCCGGATGAGGTTCTTCGTTTACCGCTGGATAAAGCACTTGTGATTCTGCGTGGACAGAAGGTGCTGAAGGTGGACAAATTCGACTATACCCTTCATCCGGATTCAAAGAAGCTGACTCCCTGTAAAGCTGTGGAGCATATTCCGAAGCGAAGTACACCCAGTGAAGCTGATGTAAATGTAGAGCAGGAATCTGCCGCTGACATAAAGCCGGAACCAAAAACTATAAAAAACGCTGCCGATACGAAGCCGACCATCGAAGCGGTGGATCTGAATGACATATTCAAGAAAGGAAATGTATGAGTTACTTACATCATATTTTTATGAAAGAACGTGAGAATTTCAATCGTCTCACGAAAGAGCATT
>JAFQWY010000172.1 GCA_017407225.1 Clostridia bacterium | reverse complement strand
TTGTCAATCCAGCCGATGCGGATGCCGTTCGATCCACGGACGTACAGCAGAATCGTAACCACGATACACGCCGCGATCAGAAGCGAGAAGATCACGCACATACTGGGCACAAATCCCGCGACCGCGCCGAAGAAGTTCATCGCACGATACCGCACGAACAGCGGATTGCCTGCCGCCGTTGCCACGAGGTTGAGGTTTTTGAATACGCTGTTTGCGTCAATGTAGGACAGTGTGTAGAGCAGGAAATTCAGCCCGAACAGGCCCAGTCCTGCGAAATAGATGAGGATATAGTTATAGAACACCACGGAAAGCGCGGTCACGATCATCGAGAACACCGCAAATGTCAACAGCTTTACGCCAACGGTGATTGCAAAATACTGCCCGATAGTAATCTGATAGGGCGAGAGCGTGAAGGTGTCGAGCGCCTGAATCACGTTGTGCGGGGACGAGAAGCCGATGCGCAGACCGTAGACCGCGAAGGTGGACAGCGTGAACATCAGCACGAAAATTACAGTCAGGAGCAGCATCGTGAGAATCTTTGCAACAGCCGTTCTTGCGCGTCCGTTTTTCGCGGTACGCATGATGGGCAGGAATCCGCTCTGCTTTTCCTGTGCGAAGATCACACTTCCGAGCATGATGAGCATGACGAAAATGAAGATGTTCACGGTGTCGTAGGCAAAATATTCGTCCCAGCCGCGGGTGTATTCCACGCCGATCTCCACGTTGTCGCGCATGAGTTCGTACAGCTCAATCACGCGGAGCTGATAGCGGTAGGTAAAGGAATCCTCGGTGATGCCCATATCGGCGAAAGCGTCCAGATTTGCCCATGCACGTTCGATGACCTTTTCGAGCACATCGGGATACTCTTTAGCGGCATTGATGGTGCCGTACAGCTTGCCGAACAGTGCCCGGTCTGGATAGTTTTCGTCCGTGGAGTAGAGGTTCGGCATAGTTTCCGTCTCAAATTCGTAATTGCCCAGACGCATCGCCTCACGGAACAGCTCTTCCTGCTCTGCGGCAAACGCCTGCATTTCGGCGTAGTATGCGTCAAGCTCTTCGGGATTTGCAAAATATTCCGCGAAGAATTCCGAGATCATCTGCGTGGGTTCTTCGGCAGCCATAGTGTGATCAGCGGTGTACCACGCGATTGCGGTGTTGAGCATCAGCAGGACAAAGAGGAACACCCACAGATACTTCACGCCGAACAGTTTCTTCAGTTCGTAGCCGACAAAGCGGCGGTTCTTTTTTGATTTTGTGACACCAGGATCGTCAAGCAGTTTCAGCCACTTGTCGTCCATGTAACCGATGCCTTCGTATAATTTTTCGGATTTCATACAGTGATGCCCTCCTTTTCCAGATGTTTTCTGAGTTTTTTACGCAGTTTTTGCAGGATTTTCGATACCTGATTCTCCGTCATGCCGACTGCTGCCGCGATGTCCTTCACAGGCTGGGAGCAGTTGTAGCGACGGATGAAGATCACGGCTTCGCGCTTCGGGAGCGTTTCCATGAAAGCGTCAATCAACGCGCCGATTTCCTGCGGTTCCATCTCGGGCAGGCTGTCAGAGATACATTCCTCCAGTTCCACGAGGATAGCCGAACGCTTCTGTCTGCCTTTTGCTTTGACGAGATTCAGCGCAAAGTTTTTGCAGATTCTGAGCGCATAAGCACGCAACGATTCAGGTTTCTGCGGCGGGATGGAGTTCCACACGGCGAGGCAGGTATCGCTCCAGCATTCTTCCGCGTCGTGGGGATTGCCGGTGATTTCATTGGCGGCGCAGATACACAGACGCTTGTGGGATACGGTGAATTCCGTGATTGCCTGCTCGTCACGGTTCCAGAATAAGGTGATAATTTTCGTGTCGTCCATCGGTGCGCTCCTTTCGTGTGATTTTATATGTTGTCATGATGCAAATTCTCCTAAGTCAGTTACAGTTCCGTCGTCGTTCAACTGATATTTATGTACTGAGCCTATCGCTTTATTGTTTTCATACCGCAGTTTGGGACTGCTCATGCTGACGATTGCCACCCCGTCCGAAATGCCGTAAAGCATAGGTACATACCCTTCATCGAAACGGTCAAATGCCCATGTTTTCGTACTGCCATCGGCAAGATCCACCCGGGTCAGCATATTATTCGTATTACGGATTATGTCAGCCGGAGCGGTTTCACTTCCCTTACCGGTTGGTGACATGACTGTTCCGTAATGTTCGATCTCAAACGGATGATACCAGAATCCGCCATCGGCAAAGGTATATGAAACAAAATTCTCCGCAATCAGCTCAAATTCCCCATTCCGGAAGCGGTACGCCCGAAGTGATGTCTGTTCCGTGATGGTTTCATAATCGGTTTCTGGAACTCCCTCCGCACAGATGATATAGGTTTCATTACGGTACGTATGTACACTCTCCACACCATATCCCTCGGGACGTACATTTTCGGTTGTTTCTCCTGTTTCGCGGTTAACCAGAATCATAGCCTGTTCGTAACTGTAGTACGGTGTAACATCAAGTACATAATAATATTCGTCATCAACAGTATACTGCGCACCCGGTTGATACCGTTTCCCCAAAACTTCTTCCTGTTTGCCGCCGTTTACGGAGACACGCATCAATGCAATGGTTTCTGCTCCTGTGACATCATCGTACATACTCTGATGATAATAGATATACCCGTCGTGAACCCGCAGAGCATCACTGGATCGGCTGGTGTTTTGAATGGAAACCATGTCAGCGAGAAGTTGGATGTCCGATCCGTCAGGATTCATGGAATAAATAAATCTGTCGCTTGTTCCTCTGATCGGAAACTTATAGGAGGCATATATTTTCTCGCCGTCCGTACAGTAAAATCTTAGATATGCCGACTCCT
>JAFQWY010000171.1 GCA_017407225.1 Clostridia bacterium | reverse complement strand
GTTGTGAAATCCTTTTCGGAATTCGCCGTAATGGTCACGCTCGAACCATAGGATGTGTAGACTGTACCGTCTTTCACATAGGAAATCTTCGTGACCGAACAGCCGGATGCCGATGCAGTTACAGTATAACTTGCGGGAACACTTTCGGAAGAAATCTCCCCGCCTGCCGAGCCGAGCGAACCTGCGGAACTGCTTGCGGAAAGAGAAACGGATGCCGTCACAGCAGGGGGTTCTTCTTTGCGATACCCGCAGCCGGAACAAATACTGCCGCTGAAGGAGTGGGACTTTGTTTCCGTAGATGATCTGCCGCAGTCGCAGGATTTTGTGCGCTCATGCTTGGAAGAAGAGATGGATTCCCAATCGCCGTAGTCCCATGAATGAGATTCGGTCGTGGTATTGTAGGTGATCCCGCAGTCACGGCACTTGGATGCGACTTTATGCTGAGAAGTGCTGTAATCGGTGTACACGGTTCTGCTGTCGGAATGGGAACAGGATTTTGTATATCCGCACTGAGAACAGGTATTGCCGCTGAAAGAGTGATTGCTCCATCCGGCATAACCATAACCATCCAGTTTACTTCCGCAGCCATAACACGTTGCATAATAGCTGTGCATATTCCCGTTTTCATAAGAGTAGACAGTCTTTGTGTTGCTGTGTTTGCAGTATCCGCAGGCTGTACATTTTCCGTTGCTGTTGAAATCATGGTCAAGCCAGCCGGAGTAGCCCCATCCTTCGGTTACCGTCCCGCACTTGGTACACTTGGACTTATAGCTGTGCATATTGGCGTTTTCCATCGTGTACACCTTCGTGTAGCTGTGGGAGCAGGCGGCAAACGCAGACACCGGCAGGATGGACATGACCATCAGAACGGAGAGAAACGCACTCAGAATTTTTGAGAATCGTTTTGTCATATTGTGATTCCTTTCGTTTTTGTAAAGTAAAAATGCGCCCTATCCGTTTGAGATAAGGCGCATCTTTGCGTTTGAGTTACTTCGTTATTCCAGTCCCCACAGTTCGAGGCAGTAGTTGTTCTTCGCCTGCTCGGTGTAGAACTCGATTTCTTCCTCCGTGAGCATCCTCGGTTCTTCGGGATTCTCATATCCTTCCTCGCTGATCTGGATGGTCAGGCGGGTGCAGGTGTTATTGCAGTACATTTCCACCTGTCTGTCATCAAGGTAATACGTTCCGAAGGTGCCGGATCGTGCGGGCATGGCTTCATAGAGAGGATACCATTCGCTGTCCTCGCTGTAGAAGGTCTGCCAGATCTCGCCGGTGACTGTCTGCATCATCAAGCTGTATGCTTCGTCCACCTTGGTGGGATAGATGGTGTAGAACATATCCTTCACCTGTGCGAGATCGTCCTTGGCGAATTCTCTCATGATGATCGTGCAGTCGAGGGACTGATTTTCGAGGTTACTCTTGTCCTTCGGACGTTCCACCCACCAGCTGTCGAAGTTGGAGGGATTGGATGCTTCGGCAAGGGTGTTGTATTTGTCCTTCCAGACCAGATATTCGCTCGAGTCGGTTTCGTAGTTCCAGAAGAGTCCGGACTGATCCAGTCTCTCGAACACGCTCATCTCACTGCCGTCATCCTCTCTTGGATTGATGAGGACAGTGTTGTTGGTATCGAACCAGTCCACGGTGCATCCGAGGGTTTCAGCTACCACTCTCAGTGGTACCATCGTGCGGTCGCCGATCAGCTCGCTTGCTACATCCAGTTCGGTCTGGGTTCCGTCGATGATCGCCTAATTCGTACCGATATAGAAGATGATGCGGCCGTCGTCGATAACTGCGGTG
>JAFQWY010000170.1 GCA_017407225.1 Clostridia bacterium | reverse complement strand
TGTCACCTTCGCCGGACTTCAGTTCGTTCTCAAAAATAGCGGGCGTGATATCATCATCAAACCAGCTTTCCTCGGCGATGGTGCCGTTCGGGTGAAGAATCCTCTCCGCCGGTGCTGTTTCCGTCGGTGCCAGATTCGACCACCGCATTGGCTCCGTCCAATGCCAAAACTTCTTCATCGTTTTCATCTTCCTTTCCGTTAGTATTTATGTTATCGGCGAACGCTCCGGCGTTTTTCATCGGGAGCATATTGCCGTTGATGAGGTACAGGTCACCGCCTTCCTCCTCGGGAATACGGTCGAGGTTTTCCAGTTCGCGGATATCATTCGCGGACATCCAACCATTCTGTCGACCGATGGCGTAACCCTGCATTCGGGACTGATAGTCCCCACGGAGCAGTCCTTCGAGATTGAACTTGGCAAAATACTGTGCCTTTTCTTCCTTATTTAAGAGTGAACGCTGAATGGACTGTTCCCACCGGATCACCCACGGATCAAGCGTGTATTTCACAAACTCAAGGGACTGCTGCTCAATATTGGAAAAGCTCGACTTCTCCAAATCCCCGACCATGTGCGGCGGGACACGGAAAATTCGAGCGATTTCGTTGATCTGGAATTTTCGGGTTTCCAGAAACTGTGCCTGTTCGGGTGCGATACCGATGGGAGTGTATTTCATGCCTTCCTCAAGCACTGCGATTTTGTTCGCATTTCCGCTGCCTCCAAAGGTGGACTGCCAGCTTTCACGCACACGGGCAGGGTCCTTGATCGTGCCGGGATGTTCCAGTACACCGCCGGGAGCCGCACCGTTTGCGAAGAACTTCGCGCCGTATTCCTCGCAGGCTATTGCCATGCCGATGGCGTTTTTCGCCATAGCGATGGGACTGTAGCCGACCAGACCGTCAAAGCCGAGTCCGGGAATATGGAGGACATCGGCTGGGCGGAGAATGACGATATTGTCGCGTTCACGGTATGCTTCATCTGAACCGCGATAATAGCTGTAGTAAAGCTGACCAGAGGAATCCCGCTCGACTGTCATCTTGTTCGGCATCAGGGGATACAGAGCAACAATCTCGTTTTTTCCGTTTCGGATGATCTGCGAGTAGGCGTTACCCCACAGAAGAAGATGCGTCATGAGCGTTTCGCGGAACACGAAGGAACTCATCTCCGGATTCGGCTCATCGTGAAGCAGGCGGTACAGCAGATGGTCGATGGCTTTGGTTTTGCCGCCATCGTCTGTATAGCGGTACAGGTGCAGCGGCAGTCCCGCCACAGCTTCTGCAAGGATTCGGACGCAGGAGTACACAGCGGTCATCTGCATGGCGGAGCGTTCGGTTACGGTTTTGCCGGATGTTGTGCCGCCCATGAAGAAGCTGTAGTTACCTCCGACGGTACGGTTCTGGGGCTTATCGCGGGAACGGAACAGGCTTGTGAATATGGACATTTGGGTATCTCCTTTGAAAATGGGCATAAGAAAAGCACCTACCTTGCGATAGATGCTTCACATGATTTACTTATTGGTCGTTTCGTGTATAGAACGTAGCCTTACCGCTACCGTGCCGAAGGATAAAGCCTTCCTCGGTGAGTTTTTTCAGCGAATTCTCAACGGAAGCCTTGCCCACAGAAGGAACCAGTTCCATGATCTCGCTCTTTGTGAACTTGCCGATCTTCTCGCTGATCGCATTCCGTACCATCTCAACAGCGGGCAGCCTATCGTCCACCAGATTGACTCTGCTTTCAAACTCACGGTAAGCGGCAAGAATAATGCTGAGCAGATATTTGATGAATGGTGTCGGATCGTTTTCTCCCTCATGCCATCCTTTTCCGCAGGAATCCAGCACATCATAATATGTTGCTTTCGTTTTCTCAATCTTGCTTTCCAGACTGATGTATCTGCCCACCACATATCCGCAGCGGTAGAGGAGCAGTGTGGTCAAGAGGCGGCTCATTCGTCCGTTTCCGTCATTGAACGGATGGATGCAAAGAAAATCATTGATGAACACAGGAATCAGCACAAGCGGGTCGATCACACAGGAATCGATCACCTTGCAGAAGCTGTCGCAGATTGCATCAATGGCGGCTGGCGTTTCAAAGGGATCGAGGGGCGTGAATCGAACGAACTGTGATCCATCCGGGCGGGTTTCCGCGATTACATTCTGCGTACTTTTGAATCTGCCGCCGATGTCCCTGGCAGAGTATTTGTACAGATCACGGTGAAGCTGAAGAATATAGGAAGAACGGATGGGGATGTATTCGTAATTTTCATGGATGGTGTTCAGCACATCACGGTAACCCATGATTTCTTCTTCATCACGGTTTCGCGGTGTCGTTTTTTCCGCACAAAGCTGCTGAATTCGCGTGCTTGTGGTGACGATCCCTTCGATTTTGTTGGAGGCTTCGGTACTCTGCACCTTTGCGATCTCCACCAGTTTATCCAGTACAGCCGGTTTTTGACGGAGATACATCTCCTGCCGTCCTTTGTATTCATGAATCTGCGCCACCAGACCGAGGATTTCCGAATCCCACTGCCGGTTTTGCAGAGTGGTATAGTCAAACGTTCTCATACGCCTACCTCCGTTTTGATACACCTAATTATACCATGGTTTTAGGCGAAAGTAAATAGGATAGGCGTATTATTCCCCTAAAACAGCATGAATATTAGGCGTAAAACAGATATATTCGAGAAAAGTCTTGTTCTTTTCGGAAATCAGGTGTATAATATCCTCAAACCTCACCGAAAGGAGCCCACCATGTCAAACTGGAATCTGTGGCACGGCTGTACCAAAATCAGTCCCGGATGCCTGAACTGTTATGTCTATCGCCGCGATGCCGAATTCGGCAAGGACTCCTCAGTGGTGGAGAAAACGAGTAATTTCAACCTGCCGGTACGCAGAAAACGCGATGGAAGCTACACCCTACAGCCGGACGGAGATTTCGTCTACACCTGCTTTACTTCTGACTTCTTCCATCCCGATGCGGACGAATGGCGGCTTGAAGCATGGCGCATTATGTGGGAACGATCGGATCTGAAATTCTTCTTCGTCACGAAGCGTCCGGACCGGTTTTATGTCAGTCTGCCGGAGGACTGGGGCAATGGGTATGAAAACGTCCACATCTGCTGTACCTGCGAGAATCAGAAAATGGCAGACGAACGGCTGCCGATCTTTCTGGAATTGCCGATCAAACATAAAAACATCATCCATGAACCGATGCTTGAGGGAATCAATATTGAGCCGTACCTTTCCCATTACGGAAACGTGATCGAATCGGTCACCTGCGGCGGAGAGTCCGGGGAGGGTGCCAGAGTCTGCGATTATGACTGGATTCTCTGGACGAGAGAACAGTGTATGCGACACAACGTGAACTTCAATTTCAAGCAGACGGGTGCAAACTTCCGCAAAAACGGCAAAACCTACGCCATCCCTCGTCAGCTTCAGCTGAAGCAGGCGGCAAAGGCAGGCATCAATTTCCGAAGATTATAAGAACAAAATCCCCCGTGAATCATACACACTTTCCGACATATCATTTCCACAGCGAATCGCTCTGTCCAACGCCATAATCGTGGCAACGGCACCGTCGATCTTCTCTGTGGATTTTTCTTTATCCGGCTTGATGTTGCCCGCCGGGTCGGTGCGAATGAAGATATTGTCCATCATCCAATGAAGCACCGGATGTCCGCCGTGAGCAATTTTTTCCTCCAGAACCAACTTCATCAGCTCTTTCGTAGGTGGAGACATGTCCTTGAACCCCTGACCGAACGGAACGACAGTGAATCCCATCCCCTCAAGGTTCTGTACCATCTGCACGGCTCCCCAGCGGTCAAAGGCGATCTCTCGGATGTTGAACCGTTCGCCAAGTTTTTCGATGAAATTCTCGATGTAGCCGTAGTGAACTACGTTTCCTTCGGTGGTTTGCAGGAATCCCTGACGTTCCCATATATCATATGGCACGTGATCCCGCCTAACACGAAGTTCCAGATTATCCTCCGGAATCCAGAAATACGGCAGAATCACATACTTGTCATCCTCATCTTCCGGCGGGAACACCAGAACAAATGCCGTAATGTCCGTGGTGGACGAAAGGTCAAGACCACCATAGCAGACACGACCTTCCAGATCGTCTTCGTTCACGGCAAAGGAACAGCGATCCCACTTGTCCATAGGCATCCAGCGGACAGCCTGTTTCACCCATTGATTCAAGCGCAGCTGACGGAAGGCATTCTCTTCACCGGGGTTCTGCTTCGCGGATTCACAGGCATCACGTACCTTATCAATGCCAACCGTGATGCCGAGGGAAGGGTTCGCTTTCTTCCAGACTTCGGGATCAGTCCAGTCATCGGATTCATCTGCGCCGTAGATCACCGGATAGAAGGTGTGGTCGATCTTCCTGCCTTCGATGATGTCCTTCGCTTTCTGATGGATTTCGTAGCAGATAG
>JAFQWY010000169.1 GCA_017407225.1 Clostridia bacterium | reverse complement strand
TCTTCTCTTCCCCTTTCCGGTATTCCTCCTCGGTGATGAGCGGGGTGAACAGGTGCTTGAATCCACTTTTGTCACAGGAAACGAAGCCACGCTCGCCAAGCCGGTCGAGCAGAACATGGACGGTCGCGGTTTTCCATCCGTGGGCATCCGCGAGGAGTTTTGTGATTTCCCCGACCGTCATGGGCGGCGTGTGATGCCACAGGGTCAGCATGATCTCAAGTTCCGCTTCCGGTAAACGTTCGATTGTTTTCATTTGATACCTCCGAAGACATTTGTCTGTGAATACAGTATAGCACAGACGCAGACGTTTGTCAACGGTTTTGCGGAGGAATGTGAAAAATACCGGCTGATCCGGAACGGCAGACAGATACGCTGTTCCCAAAAAAGAGAACCGGACGTTACTGTCCGGTTCATAACGGAATGATAATCAGAGGATATCTTCTGCTGTAAGCATATTTCACGTTTCTTCCCGCATACATTCAATGATATGCAGAAATTCAACGGCCCAGAAGGTCAGCTCACACCAGATGGCGGTGTCCTTCCTGTGATCCGGTTCAAGACCGGCTTCGGCATACGGATGTCCGCTACGGAAATTGTCCTTGAAACGGCTTTTTTCATAGGAGGAAGCAAATGTGGTGCGCAGCACGCCGTCTCCGGCAAGCATCTCCTGCAGGGTATCCAGAGATTCTCTGACCACCTGCGTCCGGTCGCCGCAGACCTTTGCCAGTGCCGTCAGGGTCTTCCGGTGATTCGGTGCTTTCTGCGGAAAGGACAGCGGGAAAAACGGATTCATATACGCCCATCCGGGACCAACCTGTTTTCCGCCCATCTTTACCGCAAAACCGCCGAAATCCTTTGTGATCCGGTCATGGTGATCGATCGCTTCCGCAAGACGGGCGATGTTCTCCGGTGTACGCCAGCTGCGGGTATTTGCCAGTGTTTCAAGGTGATACTGGCACGGAAAATAGGTGTCCGGAGTAATCGTGGGATAGTTGTATTTCCGTTTCAGACTGGGATTATAGATCGTGATCGCGTTGATGTCCTCATAATCCAGCAGACTCACAAACGCCTGATAGGACGCATCGACAAAATGACGCATTTCGGGATCATCGCCGTACCCGAGCAGTGCCTGACAGGTGTACAGCGTCACATCGAGGGTCGAACCGCTGTTGATCCCGATGCTTCTTGTCTGTAAGCGCGCCTTTTCGGGATTGTAATAGGAGAACTCCTGTTCCAGAACCGCGTCATCCCGCATGGCTTTTACAAAGTTTCTGACCACAGGAAGATCGCGCGGAATCGCGTAATTGTGCAGAAGTCTTGCGGCGTTTTCGCCGTCATCAAGAGGAGAGGATTTGAATTTCTCCCACGAATGCATGCCGGTGCCGATGTAGCCGTTTGGCTTGACGTGGGTCATAAGCAGCCGATAGTCGGGGGTCTGCATGACTTTGTCGAGAAGGACGGCTTCTTCCGCTTCGGTCAGATCGCGGAGAATTTCTTTGTGCAGACGGTACTGAATCACTTCCCTGCCGTTTTCCAGCAGAAAATCGATGGATTTCTGATAGTCAAAACTCATGTGAATTCTCCTGTGAGTGATATGGTACGTTTTATTTATGCAAGTATAGCATAAATCTGTGAACTGCGTAAGAATTCCGGGAGATTCAGCGGAGATTCTTTTCAACAGCCCCCTCACTCATGTTCCGCCAGCCAGATGCTGACACGCGACTGAATGATTCCCGCACAGTCCT
>JAFQWY010000168.1 GCA_017407225.1 Clostridia bacterium | reverse complement strand
ATCGGACGCATCGAGCGCGGTACCGTCCGTCAGGGCGAGGAAGTCGTCATCACCAACTACCACAATCCCGACGTTCCCCCCAAGAAAACCAAGATCGTGTCCCTCTACACCATCGACGGTCTGGGCAGAAAGGCCGTAACCGAGGCTTCCATGGGCGACATCGTGTGCTTCTCAGGGGCTGAAAACATCACCATCGGCGACACCATTGCTTCCCCGCTTGATCCCACTCCCCTCCAGTTCGTCAAGGTAAGCGAACCCACCATGGAAATGACCTTCGCCGTCAACGACTCCCCCTTCGCAGGCCGTGAGGGCAAGTTCGTCACCTCCCGCCAGATCCGCGAACGTCTCTACAAGGAAACCCTCAAGGACGTTTCCCTCAGAGTCTCCGACGGTGAAACCACCGACTGCTTCCAGGTTGCCGGACGGGGTGAAATGCATCTGTCCATCCTGATTGAAACCATGCGCCGTGAAGGCTACGAAGTCTGCTGCTCCACGCCCCGTGTGATCTACAAGGAAATCGACGGCGTCAAGTGCGAGCCCATGGAACACGTTTCTCTGGACGTTCCCGAAGAATACGTGGGCGCGGTTGTGGAAAAGCTGGGTGCCCGTAAAGGCGACCTTCTGGAAATGGGGCTCCACGGCTCCCGCATGAAGATCGAATACTCCATTCCCGCACGCTGTCTCATCGGCTACAGAAGCGAATTCATGACCGATACCCGGGGTGAGGGCATCATCAACTCCATCTTCGACGGCTATCAGCCCTTCCGCGGCGAGGTTGTGACCAGATACACCGGTTCCCTTGTGGCTTCCGAAGACGGTGAGGCGACCTCCTACGGTCTGTTCAACGCACAGGACAGAGGCGTCATGTTCATCGGCGTTCAGACTCCCGTTTACGAAGGCATGCTGGTGGGTGAGTGCCCCAAGAAGGAAGACATCGCGGTCAACGTGTGCAAGAAGAAGCATCTGACCGCCATCCGTTCCGCAGGTGCCGATGAAGCGCTCCGCCTTGTTACCCCCAAGGTATTCTCTCTGGAGCAGGCAATCGAATTCATCGCGGAAGACGAGCTGATCGAGGTAACTCCCAAGTCCATCCGTCTCCGCAAGGTGATCCTGAATACCGAAAACCGTCTCAAGGCACAGGCAAGACTGAAGAAGGAATAAGACAAATATCGCATACAGGCGTATGTCCCACGGGATGTGCGCCTTTTTCATTCCAGCATCCTCCTCAGGATTGCGCCGTGAGGTTCGTCGGGGATCGCTTTGTCCCGGATTCTGGCGGAGAGGAAGTCCAGCATGGCCGGGAAAATATCGGGATATGCATCATTCAGCTCCCCGTACTCCGCCTCCGTCAGCATCACATTCCCGAATTCCCCGTACGCACGCTCACTTGTTTGAGTCAGGTTGTTAAGAGTATTGTTGTTAATAGTATATTGGTTAGGGGTCGGCTGGGTGTCCGTATGAAGGTCGGTCTGCGGACTGTATGAGGGTTCGTCAGGTGACCCTATGACGGTCTGTTCAGTGTCCCTCATTCGGTCGGATTCCACCCTTATGACGGTCTGTGCGGTGTCCCTCATTCGGTCGGATTCCACCTTTATGACGGTCGGCTCAGTGTCCTTCATTCGGTCGGATTCCACCTTTATGACGGTCGGCTCGGTGTCCTTCATTCGGTCGGATTCCACCTTAATGGCGGCTTCATGCATTCCCACCCAGTCTTTCCAGTTGTTTTCACAGCCTGCAATAATCGGTGCTGCGTATCCTGATTTCTTCTGCCCGACCAGTGCGGTATCCTCCGGGATCATTATGTAAATGCGGTTCGGTGAGGAAAATCCTTTGCGGCTTCTGCGGATCAGTCCTGCTTCTGTCAGTTCGTTGAAAGAGCGTTTGACTGCACTTGCGCTGATCTCCAGATCCTCCGCCAGTTTATCAATGGGATACACCAGATAAATGTGCCCCTCCTCGTCCTGCCAGTTGTTCTTTTTCGAGAGGGTGTAGCGGTCGAGGAGCATGGCGTAGATCAGCTTGGCCGCCGGGGTCAGGGACAGCTTCAGCAGAAACCGCGGATAGGGCAGATATTCGGGCATGGCGTTTGTCCGGTCAAGATACTGGGTCATGGTTCCTTCCTTTTTCATCGAATTTTATCGTTTTTCATTATTATTTGTCGTTTTTGTCCGGTTCCGGGTAAACTTTTACACCACCAGTATACCAGACGGACTCCCCTTTGTCATCCGAAGTTTTTCCAATGATTTTCCAATGTCCCGTTCACAGATCGTTTCCCATTTTTTATGTATGATTCTGACGTACGGGGAGCGGTTTGCCCACATTTTCATAAGATTTACGAGAAAATCCGCATTCCGGTGGAGAATCTGCGGATCTGCAATTCCGGAAAAATCCAATGTTTTTACAGTTTGTTCACATATGTGTGGTATAATGGGAGGAGGGCGCACAGGAAGGCGTGTCGACGCCTCCTTTTACACCTTCAGCGAAGGATAATTTATTATATTCTTATCAAATATTGTCTGACGATACCCATCGTTGGGGCCACTGCGCGTGGGGCGCACAAGAAGGCGTGTCGACGCCTCCTTGTGAATCCACCCGATAAGGGGGCACCCCTTAACCCCGGTCAAGCTGCAGCTTTGTTTTTTGATGCACTGCCCATCGGGGCATACAGGCTTACCTGTAACTGATGACGCCGGGGGCGTGATATCGGTTGTGATTTATGCTGATCGGACAGTCTGTACGTGTCAGCATCAGTTTCGTCTCGTTAAGCGGCTTTCCAACGCCCCCCTGCAAAGAATCACATAAATCACATTTTCATTCCATCGGAGGAAATTTATGAACACAGCAGACTATCAGTGGGATCTGGTGAAGCGGCTGTCCTTTACAAGAGTCGCCGGTACTCCCGGATGCGTGAGAGCCGCGCAGATCATCGAGGATGAGGTGAACCGGCTGGGCGGCAGCGTGCTCCGCGAGGACTTCACCTTCCGGTATTTCGTCATCGACAAGGCTTATTTCAGGGTCACAAAGCCCTACGAAAAGGAGTACACCGTCACCGCGGTGGGATACTCCGGAAACCTCTCCGGCACCTTCCCCTTCCGGTACGTGGAGCGCGCCATGCCCTTTGAAATGGAGAACACCGACGGCGCCTTCGTCCTCATGAATCATCTGGATGCCGATCAGTATAAACCCGTGGTCAATTCCGGTGCGGTGGGATTCATGACTCCCTGCGGCAAATGGTACGATACCGACGCCGCTTCCGACCTGACCCAGTCACGGCTTGGTATGAAGCTCCGGGAAATCGGCATCAAGCCGGGGCTGAGAATCCGCTGCTCCGATGCCATCGAGATGATCCGCCGGGGCGCCTCGGAGGTGCAGTGCGAAATCCTGCAGCACGATCAGGAATTCACCACCCAGAACCTGTACTCCGTCATCGAAGGCTCCGATCAGGCGGACGAGTACATCCTCTTCTCCGCCCACTACGACAGCGTTCCCACCGGCATCGGCGCCTACGACAACGCCACCGGATGCGCGGCTCTGCTCGATCTGTACCGGTATTTTATGGAAAACAAGCCCCGGCATACCATGGTGTTCCTTTGGTGCGGCGCGGAGGAAATGGGACTGCTCGGATCCCAGGAATTCGTGAAAAAACACCCGGAAATCATGGAAAAAGCGCGGATGGAGGTCAACTTCGACCTGACCGGATGCGTGATCGGCTACGACGGCGTGTCCATAGCGGCTCCCCAGAGCACCTGTGACCTCGTGAAGAAGTTCGCCGATGACGGACACCACACATTCGAAGTGCGCCGCCACGCAGCCTCCAGCGACTCCACATCCTTCGCCGAAGCCGGGATTCCGTCCTTCAATTTCTACCGCTACGGCGAAGCGGAAATCCATAACCTCCACGACCAGCTCGCTCCCCTATGGGGCGAATCCATGGCAAAAACCACCGCCTTCACCCGCGAATTCGTTCAGTGGTGCGATTCTGCCCCCGAATTCCCCTTCGCACGGGAGATTGACGACGAAATGATGAAAGAAGTGAAAAATTATTTCGGGCGGTAAACCAAGCCGCTCCCCTGTCAGTGCCCGAAACAATCCCGTCTCGCCGCACGCAGTGCTGAACGGCACGAGGCACCCCAGAGCCAAAAACAATATCGGGCACCCGCAATAAACCAAAGCTGCACGACCACGACAAGGGAGATTTTTAAGAACCGCAGGTTCTTGAATCGTGGAGATTCCTAAGAGGATCGCGACCGATCCTCTTAGGTGCCCTCCGCGCAGGAGATATCACGCCCTCCGCGCAGGAAAGAAAAATAGAATTTGAACATACGCCAGTATTTTCTTCCCGATCCCACCGGAGATCCCGAAAACCATCTCGGTTTTGCGAGATTTTTTTCAAAAATCCCCGAAAACCGCTTTACTTTTCCCCGCTTTTGCGGTATAATGATTAGGATATGATTGCCCGCACTATTTCTGCGGAAATATTATATTTTACAATCACAAAATATTTATACGGAGGATAAAAAAACATGGCAAGAAAAATGCTTTCCATGGACGGTAACACCGCTGCGGCTCATGCGTCTTATGCATTTACCGAAGTCGCTGCGATCTACCCCATCACCCCTTCTTCTGTAATGGCTGACGTGACCGATACCTGGTCTGCCGGCGGTCTGAAGAATATCATGGGCGACACCGTTAAGGTTGTTGAAATGCAGTCCGAAGCAGGTGCTGCAGGTGCCGTTCACGGCTCTCTCGCTGCAGGCGCTCTCACCACCACCTACACCGCATCTCAGGGTCTTCTTCTGATGATCCCCAATATGTACAAGATCGCCGGTGAACTTCTTCCCTGCGTTATCCATGTATCCGCTCGCTGCGTAGCTTCCCACGCTCTGAACATCTTCGGTGACCACTCCGACGTTTACGCGTGCCGTCAGACCGGTTTCGCTATGATGGCAGAATCCAACCCGCAGGAAGTTATGGACCTTGGCGCTGTGGCGCATCTTGCGGCTATAAAGGGCCGCGTACCGTTTTTAAATTTCTTTGACGGATTCCGCACATCCCACGAGATGCAGAAGATCGAGGT
>JAFQWY010000167.1 GCA_017407225.1 Clostridia bacterium | reverse complement strand
TTGCTCGTATCCTTCGGACGTTCGATCCACCAGCTGTCGAAGTTGGACGGATTGGACGCTTCGGAAAGGGTTCTGTACTTGTCCTTCCAGACCAGGTATTCGCTCGAGTCGGTTTCGTAGTTCCAGAAAAGACCGGACTGATCCAGTCTCTCGAATACGCTCATCTCACTGCCGTCGTTTTCTCGGGGGTTGATGAGGACGGTGTTATTGGTATCGAACCAGTCCACGGTACATCCGAGGGTTTCGGCTACCACTCTCAACGGTACCATCGTGCGGTCGCCGATCAGTTCGCTGGCTACATCAAGCTCGGTCTGTGTTCCGTCGATGATCGCCTGATTCGTACCGATATAGAAGATGATGCGGCCGTCATCAATCACGGCAGTGTGGTCTTTCGGGTCCCATTCCACATCGTAGCCAAGGGATTCGGCGATGAAGCGAACGGGAACGAGGGTACGGTCGTTTTTGATGACCGGCTGCTGATCGGGGAATCTCACCTTTGCGCCTTCCACCATGACGGTGACATCGGGTTCAGCAGGGGCGGCGGATGCTCCCACAGCGGCAGTAGAAGCCAGCATGAGGGCGGCGAGGATTGCGGCCAGGATTTTCGTTCTGTGTTTCATAAGTGTTTGCTCCTTTGCTGTATATATGATTTGATTACACAATACCACAGGATATTGCGTTTATCCAGGGGATGGCAGAAATGTTATCAGACAAGTTGCACGGCAGACATATATCATCCATCGGAGTTGCTATGCAACTCCAAGAGTTTTCTGCGAAAACTCAATATTTTGCGGTATGGCTTCCTTCCACCTGTACAGATTTCGCCGTGGCAGGCATATTGATTCCGAACAGCCGGACGTAGAAAGTCACGTCGCAGGTGCAGGTGTATCGGATTTTCATTCCGTCACGGGTGAAATCAAGGTTGATCGCATTAACGGTGTATTCATAAGAATCCAGCGCCACGGAGTTCAGGACATCGGCTTTGTAGGTGTTTTCCAACTTCGTCCGGTACGCACTCGCGCCGGTCAGCTTCGCAACATATTCCTCGAAATCACTTTCCCGCAGTGCGGTGTAGGTGTCTTCGGAAATCGTATAGGCAAGATTAGCAAGACCGGTTTTCATGTCGTTGCGAATTACGGTAGTCTGTATCTCCACATAAGCGATATACATGACCGTTGAAATGATGAGCGAGAACACCAGCACGATGATCGCCGTAAAGATCGGGGACGAGCCCTGTTTGTCTTTCAGAATCTCTCTCATTTCCAGTATTCCTCCGATACTCCCGCACCGACGGACACCAGATTGATCGGGAACAGTCCGAAGTCCCCGAACCCGCCGAGGTAGGCTTTGGCTGTCACTTTCACCTCAAACGGTGTGCCAAGCTGAATCTTCTTTCCGCTGTGATAGGTGGTGTTCACCGTATATATAGTATCATGCAGCACCTTCACACCACTGCATATTGAGTTGAACAGCTTGTCCGTGTCGGAATCCACTTCGCCGGAAAGCTGAATCTGCCGTGTCAGCTGGTCGGCGCACACGTCAAGCTGCTGTTTGGCTGAGATGATGGAGAACAGATTCAGCGTGAAGGATAGGAAGATCACGACGACGAGGACAAATACAACCGTTTCGATATAGGTTCCTTCGCCGCGGTTGTTTTTCAGAATTTTCATCATAAGAAGAGTCCCTCCAATGACTGAATTATCTGCATCAGAATCACCACCACATACATGAGCATGAAGCAGACGAGCATACACATGGACAAGCGTTTTACCTTGCCGGGAACCTTTGCGGCTTCCGCTTTCAGAAGCTGGCGCTGATAATCCGCGAATTTCATGGCGAGATTCGTCCAATAAGCGTCGGTTTCATCCCCGCGAAGAATACCGACCAGCCCACGGGTCACATCCGACAGCATGGAACTGCCCACACGGGACTCCAATCGGGTCAGTGCGGCTTCGTAGTTGCCCGAACGCATATCCGCCGCCGTAATCGACAGCTCCTGCTTCATGTCCTCACCGGCATTTTCGCGGTAGCTGTCGAGGATATACAGAACATCACGGTTGTGCTTGAGGGTCTTGTCGATGTGGGAAACGAACCGAGGCAGTTCGTATTCGATACGCTTCCGTTTGGCTTTGATTTTGTCCGCTACACCCTTGTATGCTTTCAGATAAACAAAAATCGCCAGTACGATAATGACCGGCGATAACAGGGGGAATATGAAGGCTACGGGAATGGCAAGCAGACCGACGAGCAGGGATTTCACGATAGCATCTGCCATGTGCATTTCCGGCGAAAGCGTGATTCCGGCGGACTGCAGGTCTATCTGAAGCTGCATCCTGCGGTATTCATTCATGCGGATGTGTTTGGAAATCCAGATGGCGAAATCTTTCAGCCAAATGTCGATGGCGGAGGTTTTCTTTTTCTGCCGTACTGCGAGGTTGTTGAGGGATTTTGATGTGGTGAAGAATGGGATGCGGAGATAATCAGCGAGGATGAGGTAGATGCCAAGAGCAAACGTTGCTCCGATAAGATATTGTATCATCACTCCACCTCCTATCTCCGATACTCAATCGGCTTCGTGAATTTCAGCATAAACGCAAACGTC
>JAFQWY010000166.1 GCA_017407225.1 Clostridia bacterium | reverse complement strand
GCTGTGGGAAAACTGACAATTTCTGCAGATGGAAGCATATCTACCGAACTGTTGACCGGAGAAGACCTTGCTGACATCGAACCGAATCCAGAAGTCAAGAAACTGGAAGATGCCTGGATTGCAGAAATCGACAGCAGATTGGGCGAGGTAATCGGCTATTCCGAAGTAACTCTGGACAACTTCGACGCAGACGGCAACCGTCTGGTACGGAAACAGAACACCAACACCGGGGACTTTGCGGCAGATGCACTGTATTATCTCTTCGACTCCATGGACATGGACGTGGATGTAGCAGTCATGAACGGCGGCGGGATTCTTAATGATCTTTTCGTAATACCGAGCAGGAAACATACCTGCAAATTCTTCAAGTGTGCATCCCGGATAATATTCTTCCGGCATAGGCCGTTCCAGAGATGCGCCGCCGCTCGAGCCCGCCGATATACCGGCAGTAAAAATGTCGTACAAAATATCCCTCGAGCCGTCTTCAAAAAAGCGCAGTATCAGCCTGGTGCTCTCGTCATGTTCCTCATCCCGGTACCATCCGAGCTCGATATTCTCCGGCAGAAAACGCAGTCCGTACTCCTGTGCAAAAGCATCTCCGTATGTGCCGTAAGCAGCACAAACGAGCACATCGTTCGCATGAAGGAGCATTTTCAGCGCATCGGTCATCTCAACGCGTGTCAGCGATTTCGGCAGATACAGCTTTTTCATACCGGAAAACCGGTCGAGCACGCCTGCATGAATCTCCTTGATTGCATCCTGCACGGTCACCGTGGTGAACAGCTTCTGCCAGTTTTCGACAGGATTCCATATCTCGAGATCCGCCGGGTGAATAACACCCTTGCCACAAACCTCAAGATTCCCCCCACCCCGGTCGATAAAAACCAGTCCCTCATGATTTTTAGAATAATACATGAAATTTTCCCTTTTTTATTTCAGCGCAGGCATACCGTCGTTTCCTACGCAGTAAGCCGCAGTTTCCTGCTGTGTTTCAAAATTCTCCAGCATCATGTTTTCGGGATCGGTAAGCGCATAGGAGCAGTCAACCGGAATAGAACCGGGAGCGATGTGCATATCTCCGACTTCCGTGAATCCGCCGTCGGTTATATCAATCACGCGAAGCTCCATGTCGCCTGCCGCCAGTTCGCTGCCTTCTGCGAAGACGTACAGATAGTGTCTGCCATCAGCGGTTTTGATGTAATACGGGTGATAGCCGCCGGTGCGGTGAAGGGTATCAGCAGAAAATTCCGCATGGTAATACTGTGCATCCGTATCGGTATAAATAGCAAAGGATTCATAGAGCAGACCGCTTTCATGGAGAACGGGAGTCACATTGAGTTCTTCCAGAGTACCATCACCGCCAAGATCGGTATAGAACGGGTGGGCAAGAGGAAGCTCAACCATGTATGCTTCGGGAACTGCCATATACTTTTCATTGAACAGTTCAGGGTATGCCGCAAAGGATACCGTGGCAGCCAGATGTCCTTCCCCCGTATCCGCAATATCGCCATTCATGAAATAGATGGTCACGCCATTGTAGTCGAGTGTCCAGCGGATGCCGTCTTCAGGCGTGTCACGGAAATAGTCCTCCACAGCGGTTTCGGAGATAAAATCGCCTGTCCATGTGTGGGAGGTCAGTTCCTTCTTCACGATTGCGGGGATTTTGCTTATATCCCGGATTACATCGGTGATCTTCAGCTGCTTTCCGGTTTCGGTATTGTAGGTTGTTCCGTTCAGATACCGGTCATTGATTTTTCCGAAAACCAGAGTGGAATCCGACAGATAACTTACCGCAATACTGTCGGCACGGCGTATCTGTACATCAAGGGTAGATTCTTTTGTCACAAAGCTGTCCGCACCAAGAAGATCCAGTTCCTCTTTTGC
>JAFQWY010000165.1 GCA_017407225.1 Clostridia bacterium | reverse complement strand
CCTGTCCTATGAGCCGAAGATTGTCAGCGGAAACAGAATGGCGGAACCGCTGGAAACGATTGAGCTGAAAAACGTCACATTCGCTTATCAGACCTCGGAAAACGAAGCCAAAAAGGACGACAGCGAAAAGAAAGAAGAGGCGCCGAAGAACTCCCTTGACGGCATCAATCTGACCATCCGGAAAGGTGAGAAAATCGCCATTGTCGGCTACAACGGTGCGGGCAAGACCACACTGACGAAGCTGCTGATGCGTCTGTACGATCCCACGGCGGGCGAGATTCTGTACAACGGACACAGCCTGCGGGAATACGACATTCCGTCCCTGCGTTCAAGAATCGGTACCGTGTTTCAGGACTACAAGATTTTCGCGTCAACCATTGCGGAAAACGTCCTCGGACACGCCTGTGCGGACAGTGACCGGGATACCGTAACCGATGCGCTGACGAAAGCCACGTTCCGTGAAAAACTCGATTCCCTTGAAAAAGGAATGGATACCGAGCTGACGAAGGAATTCTACGACGACGGTGTGAATCTGTCCGGCGGTGAGTCGCAGAAAGTGGCGATTGCCCGGATCTTCGCAAAGCCGTATGATCTTGTGATCATGGACGAACCGTCTTCAGCACTTGACCCGATAGCGGAATATGAGCTGAACCACACAATCCTCGAATATGCACAGGACAAAACCGTGGTGTTCATCTCGCACCGGCTGTCAACCACCCGTATGGCGGACAGAATCCTCATGTTCGCGGACGGCAGGCTGATCGAATCCGGCAGCCATGATGAGCTGATGGCGAAGAACGGCAGGTATGCAGAGATGTTCCGGCTGCAGGCAGAGAAATACCGTACTCCGGCGTAAACAGCATCCCGATACAGCCCTATCAACCAAAACGTCCCACAATCGGTATTCATCACCGGTTCCGGGACGTTTTCTGTAAGTAAACCAGCAGTCGGTACCATTTTATGTGAATCTGTGTTATAATAAAATAAAAACGAAAGAGGTGCATTCCATGAATATGCAGAAAACCGGTGCGTTCATCCAGGCTGCCCGCAAACGTCTGAATCTGTCCCAGCAGGCACTGGGCGAGTATCTTTCCGTGACCGACAAGGCTGTTTCCAAGTGGGAGAGAGGTCTTGCCTGCCCGGATATCGAAAATCTGAAAAATATGGCTCTGCTCTTCCACTGCAGCATTTCCGACATCGTTGACGGCGTTCAGCTTGACTCTTCCCATTCCAGCAATCTTCCCATGGAACTGCCAGCCGAGCCCGATGCACAGAAATCCCCGGCGGCTGATGTAACCGTGACCCTCGACTACACCTCGGCACAGTCCATCTCCCCCCTGCTCTTCGGGGACAATCTGGAACACACCCGTGGTTGCATCTATGGAGGCTTGTCCGCTGAAATGCTGAGAAACCGGAAATTCGTGGGCAAACCCGGCAGATACGGCTGTGCTCACGAGTGGTATGCCATCGGTGAGAATCCCTATCTGTACTTCGGCGCCGCTTACACCCGACACGGGGATGGCTACAATATGCGCCGCAGTCACGAACGGAACGCCCAGTACATCACAAACTACACCCCCGGTACTGTGGGCATGGGACAGAAGGATCTGTATCTGGCTGCCGACACCGATTACGATTTCACCGCCGCTGTACGCTCCTTCTCCGGAAATCTTCTCACCGTATCCCTCATCGGTCATGACGGAACCGTATATGACAGCAAGACCCTTTCCGCTGTTCCCGGTGATTACCGGGAAGTCACCATCAGACTGCATTCCACTCGGAAAGATGCGGAAGCACGGCTGGAGATCACCTTTGACACGGTCGGAACCGTCATGATCGGTGCGCTGTCCCTGATGCCCTCCGAAAACTTCCGCGGTATGCGTCTTGACGTGATCGAAAAAATCAAAGAACTGGGCATCCGTCTTCTGAGATGGCCGGGCGGCAACTTTGCCGGTGAATACCACTGGAAGGACGGACTTCTGCCGCGGAATATGCGCGCACCGTTCCAGTCCTATCTGTGGCTGGAAACACAGCCCCACTCCTTCGGCTACGATTTCCACGAAATCAACACCGATGACTTTATTGCCCTGTGCCGTGAGATCGGTGCGGAGCCGTTCATCACCCTCAATCCCACCTGGAATACTCCCGAAGAAAGTGCTCAGTGGGTGGAATACTGCAACGGTGACGAAACTACCACTTACGGCAAGCTGAGAGCGGAAAACGGTCATCCGGAGCCGTACAATGTGCAGTTCTGGTCCCTGGGCAACGAAATGGGCTACGGTCACATGGAAGGCACCAATACCGCCGATGCCTATGCCAGAGCTGTTCGGGAACACGCCGTGAAGATGCTGGATGTGTCCCACGATCTGACTCTGTGCTCCTCCGGTCCCTATCCCAATCAGGAATGGGCGGATTATTCCGCAAAAGCACTGTCCGACCTGGCTGCCACGGTTTCTCTCCATCATTATGCGGGAATGCCCCAGTTCATGGATCCCGCCAAGCGCAAGGAGGAATACGAAGGCTTCATCCGCAAGGTTGACACCGAATTCCAGCCCCGTATGCGGATTCTCAGAGAACAGCTGGGTGACAGCAAGGTAAAAATTTCCTACGACGAATGGAACGCATGGTATGCCTGGTACCGGGGCGGCAGTGTGACCGAGGGTATCATGGCGGCGGCGTTCCGGAATATGCTGTTCCGCAATGCGGACAAGTACGGTGTAATGATGGCGTGCCATTTTGAATCCGTGAACGAAGGTGCCATTCAGGTGCATCCGGATTCTGTGAAGCTGACTCCCACCGGGCAGGTCTTTGCCGCAATGAAGGATCACGCAAACGGTATGCTCTGTGCTCTTGATGAAGACGTAACCGCCACCCGTAAGCACGGCGTTGTCACAACGACTCTGCTCAACCGCTCCTTTGATCAGGAGAAGAGATTCACGATCCAAAACTGCGGCGGCATCATCTCGGCAAAGCTGTTTTCCGCGGACGATGTGGTTCCCGGAACGGTGTTTGCAGTCACCGATCTTGCCGTAACCGCAGAAAACGGTACCGTTGAAGTTGTTCTGCCGCCTCACAGCATGGCTGTTCTCCGCACCGAAACGGTTTGACGGAGATTCCATAAAGTAGTATTCTGTATAATGGAGGACTGAATCATGACAAAGAATCGCTTATTCTGCTTACTGTCTGCACTGCTGATCCTGCTCAATTCCACAGCCTGCAGCACTGGAACAACCGATGAAACCCTGGCTGCCAATACGACCTCCTCTGAACACATTGTTGAAACCACACAGGAAGAATCTGCGCCGGAACGAGTTGCCGGTCCTGCACAGACCGATCTTGAAGGATATAATTTCCGGATTATCACATCGGTATGGTATGACAACAACAAAATTATTTACCCGGAAGAATTGAACGGTGAATCTGTGAATGATGCGGTCTATAATGCCAATCTTTCTCTGATGGACGATTACAACTGCGTACTCACTCCGATTGTTATGGAAAATGAGGGTGTTGTAACTTCATCCGTCTCCGCATCAGTCAGTGCCAGTCTCGATGAATACGATATGTCGTTCAACCATGACAATCGTACCGTGGACAATGTTCTCAAAGGTGACTTTCTCAACCTCCGTATGAGTGATGTATTCAATTTTGATGCTCCCTGGTGGACAAAAACCGCCGACAACTTCACCATCGGCAACGGTATGTATTTTGCCGCAAACTATGCAACATACAGTCCCATGTATTTCGGCTTTGTTCTTACCTACAATAAAGATCTGGCTGAGGATTACCACATCGAGATTCCGTACGACGATATTTTTGCAGGAAACTGGTATCTGGACGACATGATCGCCATGACAACGGATGTGAACCGCGATCTTGACGGTGACGGCAAAATGACTGTCGGAAAAGATCAGTACGGTTTCATGGCAAGCGCACTGGGTCTGGTCAATTTCCAGGTTTCCATGGGCATCACCATGCTGGAAAAGGATGCGGATAACTATCTTGTCTTCAACCCCGATCAGGAACGTCTCAGTGTCCTTTTCGGAAAGTTCGAAAAACTGATGGAAAACGGCATCAACAAGGATGTGGACGGTCAGTGGGGTTACGGTACCAAGTATTTTGCACAGGGTCAGGCTCTGTTCTGTCTCCCGCAGATTCTGGATATTCCCGCAATCATGCCTGAATCCGACGTCCGTTTCGGTACCCTGCCCATGCCCAAGCTGGACGAACTGCAGAAAGACTATATCTCCGGTGCGTTTGATGTATACTGGGGCATTCCCAAGACAGCATACGCCAACCTCGACACCAATGCTACCATCATTGAAGTGATGGGTCATAACTGTGTTTACGATGTACTTCCCCTGGCTTATGAATCCGCACTTCAGGTCAGATTTGCCGATTCTCCCATTGACGCAAAAGCATACGAAATCATCCGTGACTCCATGTGCGTTGATATCGGCTATACACTGAATGAACGATGCGGGGGGCTGAATGAAGCTGTTCGTGCACTGACCAGAATGGAAGCCGGTACCATGGCTTCTGCCTTCCAGAAAAACAGCAAGCTGCTGAACAAATCTCTTTCGAAAATCAACGATACTTTCCGCGAAATGAATGCTCTGGAATACGGCGGTGAAACAACCGCTCCCGCAGAATAAACAGCCCCGCTCAGCAGCTTCCGTTTATTCCGGCTGCAATCCATTTCCTTTCGGATTCTGAATAACTGAAACAGCATAAAACCTGCCCCACTCCTCTGTGACAGAGGCTCAGGGCAGGTTATCTTTTTGACGCATACAGGCACTGCGGAGTGACCGGTATGTGCCGTCATGGTATCAGCAGACAGTCTGATTTATGCCAGATATACGGTATATTCCGCGAGTCTGTTATCTCTGTGGTAATGTTCATGGGTGCCCGTGTTCCGGATGTGGAAAACAACTCTGTCCTCATAGACTTCAAACACCAGGAACTGGGCCAGGGTAGGCGTTGCGGTATGGGGGTGATACTTCTTCTCTTTTCCGCCGCCGAAGCCTTCCATACCGTCTTTTTCAAAATACTGAAGTCCGAATGGTCTCAGGCCGCCCATATGAACAAGGGAATATGCATATTCCTTGCCTGCGGAATCCTTTTCGTTCAGGTTGTTCCCGAGGGGCATATTCTGTTCATCGAGATGCAGTACGGCGCCCGAAGAACAATCTCTGTAACAGGAATCTTCCCCGTGTACATGACCGTAGAGATAGAAGGTGTTACGGTGTCCTTTGAAGATATCGTAGAACAGGCTGCGGTCACCGTTTCCCATGGTTTCAGCCATTTTTTCGTTGTTGAAGTAATAGACAGCGGACAGATGTCCGATCACGAACACACATTTTTTACCGTTGGGATCGATTTCGTTCAGCTTGTTCTTTACCCAGATCAGCGTTTCGTCACTGTAATAACCCTCATGGGAATTGAACGCGGTATCGGGATCGATATTGATGCCGATGAAATCGATACCGTTCACAACGTAATGGAATGCGCCCCAGTAAAGCTCGCCGGGCTTTTCCTTTGCGGTCAGAATCATTTTTTCACTTTCCGGAAGCTCACCGAATGCCCGGTCCATCAGATCGTAGAAATCGGTGGTGTTGTAAGGTTCATTTTCTTCCGTTCCGATGTCTCCGAGGATCATATCGTTGTTTCCGGCAACATACAGGACCTTCCCGTCCTTTACGCTTCCGGCAATGCAGGCATTGAGCTTGTGCTTGATATCCAGAAAATTCTTTTTCGGCAGCGCACAGGATTTATTCCAGTGGGGATAGTCAGAAATATTGTCTCCGCCCACGATTGCCACGTCCGCAAGCCCGAATTCTTCATGGGCAAGCTCCGTCGCCTGAATCAGTGATTTTCTGACCGTGGTGGGATAATCCAGCATGGACTGCTGATTGTGACTGTCCGTGAAACAGAACCCCGTCAATACTTTTTTCATTTGATGAACCTCCTGATTTTTACTGAGAGTTAAATGATACTTTTCATAGATTCATTATATCACACGCATCGCAGATGGTCAATATTTTTCTGCTCCCGAATACAGCCATTGTGTTTTGATAATATCCGCTGTTATCCCGCAGAATCCGAATTGATTCTTTCCTGCCGTTATGATATAATGAGTTTGCTTCCATACTGCTGTTTCCGAAAGACGGTACTTTATCAATCTTCATCCGGAAAGGAATCAACCTATGAATAAACGCACCATCTGTAATCCGGTCAATATCAATTATCAGTATCAGGGATGGTATTTTTCCAGAGAATCCGCGGATCCTGCGGTAGTTCTGTACAAGGACGAATACTATCTCTTTGCCTCCCACGGTTCCGGGTACTGGATTTCCTCCGACCTTGCGGACTGGAAATTCATTCCGGTGGATCTGGAAAAGCAGCCGGAATTCAATCTGTTTGCGCCTGCCGTAACTGTGGTGGGAGACCGTATGTATCTGACTCACAGTCAGGGCGGCTGTGTCCTGTACTCCGACAATCCCCGGGATCCCGATTCCTGGGTCAATATCGGACAAATCTACGAATGGCACGATCCGGCCTTCCTGTTTGACGATGACGGGTATGTGTACGTTTACGAAGGACTCAACCGTGACCATCCTCTGCACGTATCCAAGCTGGATCCCAACGACAATATGCGCGTAGTAGAAGGTCCGATTGACATCTTCTCCGCCGATCCGTCCACACGGGGGTTCGAGCGGCTGGGAGACTTCAACGAACTGGAATCCCCGTCCCCTACCCTGGAGGGCGGATGGGTCAACAAAATAGGCGGCAGATACTATCTGACTTACGCGGTTCCCGGCACGGAATTCTCAACCTACGCCGACGGATGTGCGGTATCCGATTCCCCCATGGGTCCCTTTATCTACTGCGAGAACAGTCCTGCCGTGTACAAGGCTACCGGTTTCATGCGCGGTGCCGGTCACGGATGTCTCTTTGCCGACAGAAACGGAAATCTCTGGAAGATGGATACGGTATCCATCAGTCGCAATCACATTTTTGAGAGACGGCTGTGCCTGTTCCCGTCGAAAATCGGCAAAAACGGTCTTCTCTACACCAATACATACCGCGGTGACTACCCCATGATCGTGCCCCACGACACTGCGGATCCCTTCAGCGAAGCGGATGCGGGCTGGCATCTTCTGTCCTACGGCAGAACCATGCGCGCCTCTTCCGTTCTGGATGCGGATCATGCACCGGAATATGCGGCTGATGAAAACATGAAAACCTGGTGGAGTGCGGTTTCCGGAAATGCTGGGGAATGGCTGGAAATGGATCTTGGTAAAACTTACGATGTCTGTTCCCTGCAGATCAATTTCGCCGATCAGGATGTGGAAAACGTCCACGGCCGGGGTCATGGCTTCTCCTGGCAGTATCTGGCGGAAATCTCGGAAGACGGTGAAACCTGGACTGTCCTCATCGACCGGCGAAACAGCAATGACGATCTGTCCCACGAATATTTCCAGATGGCAGACGAAATAAAGTTCCGGTATATCCGCATCACCAATCACGGTGCGGTACCGGCAGGCGGAAAGTTTGCTGTCAGCGGAATCCGCATATTCGGTCCGGCCTCGGGTGCTGCTCCGGAGTCCGCTCCTGTTTTCCGTGGCGTGCGGTGTGACGATCCCCGGAATGCGGAAATCAGCTGGGATGGGATTCCCGGTGCGGAAGGATACATCATCCGTTTCGGAATCAACCCCGATGAACTGTACAATCACTGGCAGGTGATCGGAGAAACTTCTGCCTGCCTGCGCTGTCTGACTGTGGGCGTAACCTACTATATGACCGTGGATGCCTACAACGAAAACGGAATCGTCCGCGGCACGGAGATCCTGTCCGTCTGAGAGAATTTCTCCTGCACTGTATTGAACCTCCTCAAACAAAAACGACCGGAATGTCCTCAAAGGATATCCCGGTCATTTTCATTGGTCATATTGACATACGTCAGAAGAAACCCATTTACATCATCATATTCCGGATCCACTCCTGCAGCACAGGTGTGTCCGTCGGAATGTAGTGTTCCCCGTCGATTACAGTGAGTCCGCACCCGAACCGCTCAGCAAATCTTCTTACGGTTTCTTCGGGCTGCATCGCATCTCCTCCGGCATACAGAATCTCGGTCGGTGTATTCCAGCAGCTGATCGGCTGATAGGCAGCATAGGCATAGAAGTCCCAGACAATCATTTCTCCGTCCGCATCCGGCAGGAACTGCTTCCAGCCAAGATCGCTTGCGGTGATTCCGGCTTTTGCCATCCTGTTTTCAATCAGCAGCCGCATATCGACGATGGGAGAGATAAACAGGCATTTTTCAAACTGCTCGGATCGGAACGAGCGCATCAGAAACCAGGCGGACATACTGACCGCACAGAATACGATACGGGTATACCTTTCCCGGATCCAGCGCACCACCGACTGCCATTCGGGAATTACCACCCAGGGATAACATTTCTTTTGGATACCGCCGGAGTTCAGATCCCCGGAATTCCCGGCTCGTTCACCGTGCTCGGGCAGATCCACCGCCAGAACCTGCCATCCTGCTTCCCGAAAGACAGGGGCCAGTGTCAGCGCCTCCTCTTTTCTGCCGTACTTGCCGTGCAGATACAGAACGATTTTATCGGAAGCTTCCCCGTACAGTACCGCGGGGATTGATCCTATGTGCATGGTTTCGGTTTTCATGATACAGAATCCTTTCTGAAAGTCCAACACAGTCCTCAGATACACTTCGGCTCTTTTTCTGTATTATACCACACTTTTTCTCTTTTCTCAAGCAGTTTGCAATCAAACGGATATCCGCCCCGTGTATCATCCGTGTATCTTCGGTTTTCTTCCGTATTCCCTTGAAAAAAGCGCTTTCCGGTATTATAATATTGATATCACAACATTCAGCGAAAGAAGGACGAAAATATGTCAGCATATACATTTCAGTTTCTCGGTACCTGTGCCGCAGATTTCTCCCCGCGGCTCAAAGGCGACTGCGCGGACTGCTTTGACAAGAACGCACGCCGTGCATCCGTCATGATGTTCAACGAACATTTTCTGATCGACTGCGGACCTCACTGCATGGATTCCATGCGCATCGCCGGTGTTGACATGGGAAACATCACCGATCTGTTTGTCACACATCTTCACGGCGACCACTTCAATATGACCAATATCGGCATTCTCGCGGAAGCGTGCATGAAGAAAAACGGAAAACCGCTGAATATATGGGTATCGGAAGAAGCAAAGATTCCGGAAAGTGACTGCATCACTGTAAAACCGATGGATAAATTCACGGAATATGATGTGGACGGCACACTCAAAGTTACGGGACTGCGCGCAAATCACGACAGCAAAGCCTGTCCCCAGCATCTTCTGTTCGATCTGGACGGCAGGAAATTTTTCTACGGCTGTGACGGTGCCTGGATGCTGAACGACACATATTATTATTTGAAGAATTCCCGCCTGGCTCTTGCGGTGCTCGACGGTACCTGCGGTGACTACGAAGGAGATTTCCGCATTGCCGAACACAACACCATCCCGATGATCCGCCTGATGCTCCCGTCCCTGAGAACAATGAATATCATAAACGACAGTACCGAGATTTACCTATCTCACCTGGCTCCGTCACTGCATAAACCCCATGACGAAACCGCAGAGATCGTGCGGCCCATGGGAATCAGAATCGCATATGACGGACTCTGCGGCAAAGTCTGAAAAACAAACGGATATTGCTGTACAAATCAAAATCAATCTGCCCGAAGGAGGCTGAATGAATGAAGACAATTCAGATTCCCAATGTTCCCTTTGCCGTATCTCAGATCTGTCTGGGATGTGCCCCCCACGGTACCAGTGTCCCCAAACAGGCTGCACATGAACTTCTGGATTACTATTATGACAAAGGCGGTTTTTTCTTCAATACCGCACATGAGTACGGTGACGGACTTTCCGAACAATGTCTCGGCGAATGGGTCAGATCCCGCGGGGTTCGTGACAAAGTTATCATTACAACCAAGGGAGGCGAGGACGGCAATGTTCCCGGTTCCCTTACCCTGCATCGTGAGGATCTGATACAGGATATGGATGAATCCCTGTCACGACTCAATCTGGATTATGTGGATTTCTTCATGCTCCATGTGGATGACCCGAATGTGGAAATCGGCGAGATTCTGGATACGCTGGAAGACCTCCGGAAAGCCGGAAAAATGCGGCACTACGGCTGTTCCAACTGGTCGGCTGAAAGACAGCGCACCGCTTCGGAATATGCGAAAACCCACGGATATCCGGGATTTGTGATCGATGAAATCGAATTCAATCTGGCACGGAACAACCGCTCCAACCGCGGAATCTGCAAATGGCTGGACGAGGACTATATTGCCCTCCACGAAGAAGACGGTGTCTGCGTAGGCGGGTATTCCGCGCTTGCATCCGGGATCTTCTCACAGTATGCGATAACAGAGAATTTCGATCATCTGGTAACATGGCGAGCTTCCCTGTTCGACAACCTCTATAACCGTGAGATGGCGGTGCGGATCAAGAAACTGAGTAACGAAACCGGCTGGTCAGCTTCACAGATTCAGCTGGCATGGCTGATGAACCATCCGTATCGGTTCCCTTCCTTCTCCATCATCGGCGCTATGGAAGCCGCTCATCTCAGGGATTCCCTCGGCGCCTGCGATCTCCGTCTTACGCAGGATATGATGGACTATCTCCGTCCGGATTACAGAGAGTTTCCGGAAGGCGTACGGATTGAGTGAGTGAAATCTTTCTATAAGCCTGATAATGCCGAACGGAGCCGGAAAATCTGATGTTTTTGCCAATATCATTCGGCTGTACAGGAGGATACATAATAATGAAAAATAAGTTGTTCACTCCGCTCCTGATGTGTCTGGGACTGCTCCTGCTGACATTTATCGGCTGTACCGATCCTGCTGTAACGGAAACGGGTGTCACAGAGACTGCTGCCGAGGAACCGGAAACACCATCCCTCTTCGGAGCGGAAATTCTGCCGTCCGAAGAAGTGGATGTGCTGAAAGCTGTCCGTGAACGCATCCCATCCGGTGACGAACGTGCGGTTCTGTATTTCAACGGAACGGAGCTGGCGTGTCTCAGCAACCGGCGTGTATTTTATGCCACCGTTCCCCAGCCAACAAATAAAGACACTCCCCCCGACGGTGTCCTGACCGGACCTGACGGCTATCGGGCAGTGATCGATCAGGCACACCTTCCCAAAGATATTATAAAAATGATGGAATCCGGCAACCGGCTGGCAGTTAGCTTCTTCAGTGAAACGGACTATTTCGCCGCGGAGGTAATTCTGACCTATCTGCCGGTGATTTCCATTGACATTGACAATGAGGCCGAACTCAGCCATTCCCTGCAGGGCGCATCCCTTGCCGTCCACGACAGCGCATCGGATAACAAGCTGAAGCGGTATACCGAATCCCGTGCAGAAGTGAAAATCCGGGGCGGTTCCAGCTCCGGTCTGCCGAAAAAGAGCATCCGCATCGATCTCAAGGACGAAAACGGTGAAAACAGCGATCAGTCCTTCCTGGGAATGCGCAAGGACGACGACTGGATTCTGACTGCCATGTTCTCGGACGAAGACAAAATCCGGGATATGACCGGCTGGCAGCTGTGGCGTGAGATGAATTCCCCCTATCCGGACGTAAACGGATCCTGTGCACCGAAGATGGCCTACGTTGAGGTCATACTGAACGGGCAGTATCAGGGCCTGTACCTGTTCATGGAGAAGTTTGACGCAAAAACCATGAAGCTGGAAGACGGTGACGCACTCTTCAAGGCGACTTCGTGGGATGTACCGGATTCGGCAGGACTGAAACGACAGCCAGCCATCTCTCTCGGCTACAAAGCAATGGAGAAAAAATGGCCGGGCACCGAAACAAAAATCACGGGAACATGGGACGCCATTGCGGAATACATCCGTGTTGCGTATGAAACGGACGGAAACGGTTTTACAGCCGGCATCGGGAATATTGCAGCCGTCGAAAACCAGCTGGATTACTGGATTTTCAACAACATCACCATGGCGGGTGACAACACATTCAAAAATGCCTATTATGCCGTGAAGGAAGGTCTGGTGTATACCCTGCCCTGGGATCTGGACATCTCCTTCGGACTGAACTGGAACGGTGATCCCGCCACAAACTACCTCTACCGGGATCCGCTCTGTATTTCCCGCACCTACGATTTTCAGGTGGGACGCCGGCTGATCAAGTATGATGACGATGCGGCTGACTATGTGAAAGCTCGATGGGCGGAGCTGAAGGAATCCGGGATTGTCACAGCGGAGCATATCATCGCAAATGCGGAATCCCACCGGAATCTGCTGTGGTCCTCCGGAGCAATTGCACGGGAACGCACCCGCTGGCCTACCGTCAGTCTCAGTAAGAATCTGGATTACTTCAAGTCAATTGTCACCAGGCGCATCCTCTGGCTGGACGATTATATCAGCGGACTGGAATGAGACATTGGCATCTGTCCGGTTTATTCTCCGGCAGCGGAAATTCACAGAAGCTTCCGATTCAATCAAAAGACAGCTCTGCTGCTTTTTATCCTGTGGATAAGAGCATCAGAGCTGTTTTTCCTGTTTGAAAAGCATTGCGGATCCCGATGGTGTATGTTATAATAGTACCAACAATAACCCGAAACGAGGTATATGTATGGAATCCTCCGATATCAGAAAAATGCAGTTTTCCGACGAGGAATACGCCGCCTATGTACGCCTTACGTCCATGTCCGACAATGCCGAAGACAACCGGCGACGCGCGGAATGTCTTGGAATCGGAGGCCGCGGAAATCTGGTCGCCCCCGGTGCAATTCTGCGCATTCCGCCGGAACAGGTCGGCAGTGATATCTTCTTCGGGCTTTACGTTTACGTCAACGGAAACGTCACCGTAGAGGATCATGTTCTCATCGGCCCCCACTGCTCTGTCGCTGCAGGAAATCACAAATTCGATCCGGCAACCGGGTATTTTTCCGCACGAACCGAAAAAGACTACAACAATTCCATCGTCATCGGGTACGGATCCTGGCTGGCAAGCAATGTGACCGTGACAGCCGGAGTGAAAATCGGCCGTGCCAATCTGATCTGCGCCGGTGCTGTCGTCACTCACAGTACGCCCGATTACGCAATCATGGCAGGAATTCCCGCCAGACAGGTCGGACGCATTGATCCAGAAAGCGGCGAATATCTCTGGTTCTCCGCTCAGAATAAACGGGAGGTCAGCGAATCATGACACAGGATTCCTTTCCTCTCGAACGCACCAGCGGTATGCAGGTGTTTCCTTTTCCGCATGACGGAATGCAGGTTCCCGAGAATCCGCCCGTGCTGATCTGGCTGCCTCTGCCGTCATACAGGAACAGCTATCGCTGTACGGTCACCGATACCTCCGAAGCTGTTATCTACACCTGCGAAACCACCGGAAACACTGTATTTCCCGACTTACTGCTGGAAAACGGCACATATTACTGGGATGTGGAAGCTGTGGAAACAGGCATACGCCGCGGCCGGCAGCGTTTCACCGTAGCAGACGACTCCGTTCCCTTCCTGCGCCCGACGGTCGATGAAATCCTCGCCGGAATTCCCGGGAAACGTCCGCGGCATCTGTTCACCGAAGACGAAGTACCGGCTATTCTCGACTCCCGTCCGGAGGAGCTGAATACGCTCCGCCGCAACATCGATCAGGCTTATACCGACGGACTTCCCCAGCGTCCTATGTTCCACAGGGATGATACCGCTCTGCCCTACCGGGAATATTTCGGACGTTTCCGGGATTACTGCGACCGGAATCTTATCGCGTGTGCTCTGGGATATCATCTTCTGAACGATGAGAAAGCCGGGCAGTTTGCCAAAAACCTGTTTCTTCACATCTGCGACTGGAATCCGTCCGGTCCCTGCTCTCTCTGCGGTCCGTGGGGAGATGAAGTCGGACTGAGCTGCGCACGCTGTTTCCCGGCGGTATTCGATCTGTTATATCCGCTGATGACGGACAAGGAACGGCGTTACACAGGTGAAACCGTTGCCATGTATGCCGCGCAGTGCGAACACCGTCTTACCGCACTCAATTACACCGAAAATCCCGGCTCCTCCCATGCGGGACGTCTGCCGGCTTATCTTGGCGAAGCGGCACTGACCCTGTGGGGTACCGGGATTGTTCCGGAAGAGACTCTGAAACGATGGCTGAACAGCGCCCTGACAATTTACAACGGTCTGTTCCCATACTACGGCGGTGCGGACGGAAGCTGGGCGGAAGGCACATTCTATTCCACCAGCTATACCAAATGGTATCTCCCGTTTTTCTCTGCCGTCGCGCGGTATTCCGGTCGGAATTATCTTGAGCGTCCCTTCTACCGGAATTATGCCCGGTATCTTCTGCACTTCGCTCAGCCCCACTGCGAAATTCATCCGTTCGGTGACGGTTACTGGTGCACGCCCGAATCCATCGAATGGCCGGGATTTTTCGCACAGAATCCATTCCGGATTTATGCAGAAATCTCCGCGCTTCCCGAAGCTGCTGCCTGTGAACGGAGCCTTGCCTCCCCTGAGCTGTTTCAGCTTCATCTGCTGGATGTATTTCTGCCGGTATTTCCGTCATCGGATGGTCGTACTCTGCCCATCACCGATACGGATGCATTTCCGGACGGTGGATTTGTAAGCCTCCACAGCGATCACACTTCTCCTGACGACGATCTTCATCTCATGGCCCGTGCCAGCAGATTCGGTCCCGGCAGTCACCGGCATCCCGACAACGGAAGCTTTGCCCTGTTCTGCGGCGGTACCGCTCTGCTGACTCCTTCCGGATATTTCGGACGTGCCTACGGAACCGCGCATCACATGAACTGGCTGAACACAACAAAGGCACACAATGCCGTACTCATCGACGGGATCGGTCAGAATTACAGGAATTTCCGGCATACAGGTAAAATTCTGTCCTGCGGAACTGACACAGACGGTACCCGCACGGCGGTTCTTGATCTGACCGCATCCTATCCCATGCTGAACAGCTGGATCCGCACACTGCGGATCTGTGATAAAAATACCGCAGTGATTGAAGACAGCATCACTGCTGATCACCCGGTCACGGTAACTTATGCCCTGCACACCCTCTCGGAGCCTGAAGCATGGGAGGACGGTTTCCGTCTCCGGCGCGGCAGCTGCGAAATGACCGTCTCCCCGGCGGACGGACAGTTTATATCCCGCACCATCACAGACCGGTATGATGTGGATCTCAACGAAGGGATACCGGAAAAATTCCGTGTCACCATGCCGCAGCAGTACCATGTGTATTTTGATACGGAAAAACGGAAATCGCACCGGCTCTCGGTGACCGTACAGGTATACCGGGACTGATTGAATTCACAGAAACCGCAGCAAATACTGACAAACGGAGGAAATCATGGACAGAATAGAAAAATTGCGCCTGGCTGCCCTGAACGGCGGTCTGATCGGGGATGAATTCTATTATTATTTCTATAAAAAGTACGAAGAATTATGCGATCTTGAAGAAGAATCCCGGTATGCCGAAGCGTTTTACGATGCTTTTGATAAGCTTACGCCTTCGTTCACAGAGGGAGAGCTTATTGTGGGAGAGTGCCGTCACAGGCTTTCCGGTGAGAAGCAGCAGAAATGGGAACAGCACTATCGACAGACGGCATATGACCGCAGCTATAAAGCAGGCGGTGGGCAGGATTCCCATATGGCGATCGATTACGAGCTGGTGCTCGCCGAAGGTCTGAACGGGATCATTCAGAAGATTGACGGGTATCTGCTCACCTGCCCGGAAGAAAACAGAGCGTTTTACCGATGCTGCAGACGATGTCTGGAAGCGGTCATCCGCCACTCGGAACACTATGCGGATGCGGCACTTGAACTGAGCCGGCAGACCGAAAATCCAAAGCGCAGAGCGGAGCTGGAGGAGATTGCCCGGATCTGCCGAAAGGTACCGGCTTGTCCTGCCAACACCTTTTACGAAGCGGTACAGTCGGTTCATTTTGTTACATACTGCCTCACGTTCAACCCGTACCGGACGTTCAGCAGTCAGCAGTTTCAGCTGGGTCATCCCGACCGGTACCTCTATCCATTCTACAAAAAGGATACAGAAAACGGTACGCTGAACCCTGACTTTGCTCAGCTTCTGCTGGACTGTCTGGGTATACAGATCAATATGCGTGTGCCTCACGGTCTGTCCAGCGGCTACATGGTGGGCGGACGGGACGAAAACGGCAATATCGTTGCCAATGAACTGACCGGAATGTGCATGCAGGTGATCGATGACATCCGCATGGTGTATCCGTCGGTCGGGCTCTGCTGTACGGAAGGCATGCCGGAACGGTATCTGGACAAAGCCTGCAGTCTGCTGGTGAAGGGGTATTCCCATCCTGCGCTCTTCAACGACGATGTCATCACCAAAGGTCTGATGCATTACGGTGTCCCGGAAGCACAGGCGCACAGCTACATCCACAGCACCTGTGTGGAAATCACGCCCGCTGCCGCTTCCAATGTATGGGTTGCCAGCCCTTACACCAATATGCCCCAGATCCTTCTGGATCTGATGGATCGGGAGTATCCCTCCTTTGATTCCCTTCTGGATGCCTTTTTCGCCAGACTGGACGAACGGATCAAAAGCAATTTCGATGCGGAATGCCGCAGCCGGTCAGTCCGTGCACAGAATTCCATCAATCCCCTGCTGTCCTGCTTTGTCAACGACTGTCTGAAACGGGGACTGGATATTGAGCGGGGCGGTGCACAGTACAACTGGATCATGCCTTCGTTTGTGGGCATGGCCAATCTGGTGGATTCCCTGTACGCCGTCAAAACTCTTGTATTTGATGAAAAAAAGCTGACGCTGTGTGATCTGAAATCCGCAGCTGACAGCAATTTCGAGAACAGCGAAGCACTTCGACGGTATATTCTGGATCGGATTCCCAAATACGGCAATGACTGTGATGAGATTGACAGTCTGTTCGGTATTTTCACGGAGCATATCGCGGAAGAATGCAGGACGCACAGAGGAATACATTCAAATGCCGGCCTGATTCCCAGTGTGTTCTGCTGGATCATGCACGAGCAGTTCGGCAGACATACTTCCGCTACACCCGACGGCAGAAGAGCCGGATTCCCTCTGGGCGACGGTTCGGGTCCCTGTCAGGGCAGAGAAATGAACGGACCCACCGCTTCCATCCTGTCTTCCACAAAATGGGATCACCATAAGTTTATCGGCGGAGTTGCTGTGAATCTGAAGTTCTCAAAAGCCTCTCTGGGCAATGATTCCGTCACAACAATCCGTTCCCTCGTTCAGACCTATCTGAAGCGGGGCGGATTTGAAGTGCAGATCAACGTGGTGGACAACGAAACCCTGCGGAAAGCACAATCCGATCCGGAAGCATACCGGGATCTGGTAGTGCGCATCGGCGGATACAGTGATTATTTTGTGACTCTTTCCCCTGAAATGCAGGAAGAAGTCATATTGAGAACCACACATCACGTATAACAGAAAAGGAAGCCATGGATTCTTGTCCGTGACTTCCTTTTTCGGTGATTCAGATTCTATGGATTGATCGATGAAAGTTTCAGATTTCGGGAATTTCGATCCTGATTTCGCAGCGTTCTTTTGCGGAGGTGACCATAGCATCGATGATAGCCTGGTTGTAAATAATCTGCGAGGTCGGAATGGGGGCCTTGCCGCCGGTCTTGACCGCATCCACAAAGTCACGTACCTTCATGGTGAAGATATTGTAGTTGGTTGCCTCCAGGCTGAGCTGTGTGGTGACAGGTTCGCCGCCCTTATCGTGCATGATGTAAAGGCCGGAGATATCGCCGGAAATAATGGAGCCCCACAGCGGATTGGGATGGGGAGCCGTTGCCTTCAGTCCGGCGTCGGTGCCGAGGATCACAAAATCGGAGCAGATATCCATGTGCATTGCCCATGCCATACGGTAGTCGAGAATGATATCCCCTTCCAGACGGATGAAAGCTGCAGAAAAGTCGTCCACGGAGAAACGATCCGCTTCGCTGTAGTACTTGGGATTCTTTCCGAAATAATCGGAGGTATATGCCGATACGGTAAGCGGCTTGGGATAACCGATGGAGTTCAGTGACAAATCGAGGGAGTAGCAGCCAAGGTCGCCGATGGCGCCGAATGCCGCCTTATCCGCATCGATGAAGGTTCTGCCGGGAATACCGCGTCTGCGGCTTCCGCCGATCTGAACATAATAGACCTTGCCCAGTTCGCCGGAATCGACAATCCGCTTGATCTTGCGGCAGTTGTTGTTGTATCGGGGCTGGAATCCGACGGTCAGGATCTTGCCGCTTTTCTTTTCTGCCTTCATGATGTCGATACCTTCCTGGAGCGTTACGCACATGGGCTTTTCCAGAAGAACGTGCTTTCCCGATTCAAGCGCAGCGATCGCACAGCAGGCGTGCTGGGTATTGTACGTACAGATGGACACGGCATCAATGTCGTCTCTTTTGCAGAGGGATTCGCAGTCCTCATAGGCTGCTGCATCCGTCCAGCCGAATTCGTCAAGGAATTTCCGAGCCTTTCCGGGAATGATATCCGCGCCCGCAACCACTTCCACATCGTCAAAGCTCTTGTACGCATTCGCGTGGGAATGTGCGATGCCGCCGGTTCCGATAATACCGATCCGAAGTTTTTCTGCCATAGTTGCCTCCTGTGTAAAATAGAGTGGTATCTGAAAGATATTTCGTTCTGGATTACTGCGGAATTTCCGCGAACTTCTGCAGAGACTTGTCCATTGTCTTTACGACAAGCTTTTCGATTCTCTGCCACTGCGATGCATACCCGGTCTGATTTGCAGAGAACATATTTGTAATCATGGAACCCGCTCCGCCCCAGTCGTAGATGAAGCCAAGGTCATATACACGGGTTGCGAAGATGATATCAAGCATATCGCGGGATTCTTCATCCCGGACATAGCGGGTTTTGAGAGCATTGTCATAATATGCGGGAGTCAGAGTCTTGGTGGATTCGTATGCCATTGCTTCGAGGGTTACGCCGACGAGTTCGGTGTTGTCACAGGTGTTGGGAATACTGGTAGCGCTGACAAGACCGGTGCTGATCAGATTATTGTATTCTTCCTGATTCTCGTCGTAGAGCGGATACGGGAGAATACCGAACTCAAATTCCGCTTCACGGAGGCTGTTGATGTCAACGAGTGCGAAGGTTACGAACAGGATGTTGCCAAGATTGAAGGATGCGGAAACGTCGTCAAAGTTGGCAGTATCCGTAGTGTGCATGGAAAGAACATCGGTGCTGTAGCAAAGGGATGCGATCTTATCAAAAACGTCGAACGCACGGTTGCTGCCCATCATGAGCTGGAGTTCACCGTTTTCGTCCGCTTTCACCACACGTTCGCCTGCACCGAAGTAGAAGGAAATGGGCGCGTTGTGTGCGATGGAGATCCCCCACTGGTCGTCTGCAGTGGTCATATTGCCGTCGCCGTTTTTGTCACGGGTAAGATTGCGGGACATTTCAGCGACCTTGTCGATGGTCCATCTTTTTTCTCTGACGAGTTCATAGGGACTTTCCAGACTGTTCTGGGCGATCATATCCTTATTGAAGAACATAACCATTGTACATTCGTTATCAAGAATGGAAATATCACCGGTTGTAATGTACAGTCTGTCGTTGATGACAAGGTCTTGGTTTGCACGACCGTCCCACCAGGGCTTTTCCAGATCCAGATACGGAATCTGCTTGAGGTCAAGCAGAGCGCCTTCCACCGCAAGGGTAATGGTACTGTTCATGTACGGCATGACAACGTCAAATTGCTTGTCACCGGCTGAAATGGAGTTCTTTGCGATAGTATGACAGCCGGACTCCTTGGTTTCGGCAATCTTAATGTCGAGCAGGTCTTCGACTACAGTGTTGCGCTGGAAAACAGAGTCGTTGATAAGCTGACCGTTCATTTCTTCGGCGTAGATTTCATAGCTGGTGTACCAGTCATAACCGAGATTGAGAGAAGTCAGGAACATAACTTCTTCGCCGTCATAGGTCTTATCGGGAAGCTCAGCCACGGGACCGGTTTCTTCCGGAATGGTTTCGGGAGCAGCTGCTTCGGTGTTTTCACCGGCGGTCTGTGCGGTTGTTTCCTCGTTGGCGCCGGACTCCGAACAGGATGCGGCGGAAAGAAGCATCATCGATGCAAGGATCAGGGAAATAATGCGTTTTCTTCTGGTCATACAGAAACCTCCTTGTTTTATTCATCAATTGAATTCTATTAAATATTATCATATAATCAGTAAAAAGTCAAGATATCTGTGCAGTATCACCGAAAATATATGCTGCTTCCGACATGAAAACACTTTCACCTATTGAAAACCTTCCCATATCTGTGTATAATAAATAGTAATGAAAATGTGATGCTTCAATCATTCGGGGGTATATCTGTCATGAAAATAAACAAACTGATTTCCGCCGTTCTGCTGATTCTGCTGTGCGGAACGATGACGGCGTGCGGAGATAAAGAACTGCCACTTCCGGCAGAACCTGAGGAAACCGAACCGGTCATCCGTGACCTGGTAATCGACAATACCTATCAGATCGTGCGGAGCGATTTTTCAAAAAGCGGTGAGCTGAATGTCCGTGCCGCGGTGGGTCTGATGTCAGAGCTGAAGGAAGCGACCGGCGGGAAATTCACACTGACAACGGACTGGTTCAAAAAGGAAACGGAAATCCCCCAAAAAGAGATTCTGGTCGGAGAAAACAACCGTCCGGAGAGCGAGGAAATCTATAATTCACTCGGTTCCTTTGAATGGTGTGTTGCCGCAAAGAACGGAAAAATCGTGATTGCCGCACATACAAGAATTGCTTACGAGAAGGCGGTGGGATATTTTATGGAAAACTTCGTGAACGGAAAAGACGAAATCAGAGTCCCCGAGGATCTGTATCACAGAGAAACCCTTTCTGCCGGTGAACAGCTCATCACCATCGACTGGGAGAATCAGGCGGAAGAAATCTGCGTGGACGGTGCAGTCTCCTATCCGCGGCTGTATCAGCTTAGGGACGGTACCCTTCTGTGCGGAATCGACGGCTGGTGCTTCCGCAGTGAGGATGAGGGAACAACCTGGTCGAAAGCCTACGATTACCGATGCAACTACCATGTGACAGGCAAAGACGGCAAGGATTACGCCCTGATCTGCGCCAACAGTGCGTTCTTTGAAATGGAGGACGGAACCCTTCTTGCTGCCTACAGAGCAACCGGGCACATTGCTCCCGACGAATCGGAATTCTGCACCAAGATTCTCGTCAGCCAGAGCCACGACGGCGGCAGAACCTGGTTCTCCCACTCCACGATGTGTGAATACTACGATGACGAAGGTCAGTTCAAGGGCGTCTGGGAACCTCATTTCGGGCTTCTGAACGGGGTTCTGACCTGCTTCTATGCCAACGACAGCAGAACCGTTATCGCACCGCCCTATCAGAATATCGAATACCTGCAGTGGATCGACGGCGAATGGACCAACCGCACCATTGTGGCGGACGGTGTCAAACACAAATCCCGCGACGGTATGCCCGTATGGCAGCAGCTGTCCGACGGCGGCTACATCTGCGCCATCGAAGGCTGGTATCCGGGAACTCCGGAGCTGTGCATCCAGCTGGTTTACTCCCCTGACGGAATCACATGGGGCGATCCCCAGCTGATCTACCGCAGTCCCGAAGGATATGCCGGTGCCCCGTATATCCAGGAGCTTCCCAACGGACAATTCCTTGTGACATTCCAGCAGACGGTAAACAACTGCTGCAGCATTCTCTCCGACGGCACACCTGCCAATGAACTGACAGCAGATAATTTCTCGGAGCCGGTATACCTCTTCAATTCCGATCCGGATTATGTTTCCTCATGGAACTGCATTTATATGACGGACAGTTATCTCTATGTCGGCACCGGAACCAACAGAACCGTCGGTACTCCCGGAACGATTCTGAAGCGCGCTTCTCTGGCGGAGCTTCTGCTGACTGAAAACTGATATTTTTTGACATAAAGGAGACTGTCATTATGATAAAATATGGCGCATATGATCCGTTGTATCCGAACGGAATTGTCTCCATAGCGGGGGACAAAGAGATTTTCGGCATTCGTTTTCTTGCGGCGGATGTCAATGACCATCGTCTGATCCGCGAAAAGCGTTTCCCTTTTCATACCATCCGCATACATTCCGTCAAAGCGGAAGATCATCTGGATTTCAGCTGGAAAGTAAACGAAAAGAAGATCCGGTTGTCATGGCAACGTCTGTCGGACAATACTGTTTTCGGTCAGCTGGAATTTGAGGAAGGGCTGGAGATTCTGGCGGAACTGTACCTTCCCTGGGAAAGCAGACATCCGTATACCGAATGGCCTAATTTCACGGTCCAGAGTCCGCGTGTATTTGCCGGTGAACTTGTCTCCCCGTACGGAACCGGAGAAAACAATGCTGTCATGTTTGCCGCTGACAAAGTTCCCGACGATGCACGGGGATACAATAACCGAATCCGGCAGTATGCGGATTTTGAAGAGCACGGAAAACTCCGCAACATGGCTCCCGGAAGCATCTGGGGTGATATGGGTGTCAGCTGGTATCTGGGCGCGCATTTTACTGAGAGTTTTTCCTTTGTGCTTCGGAACGGCAGCGCAGCCGATCTCGCAGCACAGAACAGCAGCATTTATGATGAATTGATTGCAAAGGGGAAAAATCAGACCGAAGAATGCGGACGCAGTATCACCGGAAGCGGAATTCTTTCTGATATCGGCGATGCGTTTTCCTCCATTCTTCCATTCAATACAATCTACAAAGCGCACACAGGACGCAGATTCATTATGGTAGACCGTACCTGGTCACGCTGTGAAGAAGGCTGGGGAATCCAGTTCAACTGGGATACTTTTCTGAGCAGCTGGTCTGCCGCGTGGGTTGATCCCGAACTTGCCGGGGAGAATATGCTCTCCGGATATGATGCACAGCTTCCCGACGGAAAAATTCCGCTTCATATCCGTCCCGGTAAGGAACACGCAGCCGAACCTCCGATTACTGCGGGACGAAGCCAGCATATCGTACAGGGACTTACACTGTGGAATACCTATCTGCACACCAAAGATAAAGAATGGGCCGAACGGTGCTATCAGGCTGCCAAAAAAGCAAATATGTGGTGGTTTTCCGACCGCGGCGACGGACAGAAATTCCGCGATCCTCTGGACTGGGGTCTGCTTGGTTTCGGTTATGACCCGGAAGCTGAAATGGGTGTCCTCGGTGCGCGGCTTCAGCCATATGTTGGCAAAGCGCAGTATGCCTATTTCGAAACCTACGACGACAGCCCTCAGTGGACCAACGGTACTTATTTCAAATCGGTAGCAGGACTTCAGGGAATCACGGAAGCGGATGTTGATGACGAATCCAGATATTTGGCACAGTATCACACAGCGGACGTCTATACACTGGAACGCTGCTGTTTATATGCAGTTGACTGCGAGTGCCTGTCAAAAATGGCAGATGCTCTGGGATACACGGAAGACGCCGCCATGTTTGCCCAAAAACACCGTCGGATGTCTCAGAACATCAACGAAAAAATGTGGTGTGAAGAGGACGGATGCTACTACAATCTGAAATTTGACGGCACACTTTCAAAGAAGCAATCCCCTGACTGTTTCATGCCGCTGATGACGGGACTTGTACCCGATGACCGCAAAAAACGCCTGCTTTCCATTCTGAAAGATGAAAACAAATTCTGGGGGGACTACATGATTCCGTCCATTGCAAAGGATGATCCCGCTTTCCCGGGTCAGGCATACTGGCGTGGACAGATCTGGCCGCCCCAGGTGCTGTGGACTTACCTCGGTCTGAAGCGTTCCGGGGAAGCCGCGCTGGCATGGGAATTTGCAAACAAGGCGGGGGCAATGCTTGCCAGAGAATGGAAAGAAAACGGATTTACACCCGAAAACTACAATGCTTATACAGGACGATGCTCCGGTGCCCAGCATTATAACTGGGGAGTTCTCATGGGACTTCCGCTGCTTGAAGAACTTGTGACCTTCGCGGAAGACAGACTCATATTCGGCAATCCCCTTGCACCGGACGGAACCGAATTGAAGAACGTCCCCGCGGACGGCGCATACTATGACTTAAAAATCGACGGCGGTGTGACCTCTGTCTTCTGCGGCGGAATCTGCATTGCCCGGAAGCCTGGTTATGTTGAGATCATGCGGTGATTCCGACTTCCTCCACCGCACAGACGAACACTTTTCCGTTCATAATGTGAAGCAGTCCACTTATGGTGGCAGAACATCTTCGTTTTCGGAAGTGTAACAGCTCTGCCGGTATTTCTTTTTGATATAAAAATACTTCCGTTCTGAACAACCCTGTATATCGGGGTTATCCGAACGGAAGTGTTTTTGTATTCTTTGGTCAGCTGATTTTCCGATTTACGACAGCATGGCACGGTCGCTTGCGAATTCTCTGCCGCTTGCCTTGGAGAACAGACCGAGCAGATCTTCCACAGTCAGCTTTTTCTTTTCTTCGCCTTCCACATCAACAATGACTCTGCCTTCATGCATCATGATGAGCCGGTTTCCGTGGGCAATGGCATCTTTCATGTTGTGGGTGATCATCACCGTGGTCAGTTTGTTTTCGTTGACGATCCGGTCGGTGATCTCCAGAACTTTTGCCGCCGTCTTCGGGTCAAGCGCGGCAGTGTGCTCGTCCAGTAGCAGGAGTTTCGGCTGATTCAGGGACGCCATCAGAAGGGTGACCGCCTGACGCTGACCGCCGGACAAAAGTCCGACCTTGGAGGTCAGCCGGTTCTCCAGCCCCAGATCGAGGGAGGACAGCATCTTCACGTATTCCGCACGTTCCGCCTTGGTGATGCCCCAGCGGAGACCGCGCTTCTTTCCGCGGCGGTTTGCCAGTGCAAGATTTTCTTCGATCATCATGCCGGCAGCAGTCCCCATCAGGGGATCCTGGAATACACGTCCGAGGAATTTTGCACGCTTATGTTCGGGCATATTTGTGATATCGTGCCCGTCAATGGTGATGGAGCCGCAGTCGGGCTTCCACACACCGGAAATGGCGTTGAGGAGAGTGGATTTCCCCGCTCCGTTGCCGCCGATGACGGTAACGAAATCTCCGTCCTTCAGAGTAAGACTCAGATCGTTGAGCGCCACTTTTTCATTGACCGTTCCCGGATTGAAGGTCTTGGTGATGTTTTTGATTTCAAGCATTGCCCTGACCTCCTTTGTTTTTTACGGCGGGTTTGGTGAAATACTTCTTCTTCCAGTACGGTACCGCAAGGAAGACGGCAACGACGATGGCGGAGAGCATCTTGAGAAGGTCTGCGTCAAGGCCAAGGAAGATAACGGTCTGATATACGAAATAGTAAATCACGCCGCCGAGGATGACGCCGATGAGCTTCACGGCAAAATTATGGGAGATCTTCGAGATTACCGCTTCGCCGATGATCACTGCCGCAAGGCCGATGACGATGGCACCGCGTCCCATGTTGATATCGGCAAAGCCTTGATACTGGGACAGAAGCGCGCCGGACAGTGCAACGATGCCGTTGGAGAGAACCAGTCCGAGAATGGTGGTTACATCGGTGTTGATGCCCTGTGCACGGCTCATATTCTGATTGTTGCCGGTAGCGCGGAGGGATGTGCCAAGCTCCGTGCCGAAGAACCAGTAGAGAGCAGCGATCAGAACCGTGATCATGACAAGCAGAACCACAATGGATTTGGATGCGTAAATCTGAGCCAGCAGAAGCTTATAATTTCTTACGGGAAGCGCAATATTTGCTTTCCCCATGATTTTAAGGTTGACGGACCAGAGAATGAGCTGTGTGAGAATACCTGCCAGAATCGCAGGAATGCCCATGTATTTATGAAGTACGCCGGTGACAAGTCCTGCGACCATACCTGCAAGCATGGCAGCAAGCATGGCAATCCATACATTTACTCCGCTTGTTACGAGGACCGCACATACAGCGCCGCCGGTACAGATGGAGCCGTCTACGGTCAGATCGGCAACGTCGAGAATTTTGTAGGTGAGATAAACCCCGATCGCCATGATCCCCCAGACCATCCCCTGAGCAGCAGCACCCGGAAGTGCGCCGAGCCAGTTGAAAAACATTTGTGTACTACCTTTCAATGCAAGGAATCTCCCGCATCCGCTTTTAAAGGATACGGGAGTTTCCTCGTTTATGTCGTTTGATTTACAGATTTCCTGGGTATGTTATTCGCCGATGGCAACGTAGCCTGCCGCATCAAGCGCTGCAATGTCAACGCCGAGCGCTTCACAGTTCGCTTTGTTGTACTTCTTTGTGAAGGTATCAACGTAACTGATTGCCATTTCTTCGATCTTGGTCTGACCCTTGAGAATTTCGATTGCCATCTTACCGGTCTTTACGCCGAGGTCGTAGTAGCTGATGGAGAGAGTCGCAACGCCGCAGCCGGAGCAGATGCCTTCTTCACCCGCGATGATTGGAGTGCCGGTGGGAAGAACCGCGCCGTTGATCGCTTCGGTGCAGGTTGCAGCGGTGTTGTCAGTGGGAATGTAGAGTACATCGGCACCGGCAGCAGCAGCGGCGGATACAGCGGCAACGTCATTGGAGTCGGAGAAT
>JAFQWY010000164.1 GCA_017407225.1 Clostridia bacterium | reverse complement strand
TCGGTGCGCAGGCAGAAGCCATGAAGACCGCGGCAGGCAATGCAGGCGGCGCAGCAGTCGGATTCATGGGCATGAACATGGCAATGGGTGCCGGCGGCATGAACGCGCAGAACCTGTTCCAGATGGGTCAGCAGCAGCAGGCTCAGCAGCAGGCAGCAGCCCCCGCTCCCACAAACGGTTGGAAGTGTGCCTGCGGTGCGATTGCAACAGGAAAGTTCTGCCCCGAATGCGGCGCAAAGAAGCCCGAAGAAAAGCCCGCGAACGCGTGGACCTGTAAGTGCGGCGCAACTGCAACCGGCAAATTCTGCCCCGAATGCGGATCCCCCAAGCCGGCTGACGCGGGTATCGCAGATACCCACTGGACCTGCTCCTGCGGTGCGGTGAACAAGGGCAAGTTCTGCGCAGAATGCGGTGCGAAGAAGCCTGCGGGCGTTCCCCAGTACAAGTGCGACAAGTGCGGCTGGGAACCGGAAAAGGGCGTAAAGCCCCCGAAGTTCTGCCCCGAATGCGGCGATCCCTTCGATGACGGGGATATTCAGTAAGACATACAGTTTTTGACCTAACATAACGTGCAGCCGGTGGCAGAATTCATCATGCTATCGGCTGCTTTGTGATATCACGAAACGGAAGAAAGGAGCGGTTCATGGACAATACGGCAGAAGCTTTGCCCGGGATCAGCCTGACACAGGAAGATCGTGAAAGAATCCGGGAGATTGCCGGGCAAATTGATCTGAACGACGCTTCCCTGTGCCTCACCTACGGAACTGCAGGGCAGAAAAAGCTGGCATCTGCGGCGGATCAGCTGTTCCGGGCGGCAGGACGGGAGGATTCGGCACAGATCGGAGATGCGATGAACAGGCTGATCGGAGAACTGCGGGACTTTTCCGCTATTGAGGAGAGACGTGGTCTGTTCGCATGGCTGTTCCGCCGCCGGGACTTGAACCGGATGCGGAAGCGGTATGAATCCGCAGTGGAAAACACCGATCGGATTGCTGCGGAACTGGAGAATCACCGGAACCGCCTGCTGCGGGATTTCGTTATGCTGAATAAGCTGTACGACAGTGTTCTGGAGCAGTACCGGGAGCTGACCGTTCTGACCGAGGCCGGACAGCGGAAACTGGATGAGGACGGAGATGCGGAAAAAGAACTGCGTGAGCGGTTTGAAAAGCGTCTTCACGATCTGAAACTGAGCAGGACGGTGTGTATGCAGACGCTGACCCAGATCCGGGTTCTGCAGGGCTGCAATACTGCGCTGTCGGAAAAGATTCAGTCCCTGCTGACCAATACCATGGCTTTGTGGAAAAATCAGACCGCCCTTGCTCTGGCTATGAAAAACACCGGACGGGCGATGGAAGAAGTACGCGCGGCCAACGGGGAGATGATCGGTGTGCTGACGGATGTATGGGAAGCGGAAGACGGGATTCTGCAGGAGACCCGCAAGATCCGTGAGCTGACGGATGCCGGAAAATGATCCGGTCTGAAAGGAGTTTGTGATGAATGATAACAGATCCGGGATTACCGGAATTTTGGGACTGGCAGGATGCGTGGTGCTGTTTCTGGCGGCACGGCAGTTTATCCCGTCCCTTGGAACGATTCTTCTGTGGATTGCCGGAATTGCCATTCTCGGGATGCTCGTTCTCATCGGTCTGGTGATTTATTTTTCCGTCACCGGGAACAGGGAGAACAGCGATCCCAACAGCCCTGCAGCCATCCTGTCGAAGGCAAGAGGGGAGCTGATGGGACTCCGCCGGGCGCAGGTGAAGATCAGAAACCGTGAGACCGCATCCCTGTGCCGCGAAATCATTGACATCGGCGAAAAAATCCTGTCGGCACTGAAGCAGAAGCCCCAGGCTGTGCATGACGCCAGACAGTTTCTCAGCTACTATCTGCCCACGCTGGGCAAGATTCTTGCATCCTACACGCGGCTGGAGGAAAGCGGAGCTCTGACGGATGAACTGCAGAACAGCACTGTGACCCATCTCGGTGAGATCAGAAAGGCAATGGAGAAGCAGTACAGGTGTCTGTTCGACGATGACAAGCTGGATCTGACCGTGGATATGGAGGCTCTGACGCTGGCCTGCCGCCGGGACGGTCTTCTGGATGACGGGGAGGAAAACGATGATGGGAAATAAACTTGCAATTCTGCTGGCGGCGGTTCTGATGCTGACCGGATGCGGACGGAGTGAGGGAGAACCCGACGATGTACCGCAGATTCCGGCCGTAGATGCGGTGGAAACGGAACAGATTCCCGAAGAGGTGCCTGCATATCCCGAGAATCCCGCGGTATCGGCAGTGTACGGCAATGAATACACAGGCGAACGGGACTCCTATACAGCGGACGATTCGGAATATGCCTCCGAGGTGGTGTTCCTGACCGACGGTGCGGTGCGGGATTTCAGACTGCTGGGTCTGACACTGGAAGAAATCACCGACGACGGAGAAGTGGTTTTCTCCTTTGAGGAGCTGTACGTTTATGGGGAGCTGACACCGGAAAAGGGTCTGGCTGTGAGGATGAACATTCCCGAGACCATTCCCTACTACGGCATTTCCTACATGGACGGCACCGGGGCGGTACGGGTGTTTTCCGTGAATTACAGCGGTTTTGACGGATCGGTTCAGCTTGCAGAAATCGGGGGCTGAGAGGGTATTGAGATCTACAGGAGGGAACAATATGAAGCATAAAATGACGGATTTTCTTCTGGAGAACGCCAATCCATCCATACGGTACCGGGTTCGGGCGGAGGTGCTGGGGGAGACGGTTCCCGAAGATGAGGCACGGCTCATGCAGGAGGAAGTTCTCGCGGAGCCGGTTGTGCAGCTGATTCTTGCCTGTCAGAAGGAGAACGGATGGCTGGGCAACGGTTTCCACGGTCCCAACAAGAACGCCGGCCCTTACGAAAATCAGGAGGTCGGCACCAAGTATCTGGGGGAAAAGCTTATTTTCCGGGATCATCCGGTGCTGGAGAGGGCCATGGATGCATTCGTGACGGTGCCCCTGACCGATCTATGCTACCGTACCCACGGGAAGTATTACGACGAATTCAAATACGCCGCAAACGGGCAGAATATCATCCGCTGTGCCTGCATCGCCCGCGCCGGGTATGCGGACAGAATCGACATCTCTCCCCAGATTCAGCTGAGCCTTGACTCCTTCCGAAGGGTCACGGAGGTGGATTCCATCCTGGACATCAGCAGGATCGTGAAAAGCGGCGGAAAGGAAAAGCGGGTCTTCAACAAGGATGAGCGGTGGCCCTGCTGGTATCATCTGGACATCCTCGCCCACACGGACACATGGAAAACGCCGGAGAACGTGAAGATTCTGGCGGACTCCGTCAATGCCCTCATGCGCACCGACCGTGCGGACAAACAGGTGGGCGCGGATTCGTGGGTGGGGCATGTGCTCGGCACCACGGGATGCTTCAAGGAGGGTTTTTCCCTCCGCAATCCTGCCGGTGAGATTCAGCTGGACCGATGCGAATGGCTGTGCCGCTGCGGTGTGACGCCGTATGTGCCCGCACTGCAGGAGGCTGTCGGTGAAATTGCCGCATCCGTTGATTGCGACGGAATCTGCCGCGCCGCCATTGACGAAAATCAGCTCCGCGGATTCTCCACCTACGGCGGTCAGCAGCTTGAAGTGGACTGGAAAGCCCCCGTCCGCCGGGACTGCGACGCAACTTACCGCGCTCTGCTGATCCTCCACTACGGCGGAAATTTCGGCTGAATCCACAAAAATAACACCTGTCATTTGAGCAGATAGCCCGATTGACAGGTGTTTTTGTCTGGTTATTTCCACTGCGCCAGCTTTTCCCGGCACCAGGGGCATTTTTTCGCTCCCCGTTCGTCCGATGCATGACCGCATTTTGGGCATCCCACTGCAGAACGCTTCAGGGTGGGGATGGGATGGGGATAGGCGGACAGCTTCAGCACACGGTCACCCGGTGACAGATCGAAGTGGGTGCCTGCAGGATAGCGGAATTCCTCGGGTACGCCGTTGTCGGGGCGGAGCAGGAGAACCTGGGTGCGCTTGACATTGATTTCCCCACGGAGCCGCCCGGGACGTGCCTCCTCCTTTGTATCAATCTTCACCACTTCGCCGTAGAAGGTCTTCCCCAGCAGTCTCTTATGCAGCTTCATGGGGTAGAACGGCACAATCAGGAGCGCCACGAAGGGCATGGTGTCCACGCCCATCCGCACGTTTGCACGGGAGCTGATCCACAGGTATGCAAACAAAGCATCCGCCGCGAACCATGCCAGAATGAACAGCACCGTCTTCACGATTCTGCGGCGGTTGAGGGCACGGTAGGCGGCATCCGCACGGCGGTCGAAGGTTTTCAGGAATACTTTTTCTTCCGTATGCCCGAATTCATCCGCGCGGGACGCCTGATCCCGGTCTGCCGCCGACCATGTTTTCTCAGCGGAGGTGCCTTTCCGGTCTTCAGCTTCCTTCTCCTCCTGCAGTCTCATCTGTCGGCGGAAGCCCTTATAATATCCGAAGGCTGATCCTGCGGAAATCAGGACGATATAGACCAGAATGGCGGCGGCGACATATCCGAAAGAATAGCTGTCGGTATCATATGCAAAAAACTGCCGTTCCGCGCCTGCCATGAACCGGGATATGTACAGCACGGGACCTGCGAAAAAGAGGTAGGATACGCTTAACCCCGCCGTCCCCAGTGCCATAAGCCCATGGAGCAGACTGCCCGCACCGACAGTGACCGCCATGACCGGAACACTGAACGTCCTGTCAATCTTCTGCCCGATGCGGAAATGGGCTGCGTTGACTCCCACGAAGGTACCCAGCCATCCGCATCCCGCAATGCAGAACAGAAGCGAAATGGCGGCAATGGATCCCCACAGCACCTGATCGTTCAGATTGGCAAGACCTGCGGCAAAGGCGGGCAGTGTGATGACATACCCCATCAGGAGAATGAGAACATTGGACGTCAGCCCGATGACGGTGGCAAAAACAGTGACGAGTACGATATTGATAAGGATATCCAGTTCACGGGAGGATGTCGGTTTGCGTTTCATAAGTGCCTCCTGTTGATTGGTGTTTGTGGTATCATTATAACACACCCGCCATACGCAGTCAAGTGAACCTGATTGGATTTTCAATGAACACGCATATTTCGGCACACCGCACAAAAAACAGCCGCCGATTCTGTGCAGAACCAACGGCTGCTGTGACTGATTCAGGGACGCTGATCGGGACGGTACGCCCACGGAGTCTGTTTTGCATCGGCGGAAGACCATGTTTTCTCGGGGGGAGTGCCCCGTCTGGCTTCGGCATCCGCTTCTTCAAGCATCGCGGCGCGCTTCCGGTATCCGATCCGGTACCCGACTGCACATCCGGCAGATACTGCGGCAATGTAGATCACCACCGACACCGTGATCACCCATCCCGGGAAGGAATAGGACAGATCCGCAAACAGGGAGCGGTCGCCGTTTCCGATCAGGCGGGCAATGTACTGGACGGGACCGGCGAAAAACAGGTACGGCAGTCCCATCTTCGCCACAATCCAGCAGAGCAGTCCATGGACACCGCATCCCGCGCCTACGGTGATCCGGAGATCCCGGCGGACATTCTTCGCCGTATCCGGGAAATTGCGGTGGTAATGTGCCGCGGAGGAACCGATGTGGGTGAGAAAAATCCCGTTCAGGATCATGCAGAAGAGGAGGGACAGGCCGCCGTAGAGGATCCACAGTCCGGTGTTGTTCAGGGTCATGAAGTAGCCTTCCAGGTAGTCGAACAGGTGGGGCAGGGCGATGATGTACCCCAGCACCAGAATCAGCACATTGGCAAGCAGTCCCACTACGGTCACAAGCCCCAGCACGGCCGATGCGCGGACGAAAAGCTCACGGACGTATTCGTTCAGGCGGAATTTCCGGCGGTACCGCATAGTTACCTCCTTTTGGCGGCGTTGTAATTTCTAATTTTTGTTTTCCGAACAGATACTCACAGCCTGATCGGAAAATCCCCGTACCCCATGCAGCAGGCAATTCCGCCGAAAGAATAACGCTGCATCTCAATGGTGGCTATCAGAATACAGAGACAGGTGTGGCAGATTTCGCGTATACAGTACGTAAAGCCCAGCGACTTATGCTTGGATTCGGTTTCGATAACGAGTTGCGCGCCAATCAGACAATCCAGCGATTTCCGCAGTGTATTTTCATCAAAGTCCAGCTTCTCCTGCAGTTCACCGAAGCTGATATCGCTCATGGAAATGATCGCCATGCACACCAGCAGATTGTTTTTATCCGCCAGAACGGGCAGAAGCTGTGCCGCGTATTCCGCCGTATCCCGGTCAACCCGCTCGAAGAAGGAGCGGGTCAAAATGGCACCGTACCCCTTTCCGGACAACAGGGAAACCCCGTTCTGATCCGAAATATGGGCGGGACGCTCGTGTATTTCAATATGTCCGTCGGTCAGATTGCCGTTGCTGATCCCGTGATGGGCATATCCGAACAGGGTAAGCGCATCCTCGTAGGATTCCTTACTCATCATGGGATATGCGGCAGTCTTTGCGAACACCTCGCCGTAGATTTCGCTGCATGGGATATCCTGACCGTAGAAAAGATAGTCGATACTCACACCGAAATAATCGGCAATCAGCGGCAGAAGCTGAATGTCAGGCTGTGAGGCATTCGTTTCCCACTTGGAAACCGCCTGAGGGGAGATGCTGAGTTCGGCTGCAAGCTGTTCCTGCGTGATTCCCCTGCTCTTCCGCAGATCCGATATGTTCTTCGCAATATTGATCTCTCGCATGATGACGCATCCTTTCGATATTCACCGTTCATCCGGCTGTGATACCATTATACCACACAGTCCACGAACGGTAAACAACCTGTTCTTCGACCGTCCCAACCGGCAGTTGTCCGGGAGAAAGGATTCCAACCGCAGGTTAAGTGCGGCAAAAAAACTCACCCCTTCGCCTTGTAGTACAGCATGCAGTGGCAGAAGCCTTCGAATTCGGGATCCTTCATCTGTTCCCGGAATTCCTTGCAGATGCACTTGTTCTCGGGCGTGTGTTCCAGACGGCAGGGGCAGTAGACGCCGGTCTTTTCCAGCCCTTCCTTCACCATTTTTACGATTTCCTCGTCGGGATTGAATGTAACTTTCTTGTTCATGATGTATTTCCTTTCGTTATTGCTGTGCAGTCTCAAGGGATTTGCTGTATTCCACTAAGAGATCCAGGTATGCGTTCAGGGTTTCATCGGACATGGCGCCTGTGTGGTAGTCTGCGAGGGTGCCGTCAGCGGCGATGAACACCGTCATGGGAATGGAGTAGACGTAGTAGGCGTTGGCGGCGCTCAGCTCCGTGTCGAACCACAGAGGGAAACTGTAGCCCTCGTCTGCGGCAAATTTTGTCACCGATTCCACGGTGTCCCGCTGACCGTCGGTGAGATTCACCATCAGGATGGTCACGTCGTCACGCTCGGCGGCGGCTTTGTCAAAGTAGGGCATCTCTGACTTGCAGGGACCGCACCAGGACGCCCAGAAGTTGACCACCAGCGGCTTGCCGAAGAAATCCGACAGCTTTGCGGCGTTTCCGTCGGCATCGTACACGGTGAAATCCGGGGCGGAGTAGTCGATTTCCTCACCGGTTTCCGCAGAAGTATCGGCAGAAGATTCGCCGATGACGTCCGCTGAGACGGTCTCGCCGGTATCCGCACTCATGCCGAGGGTCTTGTCCGGCACAAAGTTTTCCGGGGAATAGTATTTTGTCAGGGCATTGTATCCGATCACGGCGCCTCCCAGAACGAGAAGAAGCACGCCTGCGGTCAGGATGGTTTTGTGTGTCTGTTTCATGTTTACCTCACGAGAATACTGCCAGCAGGGCGTTCATCATCCCGAAGCACATGGCGATGCCCACAAGGATGAGAAAGATTCCGCACACCAGATTGATGATGCGGTAGTGCTTCTTGATGGCGTTGAAGACCGTGGTCAGACGCTCGATCAGCATCGCGGAGATCACGAAGGGTACGCCCAGACCCAGAGAGTAGGTCAGGAGCAGAAGCCCGCCCGTCAGCGCCTGTCCGCCGGAGGATGCCATCATCAGCGCGGAGCCGAGAAACGCACCCACGCAGGGGGTCAGGCTCACGGAATAGATCATCCCGAACAGGAATGCGGAGAACACAGAAGTCACGCCGCGCATACTGCCCATTCCTTTGAAGAAGGGCAGGCGGATCACTTCCAGATAGGACAGCCCGAAGAGGATCACGATAAGCCCGGTGACGATGTTCACCGCAGTCTGATACTGTCTCAGAAATCCGCCGATGACGCCGGCAAACAGCCCGAGGGCGGTGAATACCACGGTGAATCCAAGTACAAAAGAGAGGGAGCGAACGACGGTATGCCGCTTCTGCTCCGATTCGCCTGCCGTATTCCCGGCGAAATAGGAGATGTAGATGGGAAGCATGGGCAGCATACAGGGGGAAATGAAGGAAATCAGTCCTTCGAGAAAGGTTATCAGATAGAGCATAAACAACTCCGTTCAAATTTATTGCAGTTTGCTCTTTTATGATACCACACCTGCGGTCAAATGTCAATTCCCCGGCGCGGGGCTTTACATTTCCGTCATGATGTAGTATAATATTCTCATAAACACCATCGAAAGGACAGCGTGATTTATGAAATCCAGATTCACGCGGGCTCTGCTGGCGCTCATCGTTCTGTCAGGGCTGGTATTCGGCATGATTCAATCCATCACCAAACTTCCCGTATCCGCGGCGGCAGTTCCCGTTCTCACCCTGCAGGCGGAAGACGGTCATCTCAGCGGCACCGCATCCAAAAACGGCTCCAAGGTCGGCTCCATCGGCAAAAACGGCGGCTCCGTGGAGGGAAGAGTCACCTTCCGCAGTCTCGGCATCCCTGCATCCGGCTATTATACCCTCCGGGTTCACTATTATTCCGGTTCCGACGACCGGTATTTCAACATCACCACCGACGACGGCAGCTACAAGCTGGCCTGCAGCAACTCCGGCGGCTGGAGCACCGTAGGAACGGCTGAGATCGACGTTCAGCTGAAAAAGGGCGGCAAGCTCATCTTCGGCTCCGACTGGTACGGTCCCGACCTTGACAAAATCGAGATTTTCACCCCCGAATCCGCCTCCTTCCCATCCCGCACTTACAACAGCCGGGACGACGAGCGGATCGATGCCGGGGATAATTCCCTGATTCTGGATCTGCACAACGGGATTTACTCCTTCCTCACCGGCGGCAGGTCCGTGATCTGCGATGCCCACGCCGAAGCGGTCGTTGACGGCATCACGGTGGAATCCCACGATTTCGCCGAGCATCACATGGCCCAGGACGGCACCACGGTCACCTTCATCCACCGCGGTCACCCGGAATTTGACGGCACCATGACTCAGATCTTCCGGCTCAGCGAGGATGCGCCCTGGATGCTCACCGAAGTTTCCGTGACAAAGGACAGCGGCGTTTCCACCAACAGAATCTCCCCCCTCGTTGTCTATGAGGGCGGTCTTCCCATCGACAACGGCGTGTTCGTCCAAGTCCCTTTCGACAACGATATGTGGGTGGAGCCTGCGTTTCTTGGTGTGCGGAAGCTGGGGCTGTCCACCTGTTCCTATGAAGTGGGTGTATTCTACGATGCTGCCACCAATGCCGGAATCGTCACCGGATCCGTGGAGCATGATACCTGGAAGACCGGGGTTGCCATCAGCGCGCAGCAGGCATCCGTCATGGGATTCGAGGTCTTCGGCGGCATCGCGGACAGCCTGACCCGGGACGTGGAAGCGCACGGCACCGTCAGCGGCAGTACCGTGAAGTCCCCCCTCATCTTTGTGGGATACTACAGCGACTGGCGTGACGGTCTGTCCGCCTACGGTGACGCAAACGCGGATGCGGTTCCTCCCAAGGCATCGGTCGCGGACGTTCCCTTCGGCTACAACTCCTGGGGAGTACTGCAGTCCAAGGTCAAATACAGCGACATGATCGCAGTGTCCAACTACATTAAAGAGCATCTGCAGGAGGTATGGCAGCAGGACGGCGCGCCCGTGTATGTGAACATCGACTCCTTCTGGGATTTTCTGGTACATAACGATCCCTCCTGCGATCTTTCCCTGGACGACGCACTCCGCGCATTCGTGAAATGCTGTCACGACAACGGACAGAAGGCCGGGATCTACTTTACTCCCTTTACGGCATGGCATTCCGACGAGGAAGCCCTGAAAAACTCACGCGTGGAGGGCACTAAGTACACCTACTACGCAGCGGCTGTGAAAAAATCCGACGGTTCCGGCCTGTACGGCAAGCTGGACGGCGGATTCGCCCTTGATCCCACCCATCCCGCTACTGTCCAGCGGTTCACCGACAAGCTGAATTACTTCATGGATCTGGGATTTGAATACGTGAAGCTGGACTTCATGACCCACGGCGCCGTGGAAGGAAAGCACTACGACGAAAGCATCACCACCGGCATTCAGGCGTACAACTACGGCATGGCAAAGATTCTGGAGCTGTGCAAAGGTAAGATGTACGTAAATCTCTCCATTGCGCCCCTGTTCCCCTATCAGTACGCGGACGGACGGAGAATCAGCTGTGACGCCTTCGCAAGCCTTGACAACACCAGACACGTTCTCAGCTATCTGACCGCCTGCTTCTGGGAAGGCGCGGTCTATCCCTATCCTGACCCCGACCATCTGGTGGTATGGGGCAGTGACGGCGATGTCACCGACGGTGAAGCACGATGCCGGGTTACGGCGGGTGCCATTTCCGGTACCAGCTTCCTTGTGGGCGACGATCTGACCGGCATCGAACCGGGATCGGCCAAGGAAGAGCGCATCCTTTCCATGTTCGGCAATGCGGACGTGGTGTCCGTCGCCAAGCTGGGGCGTATGTTCACTCCGTGGGAAGTAATTCCCGGTGAGCGCTGCGCGGAAGTCTACCGGTACGGTGATGAGGACGAATTTTATCTGGCGGTGTTCAACTTCGACTCCGATGCGAAGGATTACAGCTTCAATCTGACGGGCATTCTGGCGGATCACGGCGAATATACGGTAAAAGAACTGTGGCGCGGTATTGACATGAATCTGAACGGTCAGCATCTGACGGTCACCGTACCGAAGAAGGATGCGGCGATTTACAGAATCACATCCGTTCACGCACAGACGGAGGCTGACTCCACGGAAGAGATTGAAATGGTCATCACCGACTCCGACAACAAGCCCGTGAAGGAGAAAAACGGCATGCTCCCCTACATTCTGGGCGGTGCGGCCGTGGTCATTGCTGCAGCTGCGGCGGTTGTGATGAACAAGAACAGGAAGAATAAGGAATAAGAAAAAACCGATGATCGATGGAGTTTCCGCCGGTCATCGGTTTTCTGTATCCTTATTATCTTACGGAAGCCACAACATACTTCTGCTGGTATGCTCTGTATTCCTTCTTGAAGTATTCGTCGTTTTCCTTGATGTCTCTGAGGAATTCGTGGAGGTTCAGGTTGCCTTCCGCGGTATCCAGCACGCACGCCGCCACATTGGAGCAGTGGTCGGAGGTACGGTTGAGAGCGGTGAGCAGGTCGGTCCAGATGAATCCGGCTTCGATGGTGCATTCGCCTCTCTGGAGTCTCGCGATGTGGTTCTGTCTCAGCTGTTCCTTCAGACCGTCTACGACCTGTTCCAGAGGCTCAACCTTTGCGGCAGCTTCCAGATCGTTTTCGGAGAATGCCTTGAAGGTCAGATCCACAACTTCGGTAACAGCGTCAAACAGAACGGCAAGTTCCTTGTCCGCCCCTTCGGTCAGGGACAGCTTCTTCTGCTTCAGCTCTTCTGCGGCACCGATGATTTCCATACCGTGGTCGGAAATCCGCTCGAAGTCGCCGATCACTCTCAGCAGCTTGGTCGCTTCCGCGGAGTCTTCTTCACCGGAGAGCAGTGCGCTGAGCTTGACCAGGTAGGTACCCAGAATGTCTTCGTAGTGGTCGGTCTTGTCTTCACCTTCCTTGACGAAAGAAACAACCTCGGGAGTGCACTTGTTGAAGGAGGACATGGCAACCTTCAGGCAGGAGGACGCGCATTCCGCCATTTCAACAGTCAGCTCGGAGCAGCGTTCCAGTGCGATGTGGGGAGTAGCGAAGAGACGTTCGTCCAGCATTTCGGACTTTTCTTCCGTTTCCACCTTTGCTTCGGGGATCAGCTTGTATGCCAGCTTTTCCAGCAGCTTGTTCATGGGCAGCAGGAGGATTGTGCAGAGGATATTGAATACAGAATGTGCGATTGCAATAGAGAATTTGCTTGCAGGATCGTCAAGAAGCGGAATGTGGACAATGGCAGTGATCACAGAGAATACAGCCAGCCATACCACAGTACCGATGACGTTGAAGGACAGATGAACCAGGGACGCGCGCTTTGCGTTCTTGTTTGCACCGATGGAGGACAGAAGCGCGGTCACACAGGTACCGATGTTCTGACCCATGATAATCGGGATTGCCGCGTGCATGGTGACGGCTCCGGTGGAGGACAGTGCCTGAAGGATACCGACGGATGCGGACGAGGACTGGATGACTGCGGTGAGGACTGCACCTGCCAGTACGCCCAGAATGGGATTCTTGAACAGGAGCAGGATGTTTCTGAATTCTTCCACTTCCTTCAGACCGGAAACGGCGCCGGACATGGTGTCCATACCGAACATGAGGGTGGCAAAGCCGAGAAGGATGGTTCCGGTGTCCTTGCTCTTGGAGGACTTGCCGAACATATAGAGAATGGTTCCGATGAGGGCAAGGATGGGAGTGAAGGAGGTAGGCTTGAGAAGCTGTACAAATACATTGGAACTTTCAATACCGCTGAGGGACAGGATCCATGAGGTAATTGTTGTACCTACGTTTGCACCCATGATGACATTGATAGCCTGTGCGAGCGTCATAAGGCCCGAGTTAACGAAGCCCACTACCATGACGGTCGTTGCGGAGGAGGACTGGATGACGGCGGTTACACCCATACCGGTGAGGAATCCGGCAGCTTTGTTTGTAGTAAGTCTGCCCAGAAGATCTCTCAGGGTGTTTCCTGCCCGCCGTTCCAGAGACGCACCCATCAGGTTCATGCCGAAGAGGAACAGGCAGAGACCTCCGATGAGCGTCAGAACGTCGAAAATTGTCATGACGATTCCTTTCTTGTTTCTTTTTCTTCTTTTTTCATTTTTTATGCATACGAGTTTATTTTATCATGAAGGGCAGAATTAGTCAAGGCAACATTTTTCACAAAATGATTCCGCAGATTCTGCGCGTTTTTAGCCTGAATTGGGCGAAACCTGTATATCAGACCCGGCTGAGTGCACGGAATCTGCAATTTTTTCATCAGCATCCTGCAAAACCGTACAATCTCCGAAAAGATCAATAAGATCGTATCATTTACGGTTGAAATTTCCCGGGATTTCATGTATACTTATAATATATTCTGAACGGAACGATACCATACCATACGAAAGGAACCGAAACATGAAAAAAATCATCGCTCCCACCTCCGCCATGGGCTGGAACTCCTGGGACTGCTACGGCGCGGCTGTCACCGAAGACATCGTGCGCAAAAATGCGGAATACATGGCGAAATACCTCAAGCCCTACGGCTGGGAATATGTGGTTGTGGACATCCAGTGGTTCGAGCCCAATGCCGGATCCCACCAGTACTCCCCTTTCACGGAGCTGTGCATGGATGAATACTCCCGTCTCCTGCCCGCGGTCAACCGTTTCCCCTCTGCGGCCGGCGGCAAGGGCTTTGCTCCTCTGGCCGAATACGTCCATTCTCTCGGTCTGAAATTCGGCATCCACATCATGCGCGGCATTCCCCGTCAGGCGGCTCACAAGGGCACTCCCATTCTGGGAACCGACCGCACCGCCCGTCAGGTGGCATCCACCAACTCCATCTG
>JAFQWY010000163.1 GCA_017407225.1 Clostridia bacterium | reverse complement strand
GAGAAGCTGACCGGAGGTAACTTCTACCCAGTCCCAGTCGAGGGAGCCCGGATATGCGTCACCGAATGCTTCGGTGCAGTAATCTTCGTTGGAAGGTGCGTGAACGATGTAGTCAGTACCTTCAACGAGGGGTGCAGCCATAGAAGCGGTAGCAAGACCGGCAACCATGAGTGCGGAAAGGATGAGAGAGAATGCCTTTTTCATGTTTTCCTCCTGTTTAGCACTTGTGTGCCTAATTTCCTTAATATTTTAGCACACATTTATATTTTTTGCAAGTAGATTAGCTTTTATTTTTATTGTGATCTTTCACATTTTTGTCTTTTTTATTTTGTGCAATCTGTTTATCCGCTATGAAATATGAAAACCGGCTATAGTTTTTGCTCCATAGCCGGTCTGCATGATTGAATTTTCGGTCAGTTTATGCCCATGCCATAGTGGAAGGCTTGGGATCGTGCATGATAGCTTCCTTAAGAACATCCAGAGCCTTGGAAAGACCTTCGTCGATGGACATCAGGCTGTCTTCGTGTTCGATGGAGAGAACGCCGTCGTAGCCCACAAGTCTGAGGTTGTCAACGATATCCTTCCACCAGGATACGTCGTGACCGTAACCGAGAGCGCGGAATACCCATGCTCTGTTCAGCTCGTCGCCGTAGTGCTTGGTATCGAGAACGCCGATCTTTGCGGTGTTGATCTTGTCGATCTTGGTATCCTTTGCGTGAACGTGGAAGATGGCATCGCCCAGCATACGGATTGCAGCAGCGGGTTCCATTCCCTGCCATACCAGGTGGGAGGGGTCAAAGTTTGCGCCGATGGTGGGACCAACAGCCGCACGGAGCTTCAGGAGGGATTCGGTGTTGTAGCAGCAGAAGCCGGGGTGAAGCTCCAGCGCGATCTTGGTAACGTGGTGTTCGTTTGCGAAAGCAACCAGTTCCTTCCAGTAAGGAATCAGAACTTCGTTCCACTGGTAGTCAAGAACAGCGAGGAAATCTTCGGGCCAGGGGCAGGTTACCCAGTTCGGGTACTTTGCGCCGGGATGATCACCGGGACAGCCGGAGAAGGTGATAACAGTGTCAACGCCAGCCTTTTCAGCGAGGAGGATGGCATTGCGGAGATCCTTGTCGTACATTTCTGCGGTAGCCTTGTCGGGATGCACGGGGTTGCCGTGAGCGGACAGAGCTGCCAGTTCGATGCCGTACTTCTTGAAGAGACCGATCCATTCTTCAAATGCCTTCTCGTCGTTCAGAAGCACTTCGGGATCCGCGTGGTCCTTTCCGGGATAACCGCCGCACCCGATTTCAACCGCTTCCACACCTCTCTTCTGGAAATCAGCGAGGACTTCTTCGAGAGGCTTCTTTGCGTACAGGTTTGCAAGAACACAAAGCTTCATAATATTTTATCCTTTCGTCTCATTGAATTGCTTTATGAAAGAAAGGGAAACCCGAGAGCTTCCCTTTCCATTGATTCCGGAATTAGAACTTGTAGATGTCGCCGGTCTTCGCGGAGGTGTAGATACCTTCGAGAATTCTGGTAACGGTGAATGCCTGTTCGGGAAGAACGGTGGGCTGAGCCTTTTCGCCGCGAACGGTCTGGATCCACTGGTAAGCTTCCTTTGCAGCGGGGTCGTTGTCGGAAACGCCTTCGTAGAATGCAGCGCCGCCGGACTTGAAGCTGGGTTCGAAGGTGTACTGTCTGTTCTGACGGATACCGTTGATTCTTGCGGAGCCGTGGAACATATCGCCGCCTGCCTGAGTACCGCATACCATGCAGCAGGCTTCACGGGGTTCGAGAGTGTTGAGTGCCCAGGATGCATCGAGGGAGATGGTAGCGCCGTTTTCCATTACGATGAAGCCGAATGCGGAGCTTTCAACGGTGAACTTGGCGGGATCCCAGTTGCCCCAGTCGTTGCCCTGTTCCACGTCGTTGTTGTGTGCCTTGTAAGCGGTACCAACGCAGTACTTGGGCTTGTAGTTGTTCATGATCCAGAGGGTTACGTCGAGAGCATGAGTACCGATGTCGATGAGGGGACCGCCGCCCTGTTCGTATTCATTGAGGAATACGCCCCAGGTGGGAACCGCACGACGGCGAACTGCACAAGCGCGTGCGAAGTAGATATCGCCGAAGGTGCCTGCTTCTGCTTCAGCCTTGAGGAACTGAGCCTGAGCGGTCTGTCTGGTCTGATAGCCGATGGTCAGAAGCTTGCCGGTTCTTTCAGCAGCGTCCAGCATCTTCTTCGCTTCCACAGAGTTGATTGCCATGGGCTTTTCGCACATAACGTGCTTGCCTGCTTCCAGAGCGTCAACGGTGATGAAGGAGTGCGCACGGTTGGGAGTCAGAACGTGTACAACGTCGATGGTCTTGTCTTCAAGGAGTTCCTTGTAGTCTTTGTAGACCTTTGCATCGGGAGTGCCGTACTGAGCCTTTGCCTTTTCCGCTCTTTCAACAACGATGTCACAGAAAGCTACCATCTTTACGCCGGGAACCTTCTTGAGGGAGGGCATGTGCTTGCCGTTTGCGATACCACCGCAGCCGATGATACCAACGCGAATGATGTCAGATGCGTTCATTTATAAATCCTCCGGATTAAAATATTTTCGCAAATTACCGAAACCGGCGAAGACCGCCGATATTCATTGTATATAATAGAACATTCATCGGATTTTTTCAAGGTTTTCTCTTCTAAAATTTGCCGTCATCTGATGTTTTTGTATATATGAACAATACACGTGTTTGTATTTTGTATATTTCTCACAACAAACAAAGCTCTGCACTTTCTTGTACAGAGCTTTGTCTTTTCCGGTTATTTACTTTCATTCAGCCCGCAGGCATCGCAGATACCGTCATTACAGCCGCGTATACAGTGTTTTTGCCCTGTAAACTCCCTTGGTCTGAGCGCTATCAGCTTTTTCGGGCACACATCCACGCATTCTCCGCATCCGGTGCATCGCAGAATGTTTACCAAAGCCAGTCCTTTCCTGATCTCAATTGCATCTTCCGGACATACTTTCATACAGTCTCCCAGACCAATGCATCCGGCCAGGCAGGTACGGCCGCCCTCCCCCAGCACAAGAGCTGCCTGACAGCTTTCCGCGCCGCGGTAATCATAAACAGGAGGATTTTCGTCAATGTTTCCGCTGCATAGAATCACAGCCTGCATGGGGATCTGTTTTTCGGCATTTGCCGTTGTTTCCTCGGTGTGATTTTCGGTTTCCGCTTCGTTTTTAGGCTTTTGCATAAAACATGCAATCAATCCCGCAATCACGCCAAGCACGAGAAAGAGAGAGGTTGTCAGTAATATTTCCAGCATGGTTCCCTCCTCAGAATGACAATCCGGAAAAACCGGTCAGAATCACAGCGCAGATTCCGGCTGAAATCAGAAGCACGGGAATTCCGCGGAAAGCCTCGGGAATCTCCGATGTCTCGAGTTTTCCACGGATCGACGCGATAAACAGAGAAGCAAGAACCAGCCCAAGCCCGGAAATGACGCCGAATACGGCACTTTCATAAAGACTGCCGCAGTCGGCTGCCAGCAGAATCACCGCAAATACAGCAGTGTTCAGAAAAATCCTTGTATGGCTCCGGGCAGATCCGTCTCCCGGACTTTTATGTCCGGTAAGAAAAGATGCCAGAATCTCAACAGCCGCCAGCAGAACCGCAAACACCGCAGTCTGCAGATAACCGTATCCGAGGGGATTCAGAACCCCCGCCGCCGCAAAGGACAACACGGATGCACCGATCATTCCTGCTGCTGTCAGAAGATTTCTGCGGAGCATACCGGAAACGCTGAAGTCTGCAAGGGTCTCAGTGCCGAAAAGCTGATCCAGCACGAAATTTTCGCATAAAACTGCCGTCAGAACAGTCAGAAGCAGATTTTCCATCAGCTTTCCACCTCCGCGTTTTCGTCATTTGCCTCATCATTTTCGGCATCCGCCTTATTTGTGTTTTCTTCCTCATCAGGATGTCTGTGCTGTTTCAGAAGTTCCGCAGTCGTACGGCGCACCACTTTTCCCGTTACACTGTCCAGAACCAGATCCGGATGACAGCCTTCTGCGATCATCTCACTTTTCAGACCGTGTTCGTTCTGTCTGACCCTTACATTTTTTGCGATTTTCTGTGCAACGGCAGCAGTAAGCCCGAACAGAATCAGCGCACCTGCCTGGGTTCCTGCAAAATCAACTGCAGTAAACCAGTCGGAAAAGACCCTGATCCCATCCCCTGCACCGAATCCGGAAAACAGAGTACCGAACGTCATGAGTTCCCGAACCATTGCGGTACAGATCAGCATTGCCGCTCCGGCCGCTCCGGCAGTTATAATATTTTTTACACTTGCCTTAATCCCGTTTTCGGCAGATGTCTCCGAAATATAATACACGAGAACATTTCCTGCTGTCACGGAAAGGAATGCAGCGATCTCTGCCATATCCGGAAAGATCGCCCGGAGAATCAGCACCGCTGCTGTAGTCAGAGCGCCGATCACCGCAGCATCGGCAAGCAATCTGACCCTGCCCGTGACCATCCGTCTTGTCAGCGATGCAGCAAGGGACGCCAGCAGAATTACCGCAAACAACACCAAAGCCGCCTTTAAGGCCGCAGAAACCCGTTCCGTTGTGCCGATCAACGGCACTGTTCCGAGTATAATCAGATGGGTCATATTCGATTTCTTCATTATACTGTGCTCACCTTTCATCGGAACAGACCGCTGTTGGATTTTCTCTTGGTTTCAGCTTTTTTGGTTTCCTGCGTTTCGGTTTCCGTTTCTTCTTCATCGGGTGCTTCGGTTTCCACCTCTACTTCAACGGAAATCTCAGTATCCTCAAATTCTTCAGATTCTTCTGAAGTTTCAGTTTCCCCGGAATCGACTGTTTCCGTTGTTTCAGACGGATCCGTTTCATGTTCTGTCAGATCTGTATCAACCGGATCACTTTCGGCGCTTGTCTCACTCTCCGGCCACTGAATTTCGGCATTCGTCTCACTCTCGCTCCAGGCAGTATCTTCTTCTGTTTCGGGAGTTGTTTCCGGAGTCCACCAGGTTTCGGGAGTTGTTTCCGGAGTCCACCAGGTTTCGGGTGCAGTCTCCTCAGTCTCCGGTTCGGTTTCAGGAGCCTGAGTTTCCGTTTCCGTCTCAACAGCTTCCGGCACCTGAGAAAGTGTGGGTGTGGTTTCTGCAGGCCTGGTTTCTTCTGTTTCTGCCGCTGCAGGAGCCTCCGTTGCCGCAGGTTCGGTTTCGGGTGTTGTTTCCGGTACGGTTTCAGGCTCCGTTTCCTGTACGGTTACAGTCTCGGTTTCCGGTTCCGCAGCTTCCGGAATCTCAGTGGGCAGCATGGATTCTTCCGGTACCGTTTCTGCGGTTTCACTTCCCTCTTCCACGGCTTCGCCTATGACAATCTCATCTTTACCGTTTTCATCATTGGCATTGGTCTCTTCCGCTTCTTCCAACTGCAGAGTCAGACCGAGAGCTTTGGCTGCATCGGTAAGATTCAGCTGATAGGATTCATCGGGCAGTACCGCTTCTTCGCCGTTACCGTTATTCACAGCCGCGAAAGGAACGCCATCGGTACCGTATCCCACAAGATCTCCTTCCTGCTCGACACAGTAACCGGTAATTGTTCCGTTTGTCACTGCGAAGTACACGGTCGTACCGTCTTCTGCGGTAAATTCACGCAGAGCGGCTGAATCCGGGAACAGCAATTCGAATCTGTCATTGAAAGAAACCTGTTCGTTTACCCGGATAGCGCTTCTTGTGAGAACGTGTACGGTAGAAACGAGAAGACCGGAAGCGGCCAGAAGACACGCAAGCACGACAACGGACCGCAGGGCAGGATTGGTTCTGTGCTTTGCGGCGCGGATAACGGGAACCGCTTCTTCTTTCTCTTCGGATACGTTTTTCCCAGCCGAAATTTCTTCAGCGGATTCATATTCTGTATCGGGATTCACCGATTCGGACTCCGTCTCCGGCTCAATCCGAGGTTTCTCCTCAACAATTCCCGGAACTGCTGCAGCCGGTATCCTTACGGTTTCTTCGGTTCCATTATCCGGTTCATTCGCCGCAGGCTCCGGTTCTTCATCAATCTCCAATGCAGCTTCCAGATCGGAATAGTCTTCGCTTTTCGGATCCGGCGAGTTTTCCGGAATCTCGGAAAAATTAAAAATCTCGATCTCTCCGGCAGGATCCACCTCCACGGATGCCGCTATCTCTTCCAGCGTTTCCAGAAACTCCTCATCACCGTCATCAGCCACAACATTTCTCTTTTCGGGCTTGGAAACCTTTTCCGTCTTTGCTGGCTGATTTTGTTTTTTATTCTTTTTATTCTTTTTGGATGCCATTTATTTACCTCCGAATCTGCGGGGCATGGTCAGCATTTCAATGGGCCACACCAACAGGTTCATCACAAGGATTGCACAATGCGTTCCCTCAGCAGGATCGCAGAAATAACGGATTACCACGGTCAGAAGTCCGCAGCCGATACCGAATATCAGTTTTCCGAGCGTCGTCACCGGAGAAGTCGCGGTGTCCGTTGCCATAAAGAAAGCGCAGAGGATCAGACCGCCGGCAAACAGCTCATACAGCGTATAGTCAAGGGCAATACCGCCGTACTGAGGCATTACAAAGGTCAGCAGAACCACGGTTCCGATAAACGCGGCGGGAATATGCCAGGAAATCACCCGTCTCCACAGCAGGTAAATGCCGCCTGCAATGAGTAAAAGCGAAGATACCTCGCCGATGCCGCCGGGGATATTCCCGATCATCATATCAAACAGATTGTATTCGGGAAGCTGTCCTGCTTTCAGAGCGTCCAAAGGATCCGCTGCCAGAGTCAGTTCTTCTTCAACCGTTATGGCAAAAGTATTGATCTTCGTTCCGGGCATGGTATACCGGGAAAGATGATCCCCGAAAAAGTTCAGGAACATCCATGCAGTCAGTGCCGGGTTCACGAAATTATCTCCGATTCCGCCGAAAACCTGCTTGACTATTACAACAGCGAAGCAGGAGCCTACCGCAGGAACCCAGAGAGGAACGGATACGGGCAGAAGCATTGCCAGCAGAAGCCCGGTCACAGCCGCTGACAGATCTCCGATTGTCACGGGTCTGCGCAGAAGGAACCGAACCACCGCTTCAGAGAGCACCGCCGATCCGACGGAAACCAGCGCAATTGCAGCTGCACGGAATCCGAATACATACATCCCCCACAGGAATGCGGGCAGCAGTGCGATGATCACATCCAGCATCATGGTGGAGACGGTTTCCGGTCCCTTCACGAAAGGTGCCGGGGATACGGTCAGCCGATCGGGCATTTCAAAGTTCTTCTGCTTTTTCTTCTTTACGGACACCGCAGGAGTTTCGGCAGCGGGAGAATCCGCATCAGGGGTTTCGACCGCCGAAACATCTGCAGCAGGGATTTCGGCCGCTTCAACATTTGTATTCACAGTATTATCCATCATCAGCCCTCTCTTTCTGCTGTCAGTTTTACCGTGCGGATCAGCTGTGTGATCTCCACACCGGCCGGGCAGGCATAGGTACAGGTGCCGCATTCAATGCAGTTGAGCGCGCCCATCTTCAATGCCTTTTCGGGCTTCCCTGCCTTCGCGTATCTTGCAAGATATAAGGGGAGAAGCTTCATGGGGCAGACATCCGCGCATTTGCCGCAGCGGATACATGAGGGGGCTTCCCTGTTCCGTCTTCCAAAGCTGTCGGACAGAAGGATCACCGCTCCGGTTGTCCTGGTCACGGGCATTCTGGTGTCCCAGTGAGCGTAACCGGTCATGACGCTTCCTGACAGAATCCTCTTCGGTTTTTTCACAAGGCCGCCGCAGAAAGTGATGACGGCAGACAGGGAGGTTCCCAGAGGCACACTGAGGTTTTTGGGCTTCCTGATGCAGTCGCCGGATGCGGTGATAATACGGCTGATCTGCGGCATTCCCTCAGCGAACGCGCGGTAAACCGCACAGCAGGTTTCGGGATCCGCCGTTATGCAGCCGGATTCCCACTCTTCCGCAGTGCCGGATACTTCCGTTCCCGTTGCCGCATAGATCAGCTGACGGGGATCGCTCTGGGGATACTTGGTCTTGAACAGCCTGATGTCGAACAGTTTGCTGCCTGCCGTTACGTCTTCCATCTTCTGGATGGCATCCGTGTCGTGCTCATCGATACAGATCCACGCGGTACGGACCCCCAATGCTTTCAGCAGAATCTTCGCACCGTTGATGATTCCGGCAGGATGCTCCAGCATGAGCCGGTGTGCAACGGTGGTAAAAGGCTCACTTTCACAGCAGTTGATCAGCAGCTTATCGGTCTTTTCGATCGCCCCCCGGATTTTCAGAAAGAACGGTTTACCGGATTCGGTAATTCCCGCTTCCCGGATCACGGACAGGATTTCATCCGTCGTGACTTCGGTCAGTTTTTTTGCCATGGGAGCCAGATCCGGGTGCATTCTGTTCTCCATGTCATTTTCAATCACAACAGCATCGTCTTCCCCTTCGGGTGTGATGCGGTGTATGATCGCGGTTACGGTTCCCGATACACTGGCGTGAACGGGACAGGTATCTTCCCCGCCCTCGGCCAGTTTCTCCCCTGCCGCCACGGTCTGACCGGGCTGAACCAGGGGTTCCAGATGGCAAAGCGGAATGGTAACGGTTTTCGGTGCGGGCAGTGCCTCGATCCGGCAGCGGTTTGTGATCCGGTACTCGTCAACGCGCACACCGCCGCTGAAGGTAAATGCCAAATTCTGTCACCTCTTTTTCGTTTTTGTGAAATCTCTCAGCAGTCTGGTTGGTATAATAATATTTAATTATACACCATTGCTCCGCTTATTACAAGAAATATTCTATGAACAATCTGAATCAGCGGAAATTTTTGTCAAAGCGGAAGTCGGGGAACAGTCTGAGAAAATCCACATCCTTTTCCCTTACCGTATAGGTCTTTCCGCTGAGATAGGCAAATTCGTCGGGCAGCGTGAATCTGACGGCACAGGAATAGAGGGCCTGTGAAGAAAATCCCAGCTTCCGGTCTGCGGCATTGCGGGCGTATTTCCCCTCTCCCAGCAGCGGACAGCCGATATGTGCCATATGTGCACGGATCTGGTGGGTACGTCCTGTAATCAGCGTCACCTCAAGCAGCGTCAGGTTCAGTTCCCGGTTGTAGTCGATCGCACGGTATTTTGTGATGATTTCCCGGGTTCCCGGTTTTCTGTCGTCAAACACGCGCACGGTATTGGTTTTGTAATCCTTGGAATGCCATGCACTCAGTGTCTTTTCTCCGTTCAGCTTTCCGTGAACCGCACACAGATATCTTTTTTCCACACGGTTCTCACGGATTGCCTCATTGACTGCCCGGAGAGCGGCCGCATTCTTCGCCAGAATCACAATGCCGCCGGTGTTCCGGTCGATGCGGTTGCACAGTGCCGGCACGAAGGATGCTTCGGAATCGGGATCGTACTCCCCTTTGTTCACCAGATAGGCGGTCAGGGCGAAAATCAGCGTTTCCCTCTCTGCGGCATCGGCGGTATTTTTATCCCCCTCGTCCCCCAGATGAACCAGAACTCCGGGCTTTTTGTTGCAGAGCAGAATGTTTTCGTCTTCGTACACAATATCCGGAACGGTTTTCACCCGGCTGTAGTCCGTCGCCGCTTCGCTTCCGCCGAAAAACTCCTCGGGGACATACATTTCGATCACATCCCCTTCGGCGAGAATGTCGTTTTCGTGAGCTTTTCTGCCGTTGAGTTTGATCCGTTTGGTGCGGATGAATTTATAGAGAAGGGATTTCGGCATTCCCTCGGTGGCTTTTGTGATGAATTTATCAAGCCGCTGGCCGGCATCGTTCCGGTTGATGGTGAAGGTTCTCATAATTACCTCGGCAAAACAAAGGCAGGGATGTCCCCGCCAATGTCGATATTGGATGATTTGTCTTACTTGGTGCCAAAGAGTCTGTCGCCCGCATCGCCCAGACCGGGTACGATGTATGCGTGATCGTTCAGGCATTCGTCAAGGGATGCCGCATAAATGTGTACGTCGGGATGATCCTTCTGCATCCGTTCCACGCCTTCGGGAGCGGCAACCAGGCACAGCAGCTTGATCTGATGAACGCCCTTGTTCTTCAGCATGGTGATGGCATCGGATGCGGAGCCGCCGGTAGCCAGCATGGGATCGCAGACGATGGTGTAGCGTTCTTCGATGTCAAAGGGAAGCTTGCAGTAGTATTCAACGGGATCGTGGGTATCGGGGTCACGGTACAGGCCGATATGACCTACCTTGGCAACGGGAACCAGACTGAGAATACCGTCCACCATACCGAGACCAGCACGGAGAATGGGGATAATAGCCAGCTTCTTGCCGCCGATCTTCTGTGCGGTCATGCTTGTCACGGGAGTTTCGATTTCCACGTCTTCCAGAGGCAGGTCACGGGTGATTTCGTAGCCCATCAGCATAGCGATTTCGTCCAGAAGCTGTCTGAAATCCTTGGAACCGGTTTCCTTGTCGCGCATGATGGTCAGCTTATGCTTGATGAGGGGATGGTCAACAACATGGAACGTATCAAAATTCATGGGTAGCATCCTTTCGCGGTATAAAATATTTCTTCTTTTATTATAACCCAACTTCCCCGTCATTGCAAGACTTTCCGGGAATTTTTTCGACTTTTCCGCTTATATCCGCAGATTATACGCCGTGCAATGAACTCTTTACAAATCCCGGCGGATGTGATATAATGTTACAGCTGAATCAAAACCATTTCCGGAGGCTCCCATGCCCTATACCGTTTCCATCCTGACCCTGGGCTGCCGGGTCAATCAATACGAATCCGATTCCTTTGCGGAAGATCTGGCAAAGGCAGGTATTACCGTTGTCCCTTTCGGCGAACCATGCGATCTTGCCGTGGTCAACACCTGCACCGTCACTGCGGAAAGCGACCGCAAATCCCGCCAGATGATCCGACGCGCCGCACGGGATGCAAAAAAAGTAGCGGTCACCGGATGCTTCGCACAGATTTCCCCGGATGAAGCGTGCGCACTGCCGAATGTGGTATTCGTACGCGGAAACGGCGGCAAGGCTTCCCTGACACAGATCATCCCCCAGCTTCTTGCTGACGAATACGGCGACTCCGTCAACGGCGTTCTTCCGCCCAACGACAGAAGTGCCGTGGAAATGACTGTCGTCACCCCTATGCGCACCCGATCCTATGTAAAAATTGAGGACGGATGCAACAACCGCTGTTCCTACTGCATCATCTCCACTGCCCGCGGTCCGGTTCGATCCAAGGATCCTGCCGTGGTTCTTGAGGAAATCCGGGTACTGGCCGAAAACGGATGCCGTGAGGTGATTCTCACAGGAATTGAAACCGCGGCTTACGGACTGGACTTCGCCGAACATCAGCCCTACGGCTACGCGCTGGCGGATCTGATCGCACAGGTAGGTGAGATTGACGGCATTGAGCGAATCGGGCTCGGGTCGCTGGATCCCACGGTGCTGACGCCGCATTTTCTTGAGATTGTTTCCAAGGTTCCCAAGCTGCTGCCCCATTTCCATCTGTCCGTCCAGAGCGGATGCAGCCGGATTCTGGCAAAGATGCGGCGTAAATACAACCGCGGCATGGCGCTGGCAGCAATTTCCAGACTGAAGGCCGCTGTCCCGGACGTAACGCTGTCAGCCGACGTGATCGTTGGATTCCCTGGTGAGACGGAGGAAGATTTCGCGGACACCATGGCGTTTTTCGAGGAAACACGGTTCCTGCATCTGCATATTTTCCCTTACTCCAAGCGTGCGGGAACGGAAGCGGCGGTTATGCCCGGTCAGGTGCCGGAAAACGTGAAGAAAGACCGGCTTTCCCGCCTGGAATCCCTGAGCCGGGAGATCAAGAATCAGCTGCTTGACGAATATGTACGGCAGCATCGTGAAAATCCCGTGTATCTGCTTGTGGAAAAGTATGAGAATGAAGTGACCGGCCACAGCGAGCATTTCATCGAAACAGTCGTCTGTGACACCACAGCGCATCACCGGGAGATCGTGCCCGTTCTGCTGGATCATCACGACGGCGAAAAGGTTTACGGCAAAAGAGCATAAAAATCACGCGGACAATCTGTCAGAATGACGGAATGTCCGCGTTTTCTGTTAATTGGGCTCCACGTTCAGCTGATAACGTGTTCTGGGATCGTCGCTGGTCTTCATCACACGGATGTCGGTGCGGCCTTTGTACAGTTCCTTCAGCTTCATCAGATGAGTTACAAAGATGAATGAGCATCCCATGGCCGCCAGATACCCGAGGATGTGATACATTCCGTCGGCTCCTTCGTCGTAGGCCGTGGTCTGGAAGGTTTCGTTCAGCAGGAGAAAGGATCCCGGCTTGACCCTGCTTAGAATGGAGGCAAGCTGTGCCACCTCTTCCTCAAACCGTCCTGCGGATGACAGGGGCACCAGTTCCCCTTCCGCTTTGGCAAAGGTGGTGTAGACACCCTGTCGTACACTGATCACTGCGGACTGTGCCGGAATGGGTAAACCGCACTGAGCGAGGAGCACCGCCGTTCCCACGGATCTGAGATACACTGTCTTGCCGCTGTTGTTCTTGCCGGTGACCAGGGTTCCGGAGCCTTCGCCGATACAGGTAACATCATTGGGGACCACCGACAGCACGCTCATGCTTTCTGTCAGCAGAAGCAGATCGGACAGATTCTTCATCACCAGTGTGTTTTCTTCGGCAGGAAGGAATTCCGGGAAGATGAACTTCACGTTCCGGTCATTGAACCGATCCATATACAGCATCACCGCTTTGCAGAAGTACAGCTCCTCCTCCAGACCGCTGAATCTGTCGATCATGGTGCGCAGGAAGGAGGTCAGATAGCGATCCATTTCCTGCACGGCCTTGGCGGAGGTTTCCAGTCCCCATTCCAGCTCCATTCCGGGAATGGGAACATCCATCTCGGGTACTTCCACCTCAGTCAGTTTCTTCTCGGCTTCCTGTTTTTCCGATTTTGCGGATTTATCAAACAGGGACAGCAGAGGATTCTTTCCCTTTTTCTGCTGTTTCTCCGCCACCCGGATAAAGCGGAATTCCTTCATAAAGGGAGAAGAAATCCGCAGCTCGTCATCGCAGTCGAACTCGATTTCGTAGGTATGGGCGTTGGAGAGATGCTTTTCCAGCTTTTCGCACAGGGCGATGATCTCATCGGTATCGGAAGATGCACCGATGGGATACGCCGCGTTTTTCAGCCGTCCAAGCCATCCGTCCGTCTCACCGAACATATTCAGGGTCTCATGAATATCCCGGATGTTCATCAGCGCAATGCGGACGAAATGGGCGGTCAGCACCAGCGTTTCCCTTGACGTCCACAGAAGCAGGCTCTTGTCCTGGGGATTCACACGACGGGAAGCAAACAGCCGTGACCGCTCCGAATCCCATTGATTCTTCACCATCATCAGGCGGCGGATCAGCTCGGTCAGCTTGTCGAGCAGTGCGGGCTTTTCTGCAAATTCCCGGATCACCTTTACCCGGCAGGCGATCTCATCGGCATCGGTCAGGGGCGTCAGCAGAACCGAGAGAAACGCCTCCCTGAGCATGGTATCCGGACAGATCAGCCGGAATGCCCGGTCAATCTGCAGATCCTGAATCACCGCCATGCCGCTGTCCTTTTCTTCACGGGACAGAACCGGGCGCGGGGTATTCCAGAGTATGGTAAACCGTTCAGACATTCATTCCGCCTCCTTCCGCTTTCAGTTTTCCGGCCAGCGTTTCCGCATCGAGACCGTATTTTTCAAGGATATCCGCAGCAAAGGAGCTTGCGGTACCTCCCACGCGGCGTATTTTATAAGTTCTTCGGTTTTCATCGTTCTCATCGATCATAGCGGCAAGAGTTGGAATGTCTCCTCCCGTCAGTGAGTGAATATGGGTAACGTAAATCCCGAAGGTTCCCCGTTCCGCCATGGTTTTCGCAAGGCGTGCGGAGTATTCCTCGCTTTTCTTTTCATCGGTACCGGAGAAGGTTTCGTTGAACACTGCGAAGGAATTTTCCGTGGCATTTTCCGTGATTTCATCGGCACGCGCGGTTTCGTTGGCAAACCGTCCGTCGCTCTCAAAGCTTTCATTTGCGGGAAAATGGGTGAAGATGCTGTCAAAAGGCATCATTCTGCCGGATTTTGCCGTGACGGGACACCCGGTAACAAAGAACAGTGCCGCAATGGTGCAGGCTCTGAGATAGGTGGTTTTGCCGCCGCCGTTTGCTCCGCTGAGAATGTAGAAATTCAGCCGTTCTCCGCCCTTGTCTTCCATGTGAACGTCGTTGGGAACCACTTCACTGCCGGGAATGCCCCGTTTGGCAAGGGAGGCGTCAATCAGTCCGGTGAGGATCATTTCCCGTTCCGAGGATACTGCAGGCAGAGTCAGCGGATATCCTATCTCCGCAAGTTTTTGGAAATAAGCACCGATTTCCAGAAGAAATGAGATCTCCCCTTCATAGGGAAATACACTGCGGATGTCGCCGTCGCCTTCCAGAAAATACACACGGCAGCTGTTCAGATACGTCCGTGCCTGTTCCAGAAATCCCCGGTACACTTCCGAATACCCCTTTACAATGGAAGGCGTGGCACGGACGGGATGCTTCTCAGCGGGTACGGCGTCTTCCAGTCCCATATTCCGGAAGATATTTTCCATTTTGGCTTTCAGTGCTTCTCCGGACTCATGGGCATGCACATTGGATCCGCTTACGGTAAGCAGTATACCGCTCCGGCGGAGAGCGAGAATATCGGCACACCGCTTTTCTGCCGATCTGAATTCTTCATTCCGACGAAGATCACGGAATTCCGCTCCGATTTCACCGATTCTGCCGCCGTATTTTTCCAGTCCGGTCATCGTCTCCGTCAGACGGAAATACCGCTTCATGACGGGAAGAAACATCAAAATCCGCTCCTCTTCCATTTCCGAACGGTCAAAGAATCCGAACAGGCGTATGAGTTCCCGCAGTTCCCCATGGATTTTTTCCAGCAGGCTCCGGAATTCAGTATCTTCGGCCGCTCTCAGTATAATCGGCTGCCGGACGGTAATTTCATCCCCGCGGCACGGCTTTCTCAGCACGGCAAGGGTTTCCCGTTTGAAATCCTTCGCGAGAATCAGATCTTCCATTGTCTGCATAGGGATGGTTTCGGGGATTTCCGCGCTTTCACTCAGCAAACGGTTCCACAGAAATGACTGATGAGGCATATTTCCTCCTTGTAATTCATAATTCGACTTGTCAATGGGAATTACTGCCAATTTTAATTGCAATTTTTTGGTAATTTTTCTTCGAAGGCAGGTCTTGCAATGTATTCCATTTTATGGTAAAATAAGTGTACCGATAGATGGTAATTATTTACAGTTACACAGAACACACGGCAGAAAGGCAGTGAATGGAAATGATAAAGGACTCAAAAATTCTGATTGCAGACGAAAACCGCGAAATCAGAGAACGGATGCGTGATCTTCTTCAGGAAAAGGGCGCGAAAACCACAGCGGTAAAGAGCGGTGCAGAAGCCGAACGGATGATGAATATGGAAAAATTCGATCTTGTGATTGCAGATATGTGGCTGGAAGGCACCGACGGGATCACTCTGATCCGGAATGCCAAAAAGGAGGAATCGTTTATTCTGCTTACCCAGGTCAACACCCCCAGCGTCATGATGGAAGCCAACCGCAGCGGTGCATCCCTGTGTCTGCCCAAACCGGTGGAATACGAGATCCTTCTGAACGGTGCGGAAACCATTCTGAAAAACCGGCGATCTCTGAAGAATTCTTCCGCCGAGACCACAGCACCTGTCAGCGAACAGCTGAACTACGACATTGAAACTCAGGTCACCAGAATCATCCATAAAATCGGTGTGCCTGCTCACATCAAGGGATACCAGTATCTCCGCACCGCCATTCTGATGGCAATCCATGACGGTGAAATCATCAATTCCGTCACGAAGATTCTCTATCCGTCCGTTGCGAAAAAATACGATACCACCACTTCCCGTGTGGAGCGTGCCATCCGTCATGCCATTGAGGTGGCGTGGGACAGAGGGGATGTGGAGACACTGAACTCCTACTTCGGATACACCATTCAGAACAGCCGCGGAAAGCCCACCAACAGCGAATTCATCGCCATGATCGCGGACAATCTGAGACTGCAGTACAAGATCCGCTGACATCGGAATTGCTTACGAATATCAGCGCAGCGGAAGGTCGTGGGACCAATTGGTAACACCATCTTCAATAACGCCGAGACTGCCTGCAGGGGCTTCCCTGCCGCCGAGACTGCCCGCGGGGGCTTCCCCGCATCGCTGAATCCATAGATGACAAGCCCGCACTGCCCCGCGGGTTTTGTCGCTGTATTCATTCTACCGCAATGGCCGTCTTTTGTCAAGCAATGTTCGGTTGCATTGGGATTTTGTTCCGTTATGTACGGGATTTCTCCCGTTCAGGCTGTGACGGTTCGTTCTCTTTCAGCCAGCAGATCAAAGAATTTTCTTGCGGCATCGGACACCATACAGGCAGGAAAACTGATGAAAAACCACATCAGCGAAAAAGCGGGACAGATCTGTCCCAGCAGATTGTACGCCATCCCGGAGTAGTCCCATACTTCCAGTCCCAGCCAAAGATTGACAATCACCCCTGCAGCAAACTCCACTGCCGTGATCATCACACACCCCACCAGGCACCGCAGCAGAATATCCCGGCTGTGCAGCTTAATATTCAGCCAGTGGATCAGCAGAAGGCATATTCCTCCGGCTGCGGTCATGCTCCAGTGGGTATAACCGCGCCACAGCATCTCAATCATGCTGTACAGAATTCCGCCGATGAGAAACACACAGATATATTCCGTTTTCCGTATCAATGAAATCACCCCTTGTATGTTTTGACACATCCAAGGGGGATTATTCATTCAGTTATGTTTTGCTGAGGTTCAATCGCGTCTTCTGCGGGCGTTGGCAGCTCTTTCGTTGAATTCCGCTTCGCTTGCCGCACGTTCCGCTTCCTTGCGCTTTTCTTCTTCCTCACCCTCGGTCAGGTCTTCCATCTTTTCGTTCCAGCCGTCCTTCACACCCTTGAACATTGCGGGAGTGATGAATGCCATGCAGATCACCATTGCGATGGCACGGAAGCCGATACCGACCTTGATGCCTTCGTTGATGCTGCGTTCCGCTCTGGTCAGGAAGATACCGATGTAACGGCCTGCGCCTGCGAAGAAGTCAATGTTGATAACAACGTACAGCAGGAAATATGCCACAGCCGCGAT
>JAFQWY010000162.1 GCA_017407225.1 Clostridia bacterium | reverse complement strand
GTCTGCGCGCTGTCGGAACTGCTGGCACGGTACATTCCGGTCCTCGGCACGGCGGTGATTCTCACACTCCTGCCTGCACTCTGCGCCTACTTCGGACTGGCGGCGGCGGAACACGTGAATTTCCTGAATCTGCTGGCAGGTACGCCCCTGTTCCTGCGTTCGGCAGAAATGGCGCTGTTCGGGAATGGGTATACAATGCTGACGCTGTGGCTTGCGGTGGCGGTTATGGCTGTGACGGCGATGATGATGCCCGCGAAGCGGATGTTTGTGAAGTGAATTTCTGATATTCGAAAGGAGAACTATCCATGAAAAAGAATCTGTTCTGTATATTCACAATGATTATGCTGTCTCTGATGCTCCTTACTTCCTGCGGAGAGGAAAAATTCCCGTACACCGCATCCTCAAGAGAGTTTCTCTATGACGGATATGTGTATTCCATAAACGAAAACGCTCTCCTTACCTATCGAAAGGCTGACAGCTCGGAAGAAAATCCCCTGTGCTTTGATCCGTTATGCGAACACGGACACGGCTGTCCGGCTGTTACATGGGGACGTCGTCCTGAAATTGCTGTAACCAGAAACCATGCGGGAGATATCTGCGTCTACTACACGGATGAAGTCGTACATTTTAATGAAAATATGACGCGCGAGTATTTCCTCTACTGCATCAACATGACTCAGGGTACAAAAACCGCTGTATTTGAACCACAGAGCGAGGAAATCGGCAGATTCTTTCTTTATGAAAATGAAATATATATGAGCATACGGCAGACCACCTATGACGAAAACGGGGAAGCCGCTGCTTACGGTCAGAATTTCTGGAAAGTATCTGCGGACGGAAGCGATCTGACACAGCTGACGCATTTTGACGAGCAGTCTCTGAACATTGCCGCAATCTGCGAATCGGAAGGGAACACCGTCATTTACTGGATTGATTACTACGACAACCGCACGCTGTACGTTTCTCCTGCCGATTTTTCCGAAAAAACAAAGCTGACGGACAATGTGCCTCTGTACGGAAATTTTGTCGTTGACAATATGCTGTATTATTCCACCGACAGCACGATCACTGCCCCGGCGCTGATTACCGATGCACTCCCCGATGATAAGGATCAAAACGAAGACGGTACTCGTACGGTTTACCGTGAAAAAAAGCTGTCGGCTTATTATAAAAGAGACCTTACCGCTCCGAACGCGGAACCCGAACTTGTGTATGACGGAGTGTGCAGTCCCAATCTGGCAGAAACGCCCATCTGGACTGACGGGGAAATGCTGTATGTGATTCCTTACGACCCTGTATTTGTTGAAGTGATTGCCGCATCCCGGGAAGGCATTATTATCGGAAATATTGTTGAGGACTCTCTGCCGAACGGGATTGAGGTTGACTATATTGCGGCACGCTCAGGCTCGAAGATACTTGAAATCAATCTGGAAACCGGCGAAAAGCGTGAAATCTATACCCCCGGTTTTGATCCGTGGAAGATTATCGGTGTCAGTGATGGTAAGATTGCTCTGCAGGGATATGTCGTTGACTGCGACAGAATCCGCGCAAAGCTTGAAGCGGAAGGCGTGAGATCCAGCTCGTTTGCATTTGAAGAGATTCAGATAATTGATGTGGAGGGATGAAGTATAATGACACTTACCATACAAAACATATCCAAATCCTACGGCACAAACCTTGCC
>JAFQWY010000022.1 GCA_017407225.1 Clostridia bacterium | reverse complement strand
GTGCCGTTGTGATTTTTCCGGAGATTCCGGACGAAAAACAAAAAGCAGCATCTTTCGATACTGCTTCAAGCGGATTACGGGGCTCGAACCCGCCACCTCAACCTTGGCAAGGTTGCGCTCTACCAAATGAGCTAAATCCGCGAAGTGCCTCCGGTCGGAATTGAACCAACGACACGGGAATTTTCAATCCCCTGCTCTACCAACTGAGCTACAGAGGCGTAACACCATCGGACGGGGATTGCTCACCCAATGGCTACGACCTGAACGGGACTCGAACCCGTGACCTCTAGCGTGACAGGCTAGCGTTCTAACCAACTGAACTACCAGGCCTTATTGCTCGAATCCCGATTCACCTTGGAACTTCGGAGAAGCTCAGGGGTGAAGTGGTATTCTTACAATTTCAAGTGAAGTTAATCTTCGCCTGATGGAAACAATAGGGCTCGAACCTATGACCCTCTGCTTGTAAGGCAGATGCTCTCCCAACTGAGCTATGCTTCCTTGCTTTGTCGTTTGGATCTCTCCTGCCGACGGATGATATTATACCACACCCCTCATTCTTTGTCAATACTTTTTTCAAAGTTTTTTGAAGTTTTTCAGAAAGTTTTTTCCTGTCCGGATGCGGCATTCCGGTTCTGTTTTTTCCCTCTCCGGCATAGACTGGAGCAAATTCAGAACGGAGGCATTCAAAATGCAAGAGACAAAATCCATCTGTATCCCCGAAGGTTCCCTGTACCGCACACCGGAAAACCGCAGTCATCTCCGCTCACGCCGTTCTCTGGAAGACGCCATGAATGCCGGAGCGGTTCTGGAGTCCATGGCAGTGATGTGCGACTGCGAAACCATGGAACTGACCGTGGAGCTTCCCGACGGCATCCGGGGCATGATCCCGCGCTGTGAGTGCTGTGCGGGCGAGGTCAAGGATATCGCCGTTATCACAAGAGTCGGCAAACCGGTGCAGTTCCGCGTCATGTCCCTGGAAGGAAACATCGCCCGTCTGTCCCGCCGCGCTGTGCAGGAGGACTGCATGGAGCATTTCATCAGCCGTCTGATTCCGGGGGATATTATCCCGGCAAGAATCACCCACCTGGAGCCCTTCGGCGCATTCTGCGACATTGGCTGCGGTATCGTCTCCCTGCTGACCGTGGACCGGGTCAGTGTCTCGAGAATCTCCCATCCTGCCGACCGGTTCCGGGCAGGGGATCTGATCAATGTGATCGTGGCTTCCCGCGAGGACAGCGGACGGATATACCTGACCCACCGGGAACTGCTGGGAACATGGATGGAAAATGCCGCCGCCTTCACGGCAGGACAGACCGTGACGGGGATCGTCCGTTCCGTGGAGGACTACGGCATCTTCGTGGAGCTTGCGCCAAATCTGGCCGGACTTGCCGAACCCACACCGGGGGTCTGCCCGGGCGATCTCTGTTCGGTTTACATCAAGAGCATTCTCCCAGAGCGGATGAAAATCAAGCTGGTGCTCATTGATTCGTGGCAGGAACCGATCCCACATCCGGAACTGCGCTATTTCATCGACACTTCATCGGTACGGCACATGAACCGGTGGCAGTATTCCCCGGACGGCAGCCGCAAGCTGATCGAGAGCGTTTTCGAGGAAGCGGAAGAAGAATCCCTCGAGAGCGCGGCCTGCGTCCTGTAGTACAAAAGAAAAAAGTGCGGTTCCAACAGCGGAGCCGCACTTCTTTGTTATGCAGTGAAATATCCGATTGTGACTGCGATCATGGCCACCGCCAGAAGCATCCAGCAGGCGATGGTGATCCAGTGAACGGCACCTTTCAGTCCCAGCTTTCTACCTTCCAGCCACCGCAGAACGGGGATGGCAAGGAAGCACAGGCAGTAGAACGGCAGGAGCAGTCCCAGACTGACGGTTTCCGTATTCAGGTACAGAAGCCCCAGAACCACCGCTGCAGCGCACACAGCAAGCTCTATGCCGCGGTACACGGTAAAAGGACGTCCGGCCATATTCAGACGATCGGGATCCGGATTTTGATTCATGCAGATTTCTCCTTCTTCTCAGGCTGATTATTGTTTCTCCGCCTGTTTTTCTTCGGACTCATTCTCGTGCCGCGTGATTGCGGTGATGGCCGCCACGCTCATCACCACGGTAACGGCACACAGAATCAGGGCAAGGCGGTAAGCTTCCTTATCCACGGTCTTTTCCGGCTCCGCGTCTCCGAATACGGCGGCAATTTCCTCCTGCGTCATCTTTGAGGAATGAACGTGCACCTCTCCGATATCCAGATACACTTCCCGGTCGGCGTAGATCATTATACCCACATAGTCAATGGCTTTGAGATAGTCATAACCTTCAAAGCCGCAATGGAAGCTGCGGATTTCCCCGTACGTCACATTTTCCGCAGTGTATTCTGCCCGGGTATCCTCCGTCCCGATGACAAAGACCAGCGTTGCTCCGGTATCATCCGCACCGGGCACCGGCGATTGTACGGCAACGGTAAAATCCATTCCCTCGATTCCGGTGAAATCCCGGGTGCTTTCGAAATTGCACAGCGTGATGCCGGAATTCTGCGCCACATCCGCACGGAGAACCCGCACATAACTGTTGTCCGGATCCGCCTCACTGAACAGGGCACTGTAATCGGTCAGGCAGGACGATACACCGCCGCCTGCAATCCATCCCATGGTATGGTGGCTTTCGCTGAAGTCCCACAGGGATACAACCGCATCATGTTCGGTGAGAATCCGTGTATCATCCGCTTCCTTTTCGTACACAAAACGTCCCGAATCCCCGGCGCTTTCCTTTTTCAGGTGTTCATAGAAGGTATAATCCGCACCGGACGGGAGATTGACCATGGACAGGAACACCGCACGGGCGCGGAAGGACGTACAGTCCGCACAGAGCTGCCCGAACTTCATGGCAATATACTGGGACATCTCCATATCCGTCTGACCGCTTTCCAGGCAGTACAGCGTGTGTTTCCGAGACAGTTCTTCCGGCTTGGGCTGCCAGAACACCATCAGTCCGGAGGGGGATTCCAGTTCCAGATCCGTCAGCATCCGGCTCAGGGTCACGGGAGAGGTCAGATCGTCTTCCGCGGCGTCGATGCAGTACATCAGGACCCACGGGATCGATCCCATCTCATCCAGTCTGTCCGCCAGCATCACCGCCATAGTACGGTCGGCAATCCATTTGCTGGCATCGGTATCGTCGGTCATGTATTCCACATAGGGTACAATCACCATGGCTTCCGGTACATACGCCGATGCGGCATTGTAGGTAATCCGGCAGACTTCCGCAAGGTCGGAGGCATACACTGCCGCGCTGTCGAGGGCGGTATCCCCCACCAGACCGCTGTAGTTGACACCCCGTCCCAGCGCAATGCCGGAGATTTTGTTCCATTTGCTGCAGAGGGTGCGGATGAGGGCGGCATACATCTGTCTTGCCTCGTTATCCGTCGCCCGGACCGCGTAATTCAGGGCATTCTTTCCGCCGTAGGTAAGTCCGCTGACCGGAGAAGATGCCGTCAGCCGCAGATACACCCGGATGCCTGCGGAGATATAGAAATCGATCTCCGAATCCAGATTCCGCAGCAGTTCCTCGTTCAGACGCAGGGTACGCGTGCCTCCCGCAGAAAACCTGCCGGTATCCGCAGCCGCGCCCAGAAGGGTATAGGGAATCTGCATTCCGCCGCTGTCAAGAACCAGCTGATCCAGGGGGACCTCCACCATCACATGGGAGGCGTTGGACTCAAACATGCCCACCGCTTCTCCGCCGTACATGCCCATATTGGACACGCCGCTGACGGAAGCCCGCACCGCATCGGTATACCGGGGATGGGACAGGGGCACCATGCCGTTTTCCGTGTCAATCCCGGCGAAGAACCGGAAGGTATCCGCAGCGGATGACGCTCCCAATGCGGCAAGATCCGCCGTATACTGGTATCTTGTGGTCATTTTGATGCTTCCCAGCTCCACGGCAAAGGACAGATCATCGGCGCACCATCCGGGAATGGCATAGAACCGGATCATGCTGTCGTCATATTCCGCCGCCGCCGACCGTTCCATGGTGCCGCTGAAAATCACGGAGGATCCTCTGCGGGTGATGGATTCCACTCTGCCCAGGTCGCTGCTTCCTTCGATGGGGGACTTGCCTTCGCCGTAAACGCTGATCGCATCCACGTACATACCGTCCCCGGCGCATTTTATATTGTCAAACCGCAGGGAGTACGACACAATCTCCGCATCCGCCTTCACAGGAACCGTGTAGACCCCGTCAGAGGCGTTGAGCGAGATCTTCCGCTGATATTCCCGCTGTTCTTCCGATGCGCCCTCATACAGGATCCCGAGGGTCATATTGCCTGAAATCACATCCGTCAGCCGGATTTCAAAGTACACAGTGGTGCCGGCCTGTCTGCGGATGGGGGATACAAGGGGAGCCGTAATCTCCGCACGGTCATCCTCATCGGGACTGATCCACCCGGTCTTGATCTGGGATATGCCGGCAACATCCGTCCACTCATTGGACGCCACCCTCTCCGCATATTTCAATCCGGCAGGATGGTTTTTTGCCAGATAGGGCTTGGTCATGCTGACGGAGCGCGGAATATCCTCTCCGTACTCCGCCGTAACGCGCATCCCGGTGATCCGGCTGTCCAGGAGCTGTGCGTCCATGTACACCAGATTCCATTCGCCGGGAAGCACATGAACCCGTGCGCTGATTGCCTCCGTCACCGCCGTAACTTCGATATTCACGGGAACGGATGCCTCCGAACCGTCTATGTAGATCCCGAATACCAGCGTCCTGCGGGAACCGGGATGCTCATCCAGTTCTATGATGAAGGAAGTGTATCCCAGAAATCCGCCGTCCTCCTCGGCTTTTGAGGACGTGGGCAGCTCGCACATCATGCAGATTCTGCCGTCCTCTTCCCTGTGGCGTTTCCGCTGCCGGTCGCCTTCGATACTCCAGTCACTGATGCTGATATCGAACATTCTGACCGCTGCTCCCGCAGGTGCGAATACATCCGCTCTGGTGTCCGCATAACCGCCCACGGCATAGGCAGAGACGCCTTCCGCAGCAGATACGGAAATTCCGCACAGGCAGAACAGCGCAATCGCGGCGAGGAGTACGGGAATCAGCTTTTTCATGGGTATGCACCTCCTTTTCTTTCAGATTATGTTTCCTTATTTTTTACCGGCATTGTCAGCCGGAGAGGTTCAGTCCTTTACGGCCACTTCCTCGGTTCTGCCGTTTACGGATACCATCACCTGACCGGGTTTTCCGTGCACGGCAAAGGATACGACAGTACCGTTCTCCCATGTGCAGTCAACGGTGTATCCGCCCCGTGCCGCCAGACCGCGGAAGGAACCGGTATGCCAGTCTCCGGGAAGCGCAGGCAGCAGCTCGATCACGCCGCCGTGGCTCTGCAGAAGCATCTCGCAGAACGCCGCCGCACCGCCGAAATTGCCGTCAATCTGGAACGGGGGATGGGTATCGAACATATTGGGCAGGGTGCACCGTCCCAGCAGGGCGTTCAGGTTATCGAGGCAGGTGTCCCCCTCGCCCAGACGTGCGAAGAAGAGGGTGACCCATGCTCTGGACCATCCCGTGTGACCGCCGCCGTTTTCCAGTCTGCGCTTCAGGGTCATCCGTGCGCCGTCCATGAGTTCGGGGGTGTTCTTGTTGATCTGTGCGGCGGGATGGAGAGCGAACAGGTGGGACACATGGCGGTGTCCGGGCTCTGCTTCGTCAAAATCCTCGCTCCATTCCATGATCTGCCCATGCTTTCCGAGGGAAATGGGCGCCAGACGGGATCTGGTTTCGCTGAGTTTTCGCGCAAAGTCTTCGTCAATTCCCAGCAGGGATGCGGCTTCGATGGCGGTATCGAACAGCTCCCGGATGATTTCGTTGTCCATGGTGGGACCTGCGCAGATGGCAAAATGTCCGTCGGGTGTGATGAAGCGGTTTTCGGGGGAGTTGGAGGGGCAGGTGACCAGATATCCGCTCCGGGGATCCTCGGTGAGGAAGTCGAGGAAGAACTCGCAGCAGCCCCGGAGAATGTCGTAGTTGTCCCGGTACACATTCACATCGCCGGAGAATTTGTACCGCTCGCGGATGTGCTGGCAGCACCATGCGCCCGCGCACATGAAGGAGCCCCAGGATGCGCCCTCACCGGGAGCTGTGAAGCCCCAGGGGTTGGTGATGGTGTGTGCCACCCATCCGTTCATACCGTACTGGATCTGCGCGGTGCGCCGTCCGTGGGTGCTGATGAATCGGATGTAGTCCATGAGGGGCGCGGTCAGCTCGGGGAGGTTCGCCGTTTCCGCCAGCCAGTAGTTCATCTGCAGGTTGATGTTGATATGGTAGTCCGCGGACCAGATGGTGTCGTAGTCCTCCGTCCAGATGCCCTGCAGGTTAGCGGGAAGAACGCAGTTATAGGAGGACGAGATCAGCAGATACCGTCCGAAATCGAAGTAGGTGAGGAGCAGACCGGTGTCGTCTTCGCCGTTTTTCATCCGGAGAATCCGCTCGTCGGTGGGAAGTCTGTCAGGATCGGGATCGGCAGGCAGCTCAATCCGCACCCGGTTCATCATGCCGGAGAGAATCTGTGCGGATCCGGCGAACATCCCGTCGAAATCCTGACCGCCTTCTTCATCGGGAACCATGGTGGCAAGAACCGCCGCCTTTGCTTTGATGAGGGCGTCTTCGGGATTGTTCGAGGGTCTGGGCAGTCCGTCAATACCGGGCTTTACATAGGTTGTCCGCAGATCCAGACGCACCTCAACCCACTTTGCTTCCTTAATATATATGCCGTTTTCGTCCGCATCAGCCGCGCCGTCGGTCTTCACAGCCGCGTACACGGCGAATGCCTGGGAATCGGGGAATGCCTGCTTCACCGTGATGCTGTCGGCACAATAGGTCACACCGGCGCCGTCGCGGTCATAAGCCAGGGTCAGGGGGAAGGGCTTTTCCGAGAGATACCGCACGCATCCGATGCCGTTTTCAAAGTCCGTGAAGGCTTCGGTGAGGAAGGACACGCCGTTTCTGAGGCATTCCGTCCGGCACAGTCCAGTGTCAAGATCGAGGGAGCGGGAATAGTCCGTGATCTCCGCGTCGCCGAAATCGGCAAGAAGGTCGCCGCCCTGCTGGAAGGAGCCGTAGTTATGACCGAATCCGCGGGCGTGGTTGCTTCCGTCACCCCGGCAGACCATGTATTTCTGGGTCAGCTCCTCGCCCTTTCTGTAGTCGCCGGAGAAGATTGCCTCCCGGATTTCGGGCAGATGGGATGCACAGAGGGGGTTATCCGCGTAGGGATCGAATCGTCCGTCCCAGAGGGTTTCCTCTCCCAGGCGGATTTTCGACACGTTCATGCCACCGTAGACCATCATAGCCAGACGTCCGTTGCCGAGGGGGAGCGCTTCCACCCATTTTTCGGCGGGTTTTGTATAGTGCAGCTTCATATAAACCTCCGTCACGCGCAGTCGGCGCAGATTTGATAATATTCCTGCAGATATTGTAGCATACCGCCGCGCGGCAGTCAAGTCGGGAGATGTAAAGAATCTCCCCGGCTTTTGGGGAGTTCAAACTTGCCGCTTAGAGGAGTTCAAACTTGCCGTTTGGGGAGTTATTGAAGAAAAGGCTTGTGCCTTTTGAACCGTTTTTGATTCTTTTGGGAAAAGAGGAATAAAAGGCTGGCGCCTTTTAGATCTTATTTTCTCCACTGCGCGTGGGGCGGACAAAGGGACTCCGCTGCCGTCCCTTTGTCAATTCCCGCAGCCCGAGGGCTTTCCACCCTCAGGACTCCCTCCGCCGCGGGCGCGTACCCGTGAAGTTGAAATTTGAAGCGATCCGCCGTCAGGGACAGGGCTCGAAGATTTCCCCGTTCTGTTCAGCCCACTTTCTGCGAAAGTGGGCCGGCAGGCGAGACGAAAAATGAAGGGGCACTGAAATCAGTGAGAACCACTTGCGTGGTTTAGAAACCACAACAAACTCACGGCTGTGCAATCCCCCAAAACCCCAACTGATTTCACGCCCCCGGCGTCGTCAGTTGAAATCCAGCAAAAAAGTACGCACTGTCAGTGCACAATCCCCCAAAGCTGCAGCAGCGCCTCAAGGCGCGGAACCAAAACCGGGGGAGTTTTGAGGGGTCCCCCCTCGAATCGGGGAGATTCATAAGAGGGTCCCGACGGATCCTCTTATGGCCCGTCCGGCAGGACATAAAATGAATTCTAAAAGGCGTCAGCCTTTTATTCCCTATTTATTCAATAAATCAATAAAATAAACCGAAACTCAAAGCCAAACAAAAACCACCCCCTTCCCCCTCCGGCAGGAGAAAAACAAGATCCGAAAGACGTCAGTCTTACACCCCACTCCTAAGGCTTCGTGAAAACCCCTAAAAAACGGCGAAATCGAGAGCATTTGCCTATCTAAATCAAAATAATCGGATTTTTTTGTCCGAAACCTATTGACAACTCAGACGGGAAGTGCTATAATCTACAACGTTGAAAAAAATCATTCCAAATCGGAGGATATTCCCATGTCTACTTACATGGCTAAGCCCGAGACCGTTGTTCGCAGCTGGTACATCATCGATGCTGCTGGCAAGCCTCTCGGTAAGACCGCTGCTGCAGCTGCAAACATTCTTCGCGGCAAGCACCGCCCCGAATTCACTCCCCACGTTGACTGCGGCGAAAACGTAATCATCATCAACTGCGAAAAGGCAGTTCTCACCGGCAAGAAGCTGGATCAGAAGTTCTACCGCACC
>JAFQWY010000161.1 GCA_017407225.1 Clostridia bacterium | reverse complement strand
ACCGTAAACAGCGGCATCCTCACCATGGGCACGGCGGGAACCGAATTCGGAAATGGGACGTCCCTTTGCGGCGCGTACCATGCGGGATGCCTTGGTGGCGATCAGGGACTGGTGGTTCAGAGCCAGAAGAACGTAGGTCTCGATAAGTTGTGCTTCGATGGTGGGAGCACGTACGGTCATAATGGGTTCGCCGGGGAAGATAACGGTTCCTTCCGGTACAGCCCAGATATCGCCGGTGAATTTGAAATCACGGAGGAAGGCGAGAAATTCTTCATTGAAAATCTTCTTTCCGCGGAGATATTCGATGTCGGCATCGGTGAAGTGCAGATCCTCGATGTAGCGGACGATCTGTTCCAGACCTGCCGCAATGGCGTAACCGCCTCCATCGGGTACGCGACGGAAGAATACGTCAAAATAGGCGATCCGGTTCCGCAGCTCGGTTTCAAAATAACCGCGGCCCATGGTCAGCTCATAGAAGTCACACAACAGGGCAAGGCTGTATTCGTCGTTTTTCATAAGAAAACCTCGATTCTTTTGTATAGAATGATGTTGTTATTGTTGCTTACAGTTCCTGATGGAGAACCACGGTGTTTCTGGTAGCCCACGCTTCTTCAACCAGTGCGTTGAAGTCCACCTTGGCTTCTTCAACAAGTACCTTTTCCAGTTCGGGCTGGGTTCTGGGATGACGGGGCGTGAAGACGGTGCAGCAGTCATCGAAGGGCAGGATGGAGGTGTCGAAAGTGCCGATCATGCGGGAGATGCGGATGATCTCTTCCTTGTCCATACCGATGAGAGGCCGGAATACAGGGCAGTCCGCCGCATTTTCGGTGACGCACATGGCCTTGAGGGTCTGGGATGCCACCTGACCGAGGGATTCGCCGGTGATGATCACGGGGCATTCGTTGGCAAGTGCGGTGCGGGATGCCAGCTTCATCATGAAACGGCGGAGCAGGAGGGTGAAATAATCCTCTTCGCAGTTATCGCGGAGCATTTCCTGAATGTGGGTCAGGGAAATAATGTGAACCTTGATTTTTCCGCAGTATTCGGTAAGCTCCTGAGCAAGCTGGAGAACCTTGTCACGTGCCGCTTCGCTGGTATAGGGGAAGGATTCAAAGTGAACACATTCCACGGTCAGACCACGCTTCATCATCATGTAGCCGGCAACGGGGGAGTCGATGCCGCCGGAAAGCAGAAGCATACCCTTGCCTGCGGAACCGAGAGGCATACCGCCCGCACCCTTGTCCTGACCGGCATGGATATAGGCGTATTCGTCACGGACTTCGATCCGGACAACCATATCGGGATTGTGTACATCAACGGTGATTTCGGGCATGGCTTCCAGAATTGCCGCACCCACTTCTCCTGACAGTTCGATGGAGGACAGGGGGAAGTGCTTGTCGCTGCGCTTGGATTCGCACTTGAAGGTTTTCAGTCCGCGGAGCTTTTCGGGGATATATTCCTTCGCCACAGCGGTGATGGATTCCACGGTTTTTTCGGCAACGGCCGCACGGCAAAGTCCGGCAAAGCCGAATACCTTGCCAAGCTGTTCGTACAGAACGTCGATATTTGCAATGGCATCGTCGTCGGCAGGTTCCACGTAAACGGTGCTCTGATTGTAGCGGACGGAGTAATTGCCCACCAGATTTGCGCGGCGCTTCACTTCACGGATCAGCTGAGCCTCAAACTGTCCGCGGTTGGTGCCTTTGAGAATGATTTCGCCGTATTTGCAGAGGATAACTTCCTTCATGATTCAATTCCATTTCTTTGCTTGAGATATATAAATGTATTCCATTATAGTATAGCATAAAATTCACAGGGATAAAATAGTAAAATTCAACAAAACAATGCACAGAACATACAAAAATCAGGCGCAGCAGGGTACAGGGTGCACCATGCCGTGCCTGATTTGACTGATTCGGTTACATCCGGTATTCCTGACGGCGGATGACGTGATCCTGGAAGGGCTTGTCAAGCTCTACAAAGTATGCGCTCCAGCCCCAGATGCGGACGATGAGACGTTCGTACTTTTCGGGATGTGCCTGTGCGTCGAGAAGGGAATCCCGGTTGACAGCGTTGAGCTGGAGCTGATGGCCGCCGGACTGGATGAAGTAACGCACAAGAGAGGCAACCTTGGTACGGTTTTCATCGGAGGAGAACAACCCGGAATCGAATTCCAGGGTCAGGGGACCGCCGTTGCAGACCTTTGAGAGATCGGGCTTGGTATAGGAACGGACGATTGCCACGGGATTGTCCAGCTTTGCAAACAGGGAGGGGGAGTAGTT
>JAFQWY010000160.1 GCA_017407225.1 Clostridia bacterium | reverse complement strand
GGTGCGGAGATAATCGGCGTATTTGCCGGAGGTGAATACTTCTTTGACGCCTTGCTCGATTCGCGCGGTGATTTGCTTCAGCCGCTCTTTGTTGGTTGATTTTTCTGCCATTTGTACTCCTTTCTTCGGATAGGTATAAGGAAAAACGCCCTTACACGGACTGCTGCAGCAGGAATCCGTGCAAGGGCGTAATATTTATATAGCGGGATTAGGTATCCATCATCTTGGGGTGAAATCCCGTTATCTTTGCACGTTCTCTTGCTGCCGCTTTCCATTCATCCGTATGCGGCGGATAGATGACGATACATTTTTTCGGCACAATGTAACTGACCGCGCCGTGTTTCACTTCCTCGGCGGGGTATATCTTATCGGGAAACCGCTCATGAAGCTGTTTCAGTTTACGGATCAGCCGTGCATCGAAGGTGTAAACGCTGGCAGTATCATCTGCCTCGGAGGTGAGAATGATCGTTTCTTTTTCAGCAGGAGTCAGATTCATCGCTCATTCTCCCGATCAAATTCGATACGGTAGCGGACAAATTCGCCGTTGTCATCCAGCACCATCCATGCATCGTAGGTTCTACCGGTTTTCTCGGAATACAGACCCTTGACGAACACACGACCGTTTTTGAGCATTTCCGCCGCCTGTTTCTTCGTCAGCGTGATATGCTTCACCTTGAAGAATTTGTTATCCCGCCACATCCCGAAGCGGCAGGCGGTATTTTCACAGAAGAATCCTTTCGTGCTTTCGGTCACATCCGACCCGCATCGGGGACACTTGCCGATCACATCTCTGCCGGACGGAAACAGAACTTCCGCACCTTTCACCGCCTGATAATTCGCCGTGAGGTCAGAAATCATGTCGGTGATGTCGGAAAGAAACGCATTTGCATCTATCTCTCCGCGCTCAATCTGCTTCAGACGGTATTCCCATTCGGCGGTCAGAAGCGGGGACTGCAGCTGTTCGGGCAGAACGGTGATGAGTGAAATCGCGGTGTGTGTGGGAATGAGATGCACGGATTTTTTTGACTTTTTCCGTTCGATAAAGCCGTTTGCCACCAGCTTTTCGAGAATCGCCGCGCGGGTTGCGGGTGTGCCGAGTCCCTTTCGTTCCGCATCGTCAGGCATATCCTTTGCACCGGCTGTCTCCATTGCATGAAGAACGGAATCTTCGGTAAAGTGGGACGGCGGCGTGGTAAATCCTTCCTTTACGGCGGCGGATTTCACGGGAATGACCGCGTTTTCTTTCAGATCGAGCAGTTCGTTATCGTTCTGCTCCTGCTCCATGTAGGCTTTCCAGCCGTTTGCGAGGATGGTTTTGCCTTTAACCGTGAAGATATGCCCGCCGCATTCCAGCGTGACAACGGTTTCCGCATATCGGAACTGTTCGCTGACGGCGCAGAGAAGCTGACGGGAAACAAGACGGAGTATTTCACGCTCACCTGTGGGCAGGACAGACACATCCGCTTTGACGGCACTTACTGTGGGAACAATGGCGTGATGGTCGGTGACTTTTGCACTGTTGCAGATGATTCCGGTGTTCAGAGTAACAGGCTGTTCCGCCTTACAAATCGCCGCTGAAATCCGCACCAGTTCTGGAATTGTGGATACCATATCGTTCGTGAGATAGCGGCTGTCGGTTCGCGGATATGTACACAGCTTTTTCTCGTAGAGGGACTGGAGATAATCGAGCGTCTGCTGGGCGGTGTAGCCGAGAGATTTATTTGCCGCGCGCTGGAGTGTGGTAAGGTCGAACAGTAGCGGTGCTTTCTCGGATTTTTCCTTTCGCTCTACAGATTTCACGATGACAGACTGATTTTCACAATCTTTTTTGATCTGTTCAGCTTCACTTTTATCGGTGATTCTTTCAGAAGATGCTTCAAATCTTCCGCAATCGAGATTTACAGTATAGAACGATTCCGGCTTGAAAGCGTCAATCTCACATTCGCGCTGTACGATCAGCGAAAGGGTAGGCGAGACCACACGCCCCACGTTCAGCTTGCGATGATACAGAATTGAGAACAGCCGCGTCGCATTGATTCCCACCAGCCAATCGGCTTTAGAACGGCAGAGTGCAGATTGATACAGACCGTCATAATCACTGCCGGGGTGGAGATCAGCCATACCTTTGCGGATAGCTTCATCTTCCATCGAAGAAATCCACAGGCGTTTCATCGTTTTGGTGCATCCGGCAAGATAGTAGACAGTGCGGAAGATCAGCTCGCCTTCACGTCCCGCATCACAGGCGTTGATAACCTCGTTCACATCGTCGCGGTGCATGAGATCACGGAGCAGTTCAAACTGCTTGGATTTATCTGCACCAATGTTGTACTCCCATTTCTGCGGCACAATCGGCAGATCATCATAACGCCATTTTGCATAGCGTTCATCGTAGGCATCGGCACTCGCCAGTTCCGCGAGGTGTCCGAAGCACCACGAAACGATGTACCCGCCGCCCTCCATATATCCGTCGTGACGGCTTTTCGCGCCGATCACGTTCGCCAGTGTCATGCCGACGCTGGGTTTCTCTGCAATTACTAATTTAGTCAAGTAAATCCTCCAGTTCATTATCAGTTATATAGGTATTGTTTGGTTCACGGGTGTAAACGCCCTTATCTCTGCGTTCCAAAAATTCTTCACGCAGTAAATCATTGGCGCAGTTGTCGATGGCGGCATGGATACTTTCCGCAAATTCATATCGGCTGTACAGGTCGATATCCGAGAAGTATTCACGGCATATATCTGCAAGCGGAGTACGGGAACGGAGGAGAACCGTAATCTGTTCGGTGTACAGATACCGTTCACCCATTCTTCCATGCGGAGCAGAGTTCCCGATTTCTTTTACGGCTTGCTCCTGCACATAATACTGCGGTGCCAGCTTCAGAATTTCTTCTTTGTTTTGTGACAGAAGCCACTTTCGGTATTTCTGCTGTTCCTTCCGCATCCGTTCATGGAGCATCCGCAGAAGCTCCGTTTTTCCTTTATCAGTTGTTATCTCCGCCATCGTCATCTTCCTCGGTTTCGTATTCGATTTCGTCCTCATCCTCGCCGTAGTCATAATCGTCGAGATCGGTTGTGCCTGCGGTTTTCGGCTTGTCCTTACGGAATTTCAGAAAATATACCGCCGCACCGCCGCCTGCAGCGAGAAGCAGAACAATAAGTAAAAGTCCGCTGTTGTTCTGTTCATGTTCCGGTTCGGGGACAGGTTCGGTTTGAACAGCTTCTTTACCGATGCAATCTTTCATCTTTACGGCGCAGATTTCACAATCTGTGTTGATACGGCCCGTGATACACTTATCCTCGCAGACACATACGGGCGCGGGTTCGGTTTCCTCAGCGGTTGTTTCTTCATCCGTTTCCAACAGCGCGAATAAGTCTGCTTCATCCACAAGATTCAGAAAATACACATTTTCCGTATCTCCCGAACGGTCGATGATGATGTAGAAATAGTTGCCGTTTTTCGTCTGCACGGTGATGAACTGCTTGCTTTTCTGCTCGTTCTCCACGCTCTCCACGCTGGTGTTGCTTTCATCCTGCAAAATATCGTCGATCAGGGTCAGGTTTCCCAGCGGAGTCAGCGCGTCCGTGCCGCCGAATACACTGAACAGATCATCGAAAAAGGAATCGAGATCGACTTCCTCGCCGTCTATTTCCGTTGCAGCATTGTCGTTTTCAATGACGATACCCTCGGTTGTGATGGTGATGTTGTCGATGGCATCGGGCGGCGTGGTATTGCCGGATTCATCGGAACTGTAATATCCGCTTGCCGACGTGGGGACAACGAACAGTGTCATAACCATCACAGCGGCAAGAAGGAAGGACAGGATTTTTCGATTACTCCTCATTCTGTACCTCCGTTTGGGCAGGCGCGGGGATAGGACTTAATTTCGCCGCTTTGATGATTTCAGCCAGCATTTCGGGAGTGATGGCATTATCGCGCACCATGCCGATGATGTCGAGGTTTTCAAGCTCCGTCACCTGCGTGTCGATTTCTTCGTTGCGGGCGTTCATTTCCGCGATTTTACGGAGATTTTTCGCTTTCTCCGCTTTAAGTTTGTTGATTTTCGGGTTCATGTTTTCTCCTTTCGTTCAGGTTAGTCGGAAAACAAATCGGGGTAATTGCCCTTGGTTTCCATATAGGTTTCATAAAGTTCCTGCTGTTCCTCTGTCAGCAGATCGTTCACCAAATCCTCCATAGCCGTACAAGTCAACATGACGGTGCAGATCGTGTAGGCATACGGCACTTGTACCTCATATGTGTATGGAATCAGATAGATGTCGCCCGTATTGGGGTCTCGATACTGATAATATGCGGTTCTCGTTTCGGTTCGGTAACGAGTTTCCGTTGTAACGGTTTCCGTCAGTTCATACTGCATATTGAAGATGGATTCAAGATCGGATCGCACATCGGACAGGGTATATTCGCCGTGAACAGCTGAGAGGATGGAAGTCAGCACATACGGGTCATGTCCGAGGACAGTTCCGGTCACGCGGTATTCGTCATAACCGGGACAGAGATATTCGTAATTGTCGATCTTCTCCTGCAAGGCGGTTTCCATATCGCAGTACGCGGCTTCAACATCCGCCATATCTTCCGGCGTACTCTGATAGGTAGTCGTGCCGATACTGCCGAGCGCACCCTGAAACATCATGGAGCAGGACGAAATGATGCTCATAAACATCAACAGCAGTGCACCGAGGGCGAGGATCGGCAGAATCCATTTCTTATTTTTCTTTACAAATTCCACGGTCTGCTTCGTTTTCTCGGCGGCGGTCGCGGCAGCTTTGGATGCAATCTCAGACGCTTTGGCGGTATTTTCGGAGGTTCGCTTGGCGTTGACATATTCCTTTTTTATGGCTTTCTTCTGCAGATATTTGGAATATGCGTTGGAGTTGGAGGTAGACTGCTGTACCGTTTTCTGCAAAGCGTTCAGATTGGCTTTGTCTGCCTGATTCTCTGCACGGACAGCGGCACGATATGGCTGAAGTTTCTGGGGATACGATACCGCCTGCGCCGTGTGGAGTGCCGATTCCGCGGTGCTGACACCCGCATCGACGGCTTCTGCGGCGGAGTTGTCGGAATCTTTTGCTTCACGATGGAATTGTAACGCAAGCGCATCAATGGGTGTATCTGCTGTGATGTGTGCAAGTTTGGACGGCGGCTTTTTCTCTGTTTCCTCAAAACGCAGATGAACCACAGATTTCCCGGTGGCGGGGTCTGTGGTTCTTTCCTTAACAATTTTCTTCTGCGTGGGGATTTGGGATTCTGCCTTATCCAGCTTGTCCGCCACTTTATCGGATTTCTTGATTGCCTTTTTCAACACGGGATTCTCGCATTCTTCCTCCGTGAATTGCAGACGTGGGGAGCGTTTAGGCATCGTTATCTAACAGTTCCGCAATCAGCTCGGAAATACCGTCACACAAAGCATCGGAAAGCTGTTCTGTGGTGAAATATCCGGCTTGGGCAGGAGTAATCACGTCATGATCGAACAGTGCGTCGATTTTTTCGTGATTGATAACTTCCAAATCCTTGAAGTCAAATCCGTACCCGTCGAGTATTTCTTTGCAGTTCCGCAGTACATACTGTGCGCTGTACTTTGCAAAAGTGTTTTCACCGGAATCAGGCAGTTTTTCAACGGTTTTCGCAAGATCGTAGGCGTAACGGCACATCATAAACAGGTTTTCCACATAATTGCAGTAGTCGCCTACATGGATGAGGAATACGTCATCGTCCGTGACTTCCGCAGTATTTTCTTCCTGTTCATCATCGGGGACATCTTCAATCCCCTCCGCATGAAGCACCGTCGGAATGACCGTGGTAAACAGCCATTCTGCAATATCGTCGGCGGCAATGCTGGTGGTGTGGGAAAGAAGATGTGCCGCGTCGGTAGGATCAATGAAGTTCATCGCCTGCATACCGGCAGGAGTGGGACACTTGCACTTGCGGACATTCTTGCAGTGATGGTTGATTACACTGCCGATGTCCTTGAAGCCGAGCATCATTCCGAGGTCGCGGGCGCAGAACAGGGGTGTTTCATCCTCCATGATAATACGAAGATCACCATAGGTTTCGCTGTGAAAAATTCCGAATTTGTTTTCCATGATGTTGATTCCTTTCATAATTATATAGATGTGATTGAATGAGAAATCCCCGCCTGAGATGCACCTGACAGGCGCATTTTTATCTCGGACGGGGTTTCTTTGCGTGTGAGTCTGCGATGAAATACGTTTTCTTCCTGCTCCCATTCGATCAGCCGATTAAACAATTCAGGATGATTGACGACTATGTGTCGCAGTTCCGCATTACTTGCGTTCGGGCAGAACCAACAACCATTTCGACAGCAATGGGTATAGATAGGCGATAACAAATCATGTTCGGCACACAACTTGAACGCATCTGCTTCGGTAAAATCATATTTGGCAAGCAAACTGACTTGTTTCGTTTTGTCAAGCCGCGCAAGGCGGTCGGGTTCATCGGCGGCGATTCCAACATAACTGATGGTGTCGGATGAAAGCGAAGCATTGTATTTTCGGATAGGAGGAATTTTGCAGTCGCGGTTTACTGCACACATACCTCCCCAAACAAAACCTCGTTTTTCTCCCATGTGGGGACCGCGAACGATGATATGATGAAATACATCATCATAGGTTTTTTTCGCACGAAGAACCGTGAATTTTACACCGAGTTTGTTTTCGCAGAACGGCTTGAGCTTGTCGTAAATAAAATCACGGTGTTCCGGCACTTCGCCGCTTGTTCCTGAATCGAACATAACCTCGCTGAAAACCACTTCATCAAGCGGCTCATCATGCTGTGCTGCCAAAAGCAAAGTGGCTATACTATCCTTGCCGCCGCTGCATGACGCGATATACTTCGGGCGTTTTGTCATGCGCTTTCTGTTTTCTCGCTCAGCTTCGTTGTCATCAGGCGGTACAGTTCCGTATCCTTCGGGAATCTGTCCACAAACGGCAGGATGGTCGAGCCGTAGAACAGCAGTCCTTCACCCTCGCCGGAGTGGGTGACATACGAAAGCTGGTGCGGCGAAATATTCAGTTTCTGCGCGAGAATCTGTCTATCACCCGCCGCCTGATTGAGCATATAGATGTAGTCGGAGTTTTCAAGGATATTTTCGATCTCCTTGGACGCCAGCAGGTCTTTGACATTCTGGGTGATGCCAGTGGGAATACCGCCCCATTTACGGAATCGCTTCCAAATTTCCACCATATACGCCGCCGTCTGTTCTTCTTTCAGAAGCAAGTGGCATTCGTCGATGAAGTATTGCGTGGACTTTCTCTCATCTCGGTTCACGGTGACACGGTTCCATACCGCATCCTGTACGATCAGCATACCAATCTTCTTGAGCTGTTTGCCGAGTTCCTTTATATCGAAGCTGACAACACGGTTATTGATGTTGATATTCGTCCTGTGGTTGAACACATTCAACGAACCGGTGACGTAGATTTCCAGTGCGGTGGCGATGTACTGCGCTTCTTTTTCCTCCTGTCGGCGCAGTTCGTCGTACAAATCACCGAGAATCGGCATCTTTTCGGGGACGGGATCATTAAGATATTCCCAATACACCAGCCGCACACAACGGTCGATAATGGTTTTCTCAACCGGCTGTAATCCCTCCTTGCCGCCCACGATCAGCTCACACAGAGACAGGATAAAGTCGGATTTCAGTGACAACGGGGATTCATCATCGCTGTAATTGAGGTTCAGATCCATCGGATTCACATAATCGGTGGAAGTCGGCGAAATGTGAATGACCTGACCGTTCAGACGCTCTACCAGCGTTCCGTATTCCGCTTCGGGGTCGCAGATGATAATGTCATCGTCGGTGACGAGGAATACATTCACAATGGAGCGCTTGGCGGAGAACGATTTACCTGAACCGGGAGTGCCGAGGATGATTCCGTTGGGATTTTTCAACAGTTTTCGGTCAACCATGATGATGTTGCCGGACAGGGCGTTCAGACCGCAGTACAAGGCTTCTTTGCCGTTCTGATAGAGTTCCTGCGTCGTAAACGGAATGAAAATCGCCGTGGAGGATGTGGTCAGTCCGCGCTGAATCTCGATCTGATTCAAGCCGATAGGAAGTGAGGACATCAGACCTTCTTCCTGTTGAAAATCAAGGCGGGTAAGGATGCAGTTGTACTTCTGCGCGATGGAACTTGCCTGAAATACATTGTTTTCAAGCTGCTGCTTCGTGTCAGCGGTATTCATAACGAGAAATGTCAGCATAAACATTCTCTCATTTCTGCTTTGCAGGTCTTGAAGCAGCTTTTTGGCTTCACTGCCGTAGGTGGCAAGGTCGGACGGAATGATGTCCATGTCGTATCCCGCTCTTACGGCTTTTTTCTGTTCCTCGATTTTACTGCGGTCAAGGTCGGTGATCTTTCTCTTGATCGTCTTGATCGCTGTGACCTGATCGACGGACTGAACGTGCATCGTCACAACAAGGCTGGATTCCATATCAAGGAAATCCGCCAGCAGACGGTCGTTCAGCTCCGGTGCGAGAATTTGCAGAAATGACATTGCGCCGAACTTCTTGCCCATCGTGAAATACCGCCCGTTTTTGAACTCAAACGAGGACGGTGCGATGAAATCCTTGGTGGAAAGTCCGCTCGGCATAAGCCAGTCCCATGAAAAAGAGAACGGTTCGGGTTCATCCATGTGGAATAATCCGTGCATGATCTCCAGCCGTTCATATCCATTCAGCACTTCGGCATAAACGCCGAGCCGCTTGAAATTGTTCAGAATATCCGTTTCCACCCGTTCCAGTCTCGGCTTTGCGGCTTTCACGCTGTTCGCTTCAATGGAAAAGGTCAGATATTTTGTTTTCATCAGACCGTTATTGCCTTTGGCAAGCTGATTCCGCAGCATTTCCGTGTATTCGGTGCGTATAGAGTCAAATTCATCGCCCTGCAGGGGAATGTTGATGCTCTGCACCGCATTGTCACGGCTGGCGGAACGGTTGATGAAGGAAAGCTGGAATTTGATGGACGAATCGAAATAATTGAGGAAATCGCACCACCCGTCGAAGATGGCGGATTTATCCTCATTGGTGTTGAGCTGATAATTTATATCAGCAAAGCGAATGGTTTTAGTGTAGGTATTTTCATTGACACGGCAGGTTCCATCCGGGAACATCCGCTGAAACGGGATGGAATCCTGCGCACTCATCTTGTTTTTGTCTTTTTGTTTGTTCTTGGCAATCGCGTACTCAATCTGCTTTTTCTCGCGTCTGGTGAGTTTTCGTTTTGCCATGAATTATACTGTGTACCTCCTTGTCAAGCTGATTCTGCCGTGCAAGGCAGTCATAGAAATTGTTGGTCTTATACGGTCGCTGTTTCGGGCGCAGAAACAGGACATTCGCCATGTTCTTTGCCACCTTTTCAAGCGGCTGACCGTTGCGCTCAAACATCGCCAGTAGGAAGAATGGCAGCATCACGAATACCATGATGAGTGCCGCAGTGCTGGTGCCGATGGGTTCTTTGAGCAGAAAGAAAAGCGGTACACCGACCAGCGCACCGCTGCCGAAGCAGATAAGCTGCCGCTTCGTTAAATTGAAAAGAAATTTTGTTTTGACGTTGGTTAAGTCTTTGGGTACGGGGACGTATGCCACGATTCACACCTCCTTAATGCGCGCCGAGAATGCCTTTGGCAAGGCTGCCTGTCTTGAACAGCGAGAAGCATAACAGCACCGTATATCCCATGCAAGTCCAGATTGCCGCCGAAATATCAGCAGTTACGGCAATATTCCGTACCAATGCCGCGTAGATTGCCACGCAGATGATAATGAGAAACGCCTGCAAGCCGAGCGCACCGAGAGATTTCAGATAGTTCTGTCCCATGTGTCCGCTCTCGCGGTTCATCATGGTTGCCATCGGAATTGGGGCAACGGAGGTTACGAGATAGATTTCTATCATGCGCCCGAACGTAATGATGAAAATACAGATGCTCAGTGCCTTCATGCAGAAACCGACGAGGAAGGACTGAATCCACAGACCGAGCAGTTCGCCGAGTTCCAAGGCGTTGAGTCGGCTTTCAAGATCGGGAATCAGGGTATCGAAATCCAGCGTTGTACTTCCTACGATAATGCCGGATGCGTCACTGACTATGCTTTGGGAGATATCGAATACCGCCATGACGATGTTCCATGTATTTGTCACTATCAGCGTAGCACAGGCGGTCTTGAACATCCATTTGTAGATGTTGGAAATTTCAAAATCATGCAGGTTATTTCGCTCAATGATGATCTGGATGAATTCCAGTGTCATGATAAATGCCAGAATCAGACCGGCAATGGGGACAATTACGTTTTCTGACAGGGTGTGGATCATGGTGTACACACTGCTGTTCCATGCAGCGGGTGTCTGTCCCACCTGATTGGAGATGTCCCCAACCTTTTCGTTAACGGTATCGAACAGTCCTGTCAGGTTGTTCATGGTACCGCTGACGAGCAGTTCTGTAAGCCATTCGGTTATGGCTTCTTTGATTGCGTCT
>JAFQWY010000159.1 GCA_017407225.1 Clostridia bacterium | reverse complement strand
TTGAAGACGCTGCCCGCGCTCGGGTAATCGAGCGGCTGCTTGGTGATGCGGCGGTTCATGTAATCGTTCATCATAGCGCCGATTTCTTCGGTATCTCCTTCGTGCAGTTCAAAAACGGCAGAAAGAATAATGAAATTGCTGTGCTTATAGATGCTTTCGCGGTAGCCATATTTATGTTCGGACAGCGGAATGGTGTGAACGGTAAGGTCGGACGGATCGAGATAGGTGCTTTCCTGCAGGACATGCGCGGTTTCTCCGCCGTACGCACCTGCGTTCATGTATACTGCGCCGCCGACGGATCCGGGAATACCGTATGCAAATTCCAGTCCGGCAAGTCCCGCGTCACGCGATTTTTTGCAGACATTCATGAGCTGTGCGCCGGATTCTGCCGTGATACGGTTCCCTTCCACACAGATTCCGGTAAGGGCTCCCATGGAGACAACCGCGCCGTCAAAGCCGCTGTCGTCGAAAAGGAGGTTGCTTCCGTTGCCGAGAATATAGTATCGTGCACCGGTTTCGCGGATCATACCGCACAGATCGGTCAGCGCACCGACCGTCTGCGGGATCAGAAATAAAGCGGCAGAACCGCCAATACGGAAGGTGGTATGGCGGCTCATCGGCTCATTCTGACGGATCTCTATTTTGTTTTCGTTGTTGTTGTACGCTTCCGCAAGCGTCTTGAGCATGGTAAGGTTGTGAGTCACATTGACCTCCGAATACGATAAACAGAGCTTAAAGCAGGATCGCCTCAAGTTCCGACAGATGTTGAATGGTATAGGTCATCTTCAGACCGCCGTCCGGCCTGTTCTTCGGATTGAAATAACAGATATCAAGACCGTAATTCACAGCGCCGGCACAGTCCGACGTCAGAGAATCGCCGATCGCGAGGTATGCCCGCTTCTCCGTACATCCGATTGTACGGAGAACGTGGTCATAATATTCCGGCGCCGGCTTGCCCGCTCCGATTTCCTCGGAAATAAACAGATCCCGGAAGTACGGCTGCAGAACGGATCGTCCGAAGCGGGAACGCTGGATTTTGCTGATCCCGTTGGTGACGATGTACAGCTCGTACTTCTCCGCCAGTTTCCGGCAGATGTCTTCCGCACCGTCGACAAGACAGGTCTGCATCGCGAGGTTTTCCATATAACTGTCCCGCATTTCGAGCGCTTTCGTCAGCGTCACATCGTCGTCCGTGAAGCCGTTTTTGAGCAGGAGTTCACGGAACCGTTCGATTTTCAGTGCGTCCAGTTTGATCCCGCCCTGTTCGAGGAGCTTCCACAAACGGTCGTTGATCGCGGAGTACTGATCGTACAGTTCTTCCGAATAGCTGACATTGCATGCGGAGCACGTGTCCCGGAAGGACAGGTACTCCGCCTTTGTAAAATCAAATAACGTGTTATCCGCGTCGAATAACAGATATTGATATTGTTTCATTCTTACTTGGTAATCTTGTGATAGGTCTTCTTACCCTTCTTTACGATCAGACCGTCGCCTTCCACTGCGGATTCGTCGATCGTCGCTTCAAGGGAGTCCACCTTTGCGTCAGCGATCAGAACGCCGCCCTGCTGGATGAGGCGTCTTGCTTCGCTCTTGGAAGCAGCGAGCTTGGTCTTGAGAAGCATGTCGATGACAAGGAGCTTACCGTCGGTGAAGTCGTCTGCGGTGAGAACAGTGGTGGGCATATTTTCCGCAGATGCGCCGCCTGCTGCAAAGAGAGCCTTTGCTGCAGCCTGTGCCTTGTTTGCTTCTTCTTCGCCGTGTACGAGCTTGGTGAGTTCGTATGCGAGGATTTCCTTTGCGGTGTTAAGCTGGCTGCCTTCCCACTTGTCCATTTCGTCGATCTGTTCGAGAGGGAGGAAGGTGAGCATACGGATGCACTTCAGAACGTCCTGGTCGCCGACGTTTCTCCAGTACTGGTAGAAATCGAACGGAGAGGTCTTGTTCGGATCAAGCCACACGGCACCGGATGCGGTCTTACCCATCTTCTTGCCTTCGGAATTGAGAAGGAGGGTGATGGTCATCGCATGTGCATCTTCACCAAGCTTGCGGCGGATCAGTTCGGTACCGCCGAGCATGTTGGACCACTGGTCGTTGCCGCCGAACTGGAAGTTGCAGTTGTAATTCTTGTACAGGTAGTAGAAGTCGTAGGACTGCATGATCATGTAGTTGAATTCGAGGAAGGAGAGGCCCTTTTCCATTCTCTGCTTGTAGCATTCCGCACGGAGCATGTTGTTGACGGAGAAGCATGCGCCGACTTCACGGAGAACGTCAATATAGTTGAGGTCGAGGAGCCAGTCTGCGTTGTTGACCATCTGCGCTTTGCCTTCACCGAATTCGATGAAGCGTTCCATCTGCTTCTTGAAGCAGTCGCAGTTGTGCTGGATGGTTTCGCGGGTCATCATGGAACGCATATCGGTTCTGCCGGAGGGGTCGCCGATCATTGCGGTACCGCCGCCGATGAGGGCGATGGGACGGTTGCCTGCCATCTGGAGTCTCTTCATCAGGCAGAGAGCCATGAAGTGACCTACGTGGAGGGAGTCCGCTGTGGGGTCGAAGCCGATATAGAAAGTAGCCTTACCGTTGTTGATAAGGTCTCTGATCTGATCTTCGTCAGTCATCTGCGCGATCAGGCCGCGCGCTTTGAGTTCGTCAAAAATAGTCATTTTGGTTTTGCTCCTGTGAGTTGTTGTTTTATAATAATATTGAATATTATTTGCTTTGTCATGCATTGCGGCCGAGCATTTCCCGTGCTGCAGCCAGCTGTTTTTCGGTGACATTGATGCCGCCGATGATCCGGGCAATTTCCGCCGTTCTCTCTTCCCCGGTGATTTCGTGTACGGAGCTTTCGGTTCTGCCGTCGGACTCTTTCTTCTGAATCAGCAGATGACACCCGGCGAGGGATGCGATCTGGGGGGAGTGGGTGACGGAGATGACCTGTGCGTTCTCCGCGAGTCTGGCAAGCATGATGCCGATCCGTTCGGAGGTACTGCCGGACACACCCGCGTCGATTTCATCGAAAATCAGGGTGCCGGAGTCGTTTTTGCCCGCCATGGCAGTTTTCACCGCCAGAGTAATTCTGGACAGCTCGCCGCCGGAGGATACCTTGCCCAGGGACTGGATATCCTCACCGGTATTGACGGAAATCAGGAAATCCACGTCGTCGTAACCGTCCTGCCGGAACACAAATCCGCCCGATGCATCGTGCATGGGAGTGACGGAAATGCGGAAGCGCACCTTGGGCATATCCAGGAAACGGAGGGATGCGACAATCTCGTCCGCCAGAGTCACAGCCGCAGACTGGCGCTTTTCGCTGAGCAGTTTTGCGGCTTCCGCTGCTTCGGAGATGCATTTTTCTTCCTCATGCTGGAGTTCGGTGAGACGGATATCTCCTTCCTCAAGATCGGCAATGCGCTTAGCGATTTCCGCACGCTTTGCCTTGATTTCGGGAATGGTCGCGCCGTATTTCTTCTCCAGCCGTTCAATGAGGGACAGCCGGGATTCCACCTGATTCAGCTTTTCGGCCGGATTGTCGATCTCGTCGCCAAGAGCATCCTGTACCCGTTCGGCGATGTCGATCAGCTCATACCGGTATTCCGTCAGCTTCTGCACCATCTCGTCGGCGCCTTCCACCACATCCGTCAGCTGGGACAGAGCGTTTTCGGCACGTTCGATCAGGTACGCCGCTGTGACGCCTTTCTCGCTGTGCGCCAGGGATTTTGTGACCACGCCGGAGTATTTCGCCACCCGTTCGATGGATTTCAGCCGTGTCCGCAGGCGGATCAGCCTCTCTTCCTCGTCATCGGCAGAAAATTTCGCGGCGTCGATTTCCTTTTTCTGATACCGTAGAATATCCAGCATCATCTCCCGCTCGCTCATGGCCTTTTTCAGATCTGCCAGCTGATTCCGTACGTCCGTCAGCTTTTCATATGCCGCGGCGTAGGTTTTCAGTTCTTCTTCGGTATCCGCAAAGGCATCGAGAAGTGCGGGATAGGTGGATTTGTCGGCAAATGCGCTCCGTTCACTCTGGGTCTGGATGCCCAGCAGAACGGAGGAAACCTCCTTCAGCGCGGAAATGGGCACCGTTTTCCTTCCGATTTTCGCCGTGGAGCGTCCGTCTGCATTGATCGTTCGGCTGATTTCCAGTTCCCCGTTTTCATCCGCGGGATAACCCAGCTCAGCAAGACGAACGGCAGAAGACTCCGCGCATCCGAAAATGGCGGAAACCACCGCTTTCTCCTCGCCGCTGCGGATCAGCTCACGGCCGTTCTTGGCGCCGCACAGCAGAAGCAGGCTGTCTATGATAATGGACTTGCCGGCTCCGGTCTGCCCGGTGATGACGGTGAAGCCTTCTCTGAAGGAAATCTCCAGCTGCTTCGCCACGGCGATGTTCTCGATATAGAGATTCCAGAGCATTTTCTCAGGAATTGATCAGCTTGGTGATGCGGTGTGCAATGGCAACTGCGGAATCGGTGTCGCGGGTCACGATGATGATGCAGTCATCCCCTGCCACGCAGCCCAGAATGTCGCTTTCGTGCAGGGAGTCAACCCCTGCCGCAACGGCCTGAGCCATGCCGGGATAGGTCTTGATGACGATATCGTTCATGGAAGAATCCACGCTCTTGATGGAGCTTGCCAACGCACGGCTGTACACGTGCTGGTTTTCGCTGTGGTTGTTCTTGGGAACCACGTACTTGTAGGTTCCCATATCGGACATCTGCTTGAGCAGTTTCAGTTCACGGATGTCGCGGGATACGGTTGCCTGGGTCACATCGAAACCGGCCAGTCTCAGCTTGGCGATCAGCTCCTCCTGGGTTTCGATGTTGTAATTCTCGATGATCTCAAGAATTTTGTTGTGTCGCTTGATTTTCATGGCAATCCTTTCGTGCTTGTATAGACATAAAAATTATTGTTCAGATCAAGTGCTCCATTACTTGTCGGAGAGTTTGGTGTTCAGTGCCCCGATGAAGCCGCCCTTTTTGATGCGGATCAGCCGGGTTCTGTAGGAGGAGCGGCGGATGTCCACCGTGTCGCCCTCATTGATGCGTATATCGTCACGCCCGTCGGCATTGAGGTAGACGGAAGCGTTGTTGTTTGCAAAGTCGGTCAGACGGATGACGGATCCGCCGTGGAAAATGATGGGTCTGGAATTCAGCGTATGGGGGCAGATAGGAGTCAGGCAGATCCCCTCAAGCAGAGGATAGAGCACCGGACCGCCTGCCGAGAGCGAATACGCCGTGGAGCCTGTGGGCGTGGATGCGATGATCCCGTCCGCGCGGCAGGTTTCCACCTTGCAGTCATCGCAGTACACGTCGAATTTGATCAGGCGTGCCACGGGGCCGTTGGTCAGCACCACATCGTTCAGGACGGTAAAACTGCCCCTCACCCGTCCGCCTGCATCGGTTACTGCGGCATCCAGCATCATTCTCTCGTCGATCTCATAGTCCCCTTCCAGAAGCCGGTCGATCAGATCCATTTCACTCATCTCGATTTCCGCAAGGAAGCCTACATGCCCGAAGTTCATGCCGATGATGGGGATATTCTCACCGAGAAGCATATGGGATGCCTCGATGATGGAACCGTCGCCGCCCAGCACCAGAGCCGCCTGCATCCCGGACAGCTCCGCACGGTCGTCAATCACGGTGATCAGATCCGCAGCGAAGGACAGATAGTCCACGAATTCCGGCATAGTATAGACCCGGCATCCGCCGTCACGGAGACGGTTCAGCAGGGCAATAATCCGGTCATGGGGGATTTTCTTGGATGTATTGGGGATCAGGACGATGGTTTCGGTTCTATTCATTGACAGCCTCCCTGATGTCCTGCTCGGTTACGTCTGCAATTCCGCCCACGGACGCGAGGAACAGAAATTCCGTATTGCCGTCGCCGCCCTGAATGGGGGATTTCATGATTTTCTTTGGCATCAGCCCATTTTCCGCAGCGGCCTGAAGCACCTTCCGGATGGCGGCGGTGTGCTGTTTTTTATCCTTCACTATACCGCCCTTGCCGACAGCTTCCCTGCCGCATTCAAACTGGGGCTTGATGAGGGCAAGATACAGCCCGTCATCCCCCAGAATCTGCCGCACAGCCGGAATCACCAGCGTCTGGGAAATAAAACTGAGGTCGCACACGGCAAGGCCGCAGGCTTCGGGAATCAGTTCCCGGTTCAGATACCGTGCATTGACTCCCTCCAGATTGACCACCCGGCTGTCGGACACAAGACTCTCATCCAGCTGACCGTGACCGGAGTCCACAGCGTAGACTTTCACAGCTCCGCGCTTCAGCAGGCAGTCGGTGAATCCGCCAGTGGATGCCCCGATGTCGGCACAGACAAATCCGGCAGCATCCAGTCCGAACCGGTTCAGTGCACCGTCCAGCTTCATGCCGCCCCGTCCGACGAATCCGTGTTCCTCGCCGGTGACGAGTACGGAATCACCTTCTTTTACGGCATAAGATACCTTGGTGACGGGGGTTCCGTTTACGGTTACAAATCCGCCTTCGATGAGGGAGGATGCGCGGCTTCTGCTCTTTGCCAGACGATGTTCCGCAAGATAAACGTCAAGTCTCATTTCTGCCGCGCCAGGAGCCAGATCGCAAGCTTGCAGAGAAGCTCGCTGTCGGTATAATCGGACACCGCTTCCACTGCGAGAAGGGTCAGAAGGGTTTCCTCTTCTTCCGCTTCTTTCATGGAAAGGAATTCCAGTACGGTTTTCTTGTCGTTTTTCGCATCGCTGCCAACGGTTTTGCCGAGCATTTCGGTGCTGCTCTTTACATCGAGGATATCATCGTGAATCTGGAACGCCAGTCCGATGGCTTCGGCGTACAGGCTCATGTTCTTGATGTCGCGTTCGTGAGGTCTGTCCGTAGCGGCAAAGTATCCAAGCAGACACGCCGCACGGATCAGGGCACCCGTCTTCATCAGGTAAATCTTTCGGAGATCCGCATAACTCTTCACTTCGTTGGCAAGATCCAGTGTCTGACCGCCGACCATGCCCATGGCTCCGGCTTCACTGGAAAGCGCGGAAACCGCAAGGCGGGCGGATTTGTGGGACACATATTTATTGGATGCACACAGTTCAAAGGCAAAGGTGAGAAGTCCGTCTCCTGCCAGAAGCGCCTGGGCTTCTCCGAACTGGATATGACAGGAGGGCTTTCCACGTCTCAGGTCATCGTCATCCATGCAGGGCAGGTCGTCGTGAATCAGGGAGTATGCATGGATGCATTCCAGCGCACAGGCGAAGGGCATGGCCGCTTCCTCACTGGCTCCGAACATTCTCGCGAATTCCAGCACCAGAAAAGCGCGGATCCTCTTGCCGCCGCCGAGGGTGGAATATGCCATTGCCTGTGCGGTAACGGTATCGCCGACATAACGCTCGGAAAGGTATTCCGTCAGTGCACTCTCGACTTTTTCCGCCGCAATGCGGAGAGCATTCTCAACCACTGCGAAGGTTCTGTTTTCCATAATTCCCTCCGTTATTTCATATCGGTTTCCACGAGGGTTCCGTCACCGGCACTCGTCAGGATTTTTACCTTCTGTTCTGCCGTATCCAGCCGTGAATTGCACAGCTTCACCAGCGCCACGCCTTCTTCAAACATGGCAAGGGATTTGTCAAGAGGCGCACTTCCGCCTTCCAGCATCCGCACGATTTCCTCCAGACGCGCGATGGCAACCTCGAAGGTCATCTCATCCGGATTTATTCTATTTTCATTCATATTTATATTCTGATTCATGTTGTCACCCGTTGTTTTTTCTGATTTCGTCCACGGTGCAGAGAGCTTCGCCGCCGATGGTCTTGAATGCCACCTTATCGCCCGGCTCAACGTCTTCGATTTTCTTCACCAGCGCACCGTCTTCTCGGTATACGGCACTGTAGCCGCGGGATATAACGGATAAGGGATTGAGCGCGTTCAGTTTGCCCGCCGCCGCCGCCATTTCCGCTTTTTTCATCTGCAGGTCCCGGTCTTCCGCAAGCCGCAGTCTGTCGGAGAGATGATCCAGCAGAATCCGCTTGTCCTCGATGAGATTTCCGGGATCGGTCATGGCGCGGGAATTTGCGAGAGATTCCAGCTTTTCACGGCGCAGTCTCAGCATGGCACCGATAACGTCCGCTTCTCTGGTGATGATATTGGAAATTTTCCGCTTCAGCTCCGCTGTGTCGGGTACCGCAAGCTCCGCTGCTGCCGACGGTGTGGGCGCACGTCTGTCAGCCACAAAGTCGCAGATGGTAAAGTCGGTTTCATGCCCTACCGCTGAAATGACGGGGATTCTCGATGCTGCTACAGCTCTGGCAAGTCCTTCGTCGTTGAATGCCCACAGGTCTTCAATGGATCCGCCGCCCCGTCCGATGATGATGACATCCACGGATCTGGTCGCATTGAAATAATTCATGCCGGCGATGAGCTGGGGCGGCGCATCGGGTCCCTGTACCAGCGACGGGAACAGAATCAGCCTGGCATAGGGAAAGCGCCGTCCGCACACGTTGATCATATCACGGATGGCCGCGCCCGTTGCGGAGGTGATGATGCCCACTCGGGTGGGGATCTTCGGCAGGGGCCTCTTCCGTGCGGGATCGAACAGTCCTTCCAGTTCCAGCTTCCGTTTCAGCTGTTCAAAGGCAACATAAAGGGCACCGATTCCGTCCGGTTCCATGGCGTCGCAGTAGAGCTGGTAGGTACCGTCCCTGACAAACGACGAAATCCGCCCGTGGGCTGTGACCTTCATTCCGTCCTCGGGAATGAACTGCATCTTCGCCGCCGCAGATTTGAACATGACCGACCGGAGCTGACCGCCTTCATCCTTCAGGGTGAAGTAGTAATGACCGGTGCTGTAATGATTTTTGAAATTGGAAATTTCCCCTTTGACGTATACGTTGTTCAGCTGGGGCGTGCCGTCGATGATTCGCTTGACGTATTCGTTCAGCTGAGTGACCGTCAGTGCGCCGGGAAATTTTTCGGGTGTTTGAAGATTGATCTGGTTATTCATTCTGTCGGTATGCCGCGCCTGTGATATTCTCTGGCGAGAAGTGCGATTCCCGCCGCGTTGTCGGAAGAATACCCGGCATCGGCGAACATTCCGTATTTCTGTAAAGTCCGGCGGATGTACTGGGAACTCATGACGCCGCCGGCGTAGATCACGGGCATAGCCCCGTACTGCAGAAGCGCGTTCTGCGTGATTTTCTCGAGAGTTTTTCCGATGAAATCAAGGGTGTAGGCGGAGGTTTCGGGGATGCTTCCCGTCTCCCCGTAGCGCTGCGCCGCCTTGTTTTCCAGACCGGACAGATTGCACCATGTATCCTTGACGGAAATCCGGGGTCTGTTCAGCTTCCCTTCGTACGTCAGTGCGGCTTTGTCCATCTCCGCACCGCAGGGGAACGCAAGACCCATCCGCACGCCGGTTCTGTCGATGGCCTGACCGCCGTTGATATCCTTTGTGCCGCCGATCCGGGTGATGCGGAAAATCCTCTTTTCGTCGGGTTCGCACAGAAGCACGTCGGTGGTGCCGCCGGATACATGGAACGCTATGAATTTCTCATTCATGATGCCGTCCCGGTCCGTACCGGAGTTGACACAGGCAGAGGTCAGCGCCGCCATGATGTGCCCGGCCTGATGTGACAGCTTCACCACGGGGACGCCGTACACGTTCGCAGTCATTTCGGCCGCTGCCAGTCCGGAGAGGAAGCACGGCATATAGGAGCCGTCGTTGTCCCGGGGAGTGGCGGAGCATCCGACGGAGATGAGGTGTTTATCACGGTTTTCATCCATGATTCTGCCCACTTCCCGGGATGCTTCCGGCAGGTTTTTCACATGATGGAACACCGCGTCGCTCTGTCTCAGCCCACGTTCGCCCTCCTTGACGGGAAGCGGAACTTTGGCGTTGAGAAGGACATTTCCTTCCCCGTCACAGATCGCGGCGGAGGTTGTGTAGTTGCTGGTGTCGATTCCCAGAAAGAGACAGTCACGCATTTTCGGTGCCGATCTTGCTGATGTCGCGGGCAATCTTGTTGAGGATACCGTTGACGAACGCAGGTGCGTTTTCGTCGTCAAAGGTCTTGATGATTTCCACCGCTTCGTTGAGAACCACTTTCGCGGGAACTTCGGTGTAAGTCATTTCGTAAACCGCAAGACGGAGTACGGAACGGGTTGCCGTGGACATTCTGGACATCTTCCACTTGATGGATGCGCCTTCGATGACGGGATCCAGCTCGGGCTGCTTTCCGCATACGCCCAGGAAAGTCTCTCTGATGTAATCGTTATATTCGATTTCGCTGTTGTCAGCGTGGTTGTCATAAAACTCCAGCGCGTCTGCTTCACGGTCAAATTCTCTTGCGAAAAGAAGCTGGAATACGATTTCACGCGCTGCGTGTCTGGAAAGCTTGGGCTTGTCGGACATGGTTGAACTCCTATATATTCTTCATGATGCTGATGTTTCCGCATTATACTGCATAGTCAGTATTATTATACATCTTTCCCCTGAATATGTCAATGGATATGCCGGCATTTATTCATCGAAAATATTCATTATTCAGTCAGTCCATACAGCTTTTCCCGGAAGGCCATTGATTTTCCGCTTCCGGCTGTTCATTAAATGTTCAGATTCATTTCAGAAGCCGTTCAAACAAAACACCATGCCTCTTCATGAATTTATGGTATTCTATTTCAAATCAAACGATTTCCGGAGGATTCTCTTGAATAAACTGCAATTTCTGAAGAACGCATTCACGGAAGGATGCATATTCTATACTTTTTCCGTCACGGCTGTTTATCTCCTTGGATATTCGGTGAACTCCGCATGGATTCCCACCGCAGCCATGGTTCTCGGTCTGCTGCTGTTCTCCTTCCTGCTGGGACTGGCCAACCGTTTTCTCTTCTCGGATCTGCTGGTGTTCCCTCTCCGGCTGATTCTGCATTACATCGGTACATACATCGGATTCTGGCTCTTCTTCGGTTTGATGGGCGGTTATGAAGGCTCTGTGCTGACCGTCTGGCTGGTATATACCTTTGCCTATGCATTGGTTATGACCATCGTTCTGGTATACCGCTGGCTGACTGCCGATCTGAGGAATCAGAAGCAGGATTACACAAACAAGTTTGAAAACGACGATTACAAGCCGAAATTCGGCGGCTGAGGTGGATGATGAAGCTTGAAACCATCGCTCATGTCCGTACGGATTTCCCGGATAAGTTCGGCCTTCCCCGTCAGAGCGGCATTGTCCCGGAGCTGACGGGTACCATTGTATTCGAGAAGGAATACCGCAATCCCGATGCTCTGCGGGGACTGGAGGGCTACTCCCACCTCTGGATCATCTGGGGCTTTTCCGGTGCCTTTGCCTCTGCCGGATCTGAACGCAAATGGTCTCCCACCGTACGTCCTCCCCGCCTCGGCGGAAACCGTCGGATGGGTGTATTCGCAACACGTTCCCCCAACCGCCCCAATCCCATCGGGCTGTCCTGCGTGAAGCTGGAATCGGTAGAATACGGAACAGCCGACGGTGCGGTGATTCATGTCTCGGGGATTGACATGATGGACGGCACGCCCGTGTACGACATCAAGCCCTACCTTCCCCACGCGGACTGTCAGCCGGATGCACTGGGCGGATTTTCCGCGGATGTGACCGGCGAGCGGGTGGAAGTGGAGATTTCCGATGAACTTCTCGCAAAACTTCCTGCAGACAAGCGTGACGGTCTCATCGCACTGCTGAAGGAAGATCCCCGTCCGTCCTATCAGAATGACCCGGAGCGGATCTACGGCTTTCCCTATGCGGGATTTGAAGTACAGTTCACCGTGGACAGCGGACTCCTGACGGTGCGCGGCATCGACAGACTGAAATAATGAAGAAAAAGATACGGTATGATTTCTCACGCCGTATCTTTTTTGTGTTCCGGGATTATTCGGGAATGATGATTTCCCCGTCAGCCCACTGGTAGCGGTAAGAGGAAGATGTATAGGAAATACGCTCACCTGTGGCGCCGTCGATGAATTCGTAGTAGTATTCGGGGGATGAGAGCAGAGGATCCGTCCGCACCATCACCATCAGCGCGTTGTCCTTCGTCCACTGCAGATCCTCGTACACAAAGTTATCGGGATCCGGAAGATTCTTGCGGGTAATCTCAATCATACTGCCCATGGATCCGCCGGTCACCGGGTAGTGGCTCAGGCTCAGACCAATATCGTGAATCCCGCCGGCAAAGGTTCCGTCCTCCGACCAGCGGTACAGGATTACGTTCCGTGTGGTATATTCCCCGATAATCTTTACTGCCTCATTGGATGTATTGCCGGGCAGACTGAAATTCAGCAGAACCCTCTCGCTCCCGTCGCCGCGGTATTCGTTCCAGTCGGACAGATACAGGCGCTCTCCGTCCGTGACGATATTGCTGTAGTATTTCTGTGTGACGGTGCCGTTCGGCGCACGCCGGGTGTCGCACTGCCACAGGATTTTGTCGTCGTCAAGGATCGTCACATCCTCTATGACAACCTGTCCTTCATCACCACAGTATGCGCTGCGGAGCTGGTATCCCATACCATGGACATTCCATGCTCCGAGAAATTCCGTCAGCTGATCTCCGTTGTGCAGATCTCCGTTCTCGATATATACTGCGTTGGATACGGGAATCACATCGGGAGTCAGGGACAGATTCTCCAGTTTTTCGTGACCGTAAGGAGTCTCTGCCGTGATCACAGATGTACCGATTTCAAATTCCGCGTAATATGTACCATCGCCGATTTCCTTCACGATCCGGTAACTGCCGTCGCCGATGGAACCGATGAAATGAGTCAGATGGCAGTTCTGCGCCCATGATCCGCCGTCCTTCAGCCAGATCGCCTCGGAAGTAAAGGCAATCTCACCGAACGGAACCTCCGACCACTGCCCAAGCACCTTTTTCTCCATCTTCCACGGTCTTCCGAATTCCGCTGCATCTCCGGAATTGTTCTCGATCACCAGTGTCACATGGTCACAGCTTTTATCATACACCGGGAACTGGGTTTGTACTGAAATCTCTCCGCCGGTCGGTTCTCCGCTGTTTTTCCCGGGAATCACCATGGGACGGAAGAACACAAGAAACACAACCACTCCCACGAGAAACAGTACTGCAAGAAACAAGAATATCCGTATCCGTTTTGTCATGCCACACCTCCTGTGCTTTTGTTAATAAGACGTACGGAACAGGCGGAAAGTTTCATACTGCCGGGAATTTTCTCAAAAAAATACGGCACAGGACGTATCCCATGCCGTATTATGAGTCTTATTCGAGGATGTTGGAGGTGATGTAGTCTACGCCCCAGTCGATCAGTTCCAGAGCCTTTTCGGGATCGTCCACGGTCCAGCAGTTTACTTCTACACCCGCATCGTGGAGAGCCTTGATTCTTTCCTCGGTGAGCTGACCGTAATGGATGTCCAGACCCATCTTTCTTTCCGCCAGCATGGCCGGGAGGGAGTCATCCCACTTGGAGGTGAGGAACTGGCATTCCTGTTCGGGACGGATCTGCTTTACCAGATCAAGGTTTGCAATGTTGAACGCGATGAAGCAGGTGTGATCCAGATAGTCCGCATCTGCGAAAATCTGCATGATTTCCTTCATTTCTTCCAGAGTGAAGTTGGACTTCAGCTCGGGAACGCAGTGCTTTGCGTACTTCTTGCAGATCTTCATGTATTCATAGGGAGTTGCGATTCGTACTTCCGCACGGTCGGTAGCGCCGTCCACGTCGGTGAAGTTCAGCGCACGCAGCTCGTCGAAAGTGGATCCTTCGATGGGAAGGTCAACTTCGCAGATTCTCTTGGTGGAGCCGTCGTGGTGGCAGACATACTTGCCGTCGGAGGTGTGGTAAATGTCGGTTTCCACGCCGAAGTAGGTACGGTTGCCGGCAGCGATGAAAGCGGCAGCGGTGTTTTCGCGTTCCAGACCGGATACGCCTCTGTGAGCTACCATTTGGGTGCTCTTCCTGTAGTCAAGCTTGATGGTATTGGTACGCATATCAGTTCTCCTTATATGGGGATGAATTTGGTTACTGCTATTTTAACACATCTTTTTCCGTATTTCCATAGATTTTGTGAATTTCTCCGAAAAAGATTATTTCCCGTCTTGCAAAGCGACTGCGGATGTATTATAATAAAGTCAACAAAGAATCGGAGTCTGACACAGGAGGTTTTATGGAATTTTTATGTACAACCGGACTGAAGCGTCCCGTTCGTCTCAGCGAAGCCACACGGCAGTTTGCGTGGGACAGTCTTCACGGAAAATATGGTGATGACGCCATGAAAACCATGGGTGTTGAGGTGGATGCATCGAACAGATTTGATTCGATGCCACCGTACGATCAGTATTCCCACTGCATCGATGCCATTGTCCGCAAATGCCCGCTCAGGCTGATTGACGGTGAAAAAGTGGTCGGCGCGGCTACTCTGGGCAAAGCGATACATCATACCGTCCCGGCTTTATGCAACGGAAACTATGTTTTCGGATCCGTCAGCCATGTGACGCTGGGCTTCGACCGGGTTCTGAAAATCGGCATCAACGGCATCGCCAGGGAGCTGGAGCAGTACATGGACCGCCCCTATACCGCATATCTGCGCCGGGTGGTTCATCATTTCCGCATCTGGCACTCCCGTTATCTTGCCGCAACCCGCGATAAGAATCCCGTTTGCCACGATCTTCTTCTGCGGGTTCCCTTCCAGCCGCCCCGCAGCTTCCACGAAGCGGTGCAGAGTCTGTGGTTCACCTTTGCATTCACCCGTCTCACAGGCAACTGGTCCGGCATCGGACGCATTGACGAGATGCTCGGCTCTTATCTGAAGAAGGATCTTGCTGACGGTACTCTTACCCTTGACGAAGCACGGGAGATTCTTGCACACTTCTTTATCAAGGGTTGTGAATGGATCCAGTCGGACACCCCAGTCGGATCGGGAGATGCACAGCATTATCAGAACATCGTGCTTGCCGGGATTGACCGGGACGGAAATGAAGTAACCAACGAAGTCACCTATCTGGTGCTGGACATCATCGAGGAGCTGGGCATTTCCGACTTTCCCATCACGGTACGTCTGAACAGAAATACCGATGACAAACTGCTTGCAAGGATTGCGGAAGTTGTCCGGTACGGCGGCGGCGTGATTGCGGTCTACAACGAAGAGCTGATTCTCCGTTCCCTGGAATCCATCGGATACGATCCCATCGAAGCCCGGGGCTTTGCCAACGACGGCTGCTGGGAGGTGCAGATTCCCGGGCAGACCTTCTTCATCTACCACCCCTTCGACGGGTACTCCATGCTGATGAAGGATGTCATCGGTTTGCCGGACAATCCGAAGTCCTTCTCTTCCTTCGAGGAATTGTGGGATGCCTACACTGCACGGCTTAAGGAATTCGTCGACCGGCATTTCACCGACAATGTACTCCGGGCACGGAACCGCAGCGATATCCCCGGCAAGTGGAAGTGGAAGGAAGTCGGTCCGCCGGCTGAGGTTATTTCCCTGTTTACCGAAGACTGCGCGAAGAACGGCAAGTCCTACTACCGCGGCGGTCCCAGATATACCGTTCTCTCCCCTCACATCGGCGGCGCTCCCGATGCCGGCAACAGCCTTCACGCAATTGACGAGCTTTGCTTCAAGCAGAAAATTGTCTCCTTCGATGAGCTGATGCACGCCCTGTCCGTCAACTGGGAGGGGTACGAAGAACTGCGTCAGCGGGCGATGAACTCGGTCACCTACTACGGCAACGACGACGATGAAGCGGACTCCTATGTGTCCCGGATTCTTGACACTTTCGCGGATCTGGTGCTCTCCCACAACGGTGAGTCTCCCGTGATCTACATTCCCGGCGTTTCCACCTTCGGCCGCCAGATCAACTGGATGGACAGCCGTGTTCCCTCTCCCATGGGTACCCTGAAGGGCGCGATTCTCGCAGGAAACGACAGCCCTACGCCCGGAACGGACACCGAAGGCGCCACCGCTGTCATCAAGTCCTACTGCAAGGCGGATCTGGTGAAGCAGGTTTCCGGTGCGGCGCTGGATATCCGGCTCCATCCCACCTCGGTTTCCGGCGAAAACGGAGTCGCGGCACTGGTCGGCCTGTACAAGACCTTCCTGACCCTTGGCGGATTCTTCATGCAGACGGACGTGCTGGATTCCGCGGTTCTGCTGGACGCCAGAGAGCATCCCGAGCAGTACAAGACCCTGTCCGTCCGTGTTTCCGGCTGGAATGCCCGGTTCGTCACGCTGAATAAGCAGTGGCAGGACATGATCATCGAGCGGACCTCCGGCGGAACCTTCTGAACGGGTGCAAAAAATATTGTGAATAAACTGTAAATCCTCAAAAAATCCTGTCACATAACAGGGGCACAGTTGTTTGTGTTCATAAAGGGTTTCCTATTTCTAATCTGAAAGGAGATTTTTATGAAAAAACATCGGCTGTGCCCTTTTCTGCTGTCCGCGCTCCTTATTCTGTCCTCCTGTACATCCCCGGCGGATGTGCCTCAGGATGCAGTCACCTCCCTGCCCGACACTATCCGGATGAAAGCGGAACCGGGAACCATACGAACTGTCCTCGAGGAAGTCCGTAAGATCAAGGAATATGAGTTTATTGAAACGGAACTCAACACGATTCTGCATCCCGGTATCTCCATCGGGAGCGATGCCATATACATGATGAATTCCTGTCCGGACGAAGAAGCCGAGCGGATGATCCGTATGACCCTGGAAGAAGAACAGGCATACACCGCCGCCCGCGAACCGGATACCGTATTTGAGATTGAAGAGTACGAGGATATCATGTCCTCCGTGCCGAGCCGTGTGGTTACGCTGAAAGGGCTTCCGGAGTATGAGCTCAGAGCGCATCATCATCTGCTCACATATGATGCTTCTTCGCAGACACTGATGCTCCCCTTCAGCGAAAGACCGGAGGATACGTGGACTGTCTGGTTCTATATTTTTGACACAGACGGCAATCTTCTCAACAGATATCCGAAGCCCGAGCTGCTGGAAGAACTGTACGGATACCCCGACACCTGGTTCTACCTGAACAACTCCATTTATTACTGGGTGGAGGAGCCGTACAGTGTCGAAGCTTCGACATTCGAATACAGAATCCACCGGTATGATCCCATAACCGGAGAAGACACGGTAATTGATACGGAAAACGTCGTCCGTATGTTTGTGTCTGAAGGAGTCCTGTATTATTTCACCCAGAACTTCGACGAATACGGTTTCGCGGATTCCCTCAATCTGCTCCGTCTGGACGGAGAGGAGAGCACTCTGATTCACGGGGATTTTGCTCCCGCTTCAAGAGTTCCTTACAGTCCTGACTACGATCCGGAACGGCAGATTCTGTACTACGGAGATTCCTACAATGTTTACAGCTATCATTTTGACGACGGAGTTACCCGTCAGATCACAGTCAGCGGCGACAAGATCATCACAAAACACGGCATCATGGACGGGTACCTCATACTCTCCAACGGACACTACGCCACTTCCGTCTATAAACCTTCTGAGGAAAGAGTTTCCCTCACCGATAATCTGCAGACATTGAATCTGTTCCGGCAGACGGATGAAACATCCGATAATGCGTCTCCCAATATCTTCCGGCTCATGTGCAACAACGGCTATTACGCAAAAGGCCATCAGCGCGGCATCGGAAACCGGGACGACTATCAGTTCACACTGGCGAAAAAACTCCTCGCCGGAGATACGGATTTCGATATCTTCTATGTATCCACGGAAATGTCCGAGCTGTTCGACAGTATGTACTACGAGGATCTGTCACGGTATCCCCTGCTGAGAGGATACTATGACAGGATGATACCGGGTGTGAAGGAGCTCTGTACCGTCGACGGGATCCCTGCGCTGATTCCGGTGAATCTGTACACCACTTCCATGCAGGTCAACAAATCCTGCGTGACGGGAGATGTGACCCTTGCCCGGACACTGGAAGATCTGCCGGGAATTCTGGATGATATTCCGCTGAAATCCGGCAATTACCTCATGGCCGGTACCAGCCTTTATGTCCTGATGCACCCGTGGTTTGAGCAGCTGATTTCCAACTACATGGCTGACGTGATCACAGACCGGCAGGCGGAAAAGGATCTGAAGCTGCTGTTCGATCTGGCCTATGATCTGAAGGAGGAGACGTCTGTCTACCTGGGAAGCGGCTCCACGAGACTGCCCGTCCTTCTGAAAAATGTACAGAACATCGGGCTGGGCGGCAGTCTGAAGCCGGATCACACCGCGGTACCCATGATGAAAATATCCGATGACTACAAACAGACATGGACGGGCGGATTTTATGCCGTCAATCCCAACTCTCCAAACAAGGAGCTGGCGGTGATGTTTCTGGCTTGTCTCATGGAACAGGACAGAAATTCGAGCCTCGGTAATTTTCAGCTTTATGCGGGTGCTCAGAAGAAAGAGAATACTGCTTATGGAAACGGCAGTGATGCTCTGTATGAAATTTTTCTGACACAGCTTGCCGAAGGGATCCGGGGATACGAGATTCCCGACTTTGTCAGCACACTCCGCGGACTGTTCAAAAAAATTGACCGGGGTGAATACACCGCGGCAGATGCGGCGGATGAGCTGCTGCGGCAGATGAAAATGATCAAATACGAATAAGAAAAAGCGGGATTTCCTTTACGGAGTCCCGCTTTCCTATGTCAGAACCGTTCCAGTTCCTTGTTGTAGATGAGGTTTGCGATGGTGCTTACGGTGTGGAGGGTGTATGCAATCCAGATCAGGGCAATCACGATGATGATCACACCGATGGCCGACATTTCCACTACCAGATAGTGGTACGCGCAGTACATAATGAAATTGATGATGGTCAGCACTGCGGTGAGGAGCAGCTTGGAGCCGATGACGTTGTAGGTTTCAATGTCGCGGTTCCGTTTGGAATACATGGCGTTGTCCGTTTCCACGCCGGTGACTTCCAGATGATTCTTGACCACCTTCATGAGGATGGCGATGAAGAACAGGAAGGCTGCCATGGCGAAGACGTATTCCACGGATTCCAGCATTGCGATCTTATAATACCGCGCGGTGGCACCGGAAATCCATTTTGCGTCCATGGCGTTGTATTCGGCGAAATACCGGGTCTGGAGAACCAGATTCACCGCCGCCAGAATCCCGCGGACTGCGGAAATGGGAATGATGAACAGCGCCGCCTTGGAATATTTCCGGAGGATCACGGCTGCCGCAATGAGAAGTCCGGCGGAGATGGTGCCCACGAACAGATTCACGCCGTCAACCACCAGCATGAAGGAAGCCGCAGATGCCAGAAGCATCAGGGTCAGTACCCGCTTCATATCCAGTGCGGTAAAAAAGTTCTCTCTTGGCAGGATGTCGAACTCGTACTTGCGGTTCAGGGCATCCATGTACGCTTTGTCCTTCTTCAGGGAGCCGAAGAATGCGCAGACCTTTCTGATGTATCCGATGCCCCAGATGATGACGGTCAGCGCACAGACGACGTACAGGAAGGGCTTATAGTAGGTCGCGCTTCTGCTGAGTGCGGTGACCTCGCCCAGATAGTCATACAGCTGAAGCTCGGTCAGCTCGGGAAGCAGGGTAAGGGCAACGCGGACTATGTAGAACACCAGAATCGCGTTTTTGGTGCGGGTCATGGCATCCACGGAGCGGACCGCTTGCTTTTCCTTTTTGCCGTCCTTCTTTACGTTTTTTACGATGTCATGCTTGGCATAGAGCGCGGTGCCGCCGTACCAGATACCGGTGTAGGAGAATCCCTCGAACAGCCAGTTCATGGCAGGGATGAACATGAGCAGCTCAACGATGGTGAATACAAAGGTGTAGAGAATCTTGTCGGAGCCGCCGTTGTAAGGGATGAGCAGAATGGAGAAAAACTTTGCAATCTCCACATACGCCAGCTTCAGGAGGAGACTCCGTGCCTGTGCGATTTTTTCCACAAAACAGGAAAGTTTTGACAGCCCGGCGGCGATCAGGAAAAATCCGATGGCGTCGGGGATGATATCGATGACATAAAAAACCGGATTGAACAGAAGAATGAATCCGGCTGTGATCAGACCAAAGCCCATAGGGTTCCTCCCACTTTATTTTTTCTTTTTCGGATGGATATGCCGCGGCTTTTCCTTCTTCTTTTTTTCTTCTGCCCGCTTTTTCGCTTCTTCCATCGCCATTTCCATGGACTGCTTCCGGTATTCGTTGGACTTGATGTCAAAGCTGTCAAATTTATCGTTGATCTTGTTGATGAACTCGAATCTCGACCGCTTTACCTCATCTTCGTCCTCGTCTGCCGGGATCAGGATGCCGAAGCAGTGATAGAAAAGCGCGATGTTAAGGATGATGCAGACAATCCAGTACAGGTACACCACGGTGCTGACGTACTGGGTTTCAAAAGTTATGAAGAAGGACAGCAGCACGATGGTCAGATTTGCAGCGTAGTAGATCATGGTTGCCACAAAATTCCGCTGGGTCTTTTCCACCAGCTTTCTGGAATCCGCGCCCAGTGAGATTCCCCGGGTACCGAGGAAGACGAACACATGGGTCGCACATGCCGCTGCAGTCTTGAGAATATCCACGATCAGGTCGGCCTTTCCGTCCATGGGGTACAGCCGGAACATCATGGATGCCGCGTTGACGGCGCACAGCACCAGAAATCCCAGTGCCGGCACCATGGCGTCAACAAAATAGCGGTTGTATCGGGACAGCCTGGAAAACGCATACAGCATGATGAGAATTCCGATGATGTCCGCGAAGAAATAGTAACTGGAAACAGAGAACGCGAATGTTACGAAATATCCGATGAGAAGAATTCCGAATCCCATTTCAGCGCCTCCGGATTATTCTTCGTCAGCAGTACCCTGATTTGCGCCGCAGCACTTCTTGTACTTCTTGCCGCTGCCGCAGGGACAGGGATCGTTTCTGCCTACCTTGGGAGTCTTGTTCACTACGGGTTTCTTGGCTGCGAGAGGCTGCTTGGGTGCGCCGCCTGCCGCAACACCGTTTTCCGCGATGGGCTTGAGAACTTCCACGCGCTTCACTTCGGCTTCCTGAGGTCTGGGAATTACCATCAGAATCTTGCGGGCTGTATCGTCGCGGATGCTGGTAACCATTTCGTCAAAGAGGTCTGCGCCGTAGAGACGGTATTCCGCAATGGGGTTTCTCTGTGCATATGCCTGCAGTCCGATGGTTTCCATCAGGGAGTCCATGGCTTCAAGATGATCGGGCCACTTTTTGTCGACTTCCGCCAGCAGAACCACACGTTCCACTTCACGGAATTTTTCGGCTCCAAACAGCTCTTCCTTGGCAAGATAGAGGGCGGACGCACGTTCCTGAAGGGTCTTGCGGATGGATTCACGGACTTCTGCGGGATCTCCGGTGAGATCCTTCCATTCGTCTGCGGTACAGAGAATGTTCATGTATCTGCCCTTGAGTCCTTCCACATCCCACTGATCCATGGTTTCCTCGTGGAGGTATCTGTCGACCGCATCGTTGAGGGTTTCGGTGATCATGGACTGCATCTTTTCACGGAGATCGGCGTTTTCCAGAACATCGGAACGCTGCTTGTAGATTACGCTTCTCTGCTGGTTCATAACGTCGTCATAAGCAAGGACGTTCTTTCTGCGGTTGAAGTTCTGGTCTTCCAGCTTCTTCTGTGCGGATTCGATGGATCCGGAGAGAATCTTTGCGTCGATGGGAGTGTCATCGTCCATGCCCAGCTTGTCAACCACACCCGCAATTCTGTCGGAACCGAACAGACGCATCAGATCGTCTTCAAAGGACAGGAAGAATCTGGATTCGCCGGGGTCGCCCTGACGTCCCGCACGTCCGCGGAGCTGGTTGTCGATACGGCGGGATTCATGGCGTTCGGTACCGATGACGAACAGACCGCCGGCTTCTCTTACCTTATCGGCTTCGGGACGGATGTATTCCTGATACTTCTGGTACAGTTCACGGTAGTAATCCCGTGCGGCAAATACTTCTTCGCTGACGTTCTGGGAAGAACCGGTTGCGAGAGCGATCATACCCTCTTCGTAGTCTTCCTTTCTCATCTGCGCCTTTGCCAGATATTCCGCATTACCTCCCAGCATGATGTCGGTACCACGGCCTGCCATGTTGGTGGAAATGGTAACGGCACCGAGCTTACCTGCCTGCGCCACGATGTCGGCTTCCATTTCGTGGTTCTTTGCGTTGAGGACGGTATGGGGGATTCCGGCAGCCTTCAGCTTTTTGGACAGATCCTCGGACTTTTCGATGGATACGGTACCGACGAGGACGGGCTGGCCTTTTTCGTGGCACTTCTTGATCTGCTCGATAATTGCCTTTTCCTTGCCGTTTCTGGTGCGGTAAACAACGTCCGGGTGGTCCTTGCGGATCATGGGACGGTTGGTGGGAACTTCCACAACGTCCAGGTTGTAGATTTCACGGAATTCGTTTTCTTCGGACAGAGCGGTACCGGTCATGCCGGACAGCTTCTTGTACATTCTGAAGAAATTCTGATAGGTGATGGTAGCGTTGGTGCGGTTTTCGCCCTGGATCTTCACGCCTTCCTTGGCTTCAATCGCCTGATGCAGACCGTCGGAGAAGCGTCTGCCGGGAGAGATGCGTCCGGTGAATGCATCAACGATGATAACCTGATTTTCCTTCACCACATAGTCGATGTCGCGGTGCATACAGCCGTGAGCGCGGATCGCCTGATATACATGGTGTGCAATGTCCGCGTTTTCCGGGTCGGAATAGTTGGCAAGACCGAAGAATTTTTCGGCTTTGGCAATACCGGATGCGGTCAGGGTTGCGGAATTCGCTTTTTCATCCACAATGTAGTCGGCCTGGACATCATCGTGGTCTTCCTTGCTGTCAAGTTCCTTGATCACGAACTTGGTAAGACCTCTTGCAAAGCGGTCAGCCATATCGTACAGAAGGTCAGCATCCTTGCCGGCACCGGAGAGAATCAGAGGGGTTCTCGCTTCGTCGATAAGGATGGAGTCCACTTCGTCCACGATGGCGAAATTGTGTCCTCTCTGGGAAAGCTGATGCTTGTAGGTCACCATGTTGTCCCGGAGATAGTCAAAACCGAATTCGGAGTTGGTACCGTAGGTGATGTCGCATCTGTATGCCTTCTGCTTTTCGCTGATCTTCTGACCGTGAACGACAAGTCCGGTGGTCAGACCGAGATATTCGTGTACACGTCCCTGTTCTTCACAGCCCAGACGCGCCAGATATTCGTTTACGGTGACGATGTGCACGCCCTTGCCTTCCAGAGCATTCAGATAGGACGGCAGAGTAGCAACGATGGTCTTACCTTCACCGGTCTTCATTTCGGTGATCCGTCCCTGATGGAGCAGGATACCGCCGAGAATCTGCACATCAAAAGGACGCTTGCCGAGAATTCTGTCGGACGCTTCTCTGACGCAGGCAAATGCTTCGGGCAGAATATCGTCCAGAGTTTCTCCTGCCGCAAGACGGCTCTTGAACAGGTCGGTCTGGGAACGCATTTCGGCGTCGGACATGGCCTTGTACTTAGGACCGAGATCGTTTACCTTCTTCAGAAGGGGCATGATCTTTTTCACCTGACGCTCACTGTATGTTCCGAAAATTTTTGTGATAATGCTCATGTTATGTCAACGGCTTCAAAGGAAACCGTACATCCTCCGTGGTGTGTTTTTACGGTTCAGACATAGTATAAACCAGTATAGTATTATACTACATTTTCTTTTGACTTTCATCATGAAAATGTAAATTTATTGATAAGATGAAAAGTTTTCGGGATAAATTTTCCCGTTCTTCCCTCTCCGCTTGCAAAAATACGCCGGATGACGTATAATAGAACCATGAATCAGGAAAGGACTGTACCATGAAAGAGATCAATATCGTACTGCACGAGCCGGAGATTCCCCAGAACACAGGAAACATCGCCAGAACCTGCGCCGCAACCGGAGCCGCTCTGCACATCATCAAACCGATGGGCTTCACCATCGACGACAGAAAACTGAAGCGTGCGGGACTGGACTACTGGCATCTGCTGGACATCACCTATTACGAAAACCTGGATGATTTCTTCGAAAAGAATCCCGGATGCAGTTTCTACTGCTTCACCACAAAGGCCCCCCGGTGCTACACGGAAGTGACCTACGGGACACCCGTGTTCCTGTTCTTCGGCAAGGAGACCGCCGGACTTCCCGAGGATTTTCTCCGGGCAAATCTGGATCGCTGTGTGCGGATTCCCATGCGGGAAAACCTGAGAAGTCTGAATCTTTCCAACTCCGCCGCCATCGGGGTTTATGAGGTTCTCCGTCAGTCAGGATTCCGGGGACAGCAGAACGAAAGTGAATACCTGACAGCCGATTAAAGAATCGGGGACAGCAGCTCCAGCACAGCCCGGAACAGACTCCGGAAGACTCCGGTTTTCATGGCCGTAATCTCACGGCTGACCGGAAAAGTCCGGATAAAGTCACGGCGGATTTCTGGAATGGCAGCAGTGTCCGTCATCCGCACGCCGCACTCAAAATGAAGATAGAAACTGCGGTAATCCAGATTCACGCTGCCGATGACCGCAGTTTTTTCGTCCGCAAGAACAATCTTCGAGTGAAGGAATCCGGGGGTGTATTCCCAGATCCGCACTCCGCTCTCAAGAAGCCGGGAATAGTTTGCACGGGTGGCTTCGTACACCGCCTTCTTGTCGGGAATCCCCGGGGTGATGATCCGCACATCCACACCGCTCCGTGCTGCACGGATCAGGCTCTGGACTGTGGCTTCGTCCGGGATCAGGTAGGGCGTCATAATCCACAGGTACTTTTCCGCACCGTCGATCAGATCCAGGTATACATTCAGAGCGGTATCCTTCCCATCCGTCGGACAGGATGCGTAGGGCTGAACGGATCCTCTGCATTTTACTCCTTCAACGGAACCGCACAGATGTGAATTCTCCCCGGTAATGTAGTCCCACATAGTCAGAAACACACCGGCAAGACTCAGCACCGCTTCCCCTTTCAGCATCACGGCGCAATCCTTCCATGCACCGAACGGCGCATCATGGCCGATATATTCGTCGCCGATGTTGATTCCGCCGGTGAATGCGGTATGTCCGTCGATGACGCAGATTTTACGGTGATCCCGGTTGTTCTGGATTGCGGAGATGACGGGAATGAACCGGTGAAAGAACACGCACCGGATTCCCTCTTCCGCCAGCTTTGCGGCAAAATTACGGGGCAGTCTGCCGATGCATCCGAGATCATCGCAGATCAGGCGCACATCCACCAAATCTGCCGCTTTCTTCCGCAGAATCCGGTGAATGCCGTCCCACATTGTCCCCTCTGAAACAATGAAATATTCCATCCAGATCGTTTTTTCCGCCTTTTCCAGTTCAGTGAGAAGAGATCGGTAAAACTCAACCCCCGAGGGATAGTACACGGTTTCCGTACCGGTATATACGGGATATCCGGCTGACTGAAGAAACCTTGTACCCCGGTCGTTTTCCGTACAGTCTTCGGGAACGGGCATCCGGTATTCGGCCTGAATCCGCATCATCCGTTCACGGGAATCGGACGACAGGCGGTTTCCGCAGAAGATCAGATACACCGCCGCACCGAAGACGGGAAAAAGCAGAATCAGCACGATCCACACCAGCTTGTATGCCGTACTTCTGCCGCTTCGGATCAGGTGAAGCGTAAATCCGATTCCCACTGCTGCCGACAGAATCCGGTACAGGGGATAGAGTTTCGCAAATTTGACAGCCGCTGTCAGAATCAGTGCCATCTGCAGACCGATAAGAATGGCAGCCGCCGTCATTCTGCAGGTCAGCAGTTTTCTCCATTTGTTTTTGTTCTGTTCCATACGCCTCCGCCTTTCTGTTCTCAGTATGTCCGGAACCGGCGGAAATCACCCGAAATCTCATTGAAAAAATCGTTCCGTTCCATTGAAATCACGGTGCATCTGTGTTATAATGTGGACAACAAACAAAATTTCACTCATGTACGGAGGATTTGTTATGAAAATTTTATTCCAGGGCGACAGCATCACCGACGCCGGCCGCGACAGAAGTGATCCCCACAATCTTGCGGGCTACGCGAAATTTGCCGCTGAGCTGATCAAGGCACGCCATCCCGCGACCGAGTTCGAATTCTTCGATCTTGGTATCGGCGGCAACCGTGCGGAAAATCTCCGCGACCGCTGGACCGCTGACTGCATCAACTATCAGCCCGATGTGGTTTCCATCCTGATCGGCGTCAACGATACCTGGCACCGCTCCGGCGACAAGAACTGGATGCCTCACGAATATTTCGAAGAATGCTACCGCTATTGTCTGACCGAAATCAAGGAAAAGACGAATGCAAAGATCATCATGCTGGAACAGTTCCTCCTGCCCACTCCCGACAAGGAATTCTTCCGTGTTGACCTGGATCCCAAGATTCAGGTGACCCGCAAGCTGGCCCGTGAATTCGCAGACGCTTTCATTCCGCTGGACGGACTGTTCGCATCCCACTGTCTGGGCGGCGTTGCTCCCACCATGTGGGCGGCTGACGGCGTACATCCCACCGTTGCTGGTCAGCAGCTGATTGCAGGTTACTACGCAGATGCCGTTGACAAGCTGTTCGCTTCCATCAAGTAAGGAGAATCCCATGTACAACATCGTTGTGGAAGGACACCGGGGATTCTGCGCGGAATATCCGGAAAACACCCTGCTGTCCTTTGAAAAAGCTATTGAGCTGGGCGTAGATGCCTTTGAATTTGATGTATGGCTGTCCAAGGACAAAATTCCCGTCATCATGCACGATGGCGACACCAAGCGTACCTGCGGCGTTCCCGGCCACCTGAGAGATAAGACCTTTGCGGAAATCCGGAAGCTCTGCCCCTCCTCCCCGCTGAAGTTCGGCGACAAGTATGAGGGTCAGGTGAAAGTTCCCACTCTTTATGAAGTGCTGGATCTGATGATTCACAAAAAACCCTCCATGAAGCTTGGCGTGGAAATCAAGGAATACACCGAGGAATGTGTGGATATCACCGTGGCGGCGCTGAAGGAATACGGCGTGTTCGAAGCCTGCTGGTTCTATGCCTTCAACGGACGGATCATCCGCTATCTGAAGGAAAAGTACAACGCCCGCACCATGGGTTACCCGGACATTCAGATGGGTGAATTCTGCGGCTACGAATGGTCCGATGAAATCGGGCTGTCCATGATGTTCGTCAAGTCCGAGCTGTGCGCGTTCTACCGTGACAAAGGTATGCCCATGCATATGTACTGCGCGGACAATGAGGCGGATGTGAAGCTTTGCATCGAGCAGGGCGCTTCCCTCATCACCGCAAACGATCCGAGACCGCTGATGAAGATCGTAAAAGAATAAACAAATAGATGAAATCCCGGATAAAGGCCGAAAAACCTCGATCCGGGATTTTCTGTTATAAGATGATGCAGATCAGACCCTGACTTCCCTCGTTGATGATTTTCGACAGGGTTTCGCCGAATTTCTGCCGGGCATCCTCGGGCATATGCTCCAGCTTTGCGTGCAGACCGTCGGTCATCAGATCGTACAGGGATCGTCCGAACAGATTGGATTCCCACAGGGATCTGGGATCGTCCTCGAATTCCTTCATCAGGTATCCCACCATTTCCTCCGACTGCTGTTCCGTCCCCACGATGGGGTTGATTTCCGTCTCAATATTGGTTTTTACCATGTGGATGGATTCTGCCGAGGCTTTCAGCTTCACGCCGTAGCTGCCGGACTGACGGACAATCTTCGGCTCCTCCAGAGTCAGGTTTTCCACCGTTGGCATGACAATACCGTACCCCTTTTCGTTTACGTCGCGGATGGCTTCCCGGTATTTGTCAAACTCCCGTTTGGCTTCCGACAGACCGGTCAGTACGCCCATCAGCTCCGTTTCATCCTTCATGGGAATTCCGGTCATCTCGGAAATGACATCGTAGTACAGCCCCTCGGGAAGCCGTACGGTCATGAAAGCACAACCGCTGCCGGCATCGGCTTTCACGATTTTCACTTCTGCCGGTTCACTGTAGGTTCCGATGGATGCAGCCGCCCTGTTCATGCCTTCGCTGAGAGCAGCTGCAAAGCCTTCCCGGACATCCCGGAGCCTTCTGATCTCGCAGGATGCGGCAGCGGCAGCTTCACGGACAGCGTTTTTCAGACGGTGATCCTCCGGCAGAACCGCCATCCAGGACGGCAGCTCGATATCCACCTGCTTTGCCGGGAATTCCTCAAGCAGCATCCCGAGAATCTGCCAGATGTCGTCGGCGTTCAGCTCCATGCAGTTGACCAGCGCCACGGGAGCGTTGTACTTCTCCTCCAGCTTCATGGCGAGATTCACCGATTCTTCGCGGTCGGGCTGAGCGGAATTGAGAATCACCGCAAAGGGTTTGCCAAGCTCCGTCAGTTCCGCAGCCACACGCTCCTCCACACCGGTATAGTTGTCCCTGGAAAACTCGCCGATGGTTCCGTCCGTCGTGACCAGCATCCCGATGGAGGAATGATCGGTGATGACTTTCCGGGTGCCGTATTCCGCCGCCTCTTCAAAGGGGACGGGATTTTCATGCCACGGTGTGTGCACCATGCGTGCGTTCCCATCTTCCGTTCCGCCAAGTGCCTCCGGAATCATGTATCCCACGCAGTCCACCAGCTTGACCCGCATGGAAGTACCGTCCTTGGTTCTTACGGATATGCCTTCATCGGGGATGAATTTCGGCTCCGTGGTCATGACCGTTCTGCCGCCCGCACTCTGAGGAAGCTCATCGCGTGCCCTCTCCCGCTCGAATTCTCCCTCGATTCCCGGAATCACGGCGTTTTCCATGAATTTCTTGATGAACGTGCTCTTGCCGGTTCTGACGGGGCCTACCACGCCGATGTAAACGTCACCGCCGGTTCTCTCCGCGATATCGCGGTAAATGGATGTATCAGTCAAAACAAAACCTCCGCATTGATGAACTCTGTTACCGTTCAATCCTATGCGGAGGTGTATTTGTTTATGCCTTATGCACTCAGCATTGTGAAAATCCCGTAGACTACCGGAATCAGAAGTCCCGGCAGCATATTGCCCACCTTGACCTTCTTGCCGAAGAACAGATTGATACCCACGCCGAAGATCATTACCGATCCCACAAGGGACATACCGGAGATGATGTCGTCAGTGAGATAATTGCCGATGACACCCGCCAGAAGGGTGATGCCGCCCTGATAGATCCCCATGGGAATTGCGGAGCACATGACGCCGATTCCCAGCGTGGAGGCGAAAATCATGGTGGAAATGAAGTCCAGAATGGATTTTGAGAACAGAAGGGTGGGATCCCCTTCCAGACCGTCACGGAGAGAGCCGACGATTGCCATGGCTCCCACACATACCACGAGAGTGGCGGTCACAAATCCTTCGGTGAACCGGGAGTCCCCCTGAAAGATTCTGAAACGCTTCATCTTATCTCCGATGGATTCCAGTCCGTCTTCGATTTTCAGAAGCTCCCCGACGATGGTACCGATTACCAGGGAGACGATCATGAGCATGATGCCCTGGGTTCCGATAGAGCCGTCTTCATTCACTACAAGCATTTCCGCCATGGTACAGCTGATGCCGATGAACATGGTAGCGATGCCGAGGGTTTTCATGACGGATTCCTGCATCTTTTCGGACAGTCCCTTTTTGGCAAGCATGCCGATGAGACTTCCTGCGATGACAGCGAGGGTGTTTACGACAGTGCCGATTCCCGGCATAAAAATCACTTCTTTTCTTTAGGATATAAACTGATAATGTCTCTGCTTTTGAGTTAACCGGTTTCGCAGCTACTCCACGGTCGTGGGAGATCATTCAGTCAAAGCTTCAAAAACGCCGTGCCTGGATGTCGTACTACGACCCCCGTTACCCGAACATGGAGAGCTGGTTGGTTTTTGACATGCCTTTGAGAGCACCGTTCTTTTCCAGAAGCTCCATGATACTCTTGGATACCTTGGCAGCGGAGCGAAGCTCGTCGATGGAGTACACGGAACCGGACTGCATGGCATTCATGATGTTGATGGCTACCGTTTCACCAAGTCCGGGCAGGGAGGTAAAGGGCAGACGGATTTTTCCCTTCTCGGGCAGATACTTGGTGGCATGGGACTTGTAAATATCAACCGGCAGGAAGTCGTAGCCCCGCTGGAAGTATTCATTCACCAGCATCAGGGCGTTGGCCAGATCTGCTTCTGTTGCGGAAATGTCGCGGCCCCGCTTCTTGAGATCCGCCATGACCTTCTTGACGTGTTCCTTGCCGCCCATGACCACTTCCCCGTCAAATCCGGCGGGAGCGGCGGTGAAGAATGCGGCGTAGAATTCCACGGGATAGTAGATCTTGTACCACATCAGGCGGATCGCGTCGATAACGTATGCCGCTGCGTGTGCCTTCGGGAACATGTACCGGATCTTCTGCAGGGAGTCGATGTACCATTGGGGAACACCGTTTGCGTGCATGGCATCCTGCATATCCTGGGGGATGATCACGCCTTTTTTATTCTTCCGGACAAATTCCATAATCTTGAAGGACAGGGATTTGTCCATGCCGTATTTGTGAATCAGGGTCATCATGATGTCGTCACGGCACCCGATTACGTCGGAAATCGTACAGGTTCCCGAGGAAATCAGCTCGTCCGCATTGCCCAGCCAGCATCCCGTACCGTGAGTCAGACCGGAGATCTGCAGAAGGTCGGTGAAGTTTTTCGGCTGTGCGCTCATGAGAACCCCGCGGATGAACTGGGTACCCATTTCGGGAAGACCGAGTGTAGCGGTTTTGGAGTCGATCTGTTCCGGTGTGACGCCGATGGGCTCCGTGGAGGTAAAGCTCTTGTACACCGCCGGGTCGCTCATGGGACCGTCCAGAACGCTGTAGCCGGAGTATTCCTCCAGACGCTTGCACTTGGTCGGAATATCGTGTCCGAGAATGTCCAGCTTGAGAATGGTATCGTGGAGATACTTGAACTCGAAGTGGGTGCTGACAATATCGGAGTTTGGGTCGTCCGCCGGGTGCTGGATGGGGCAGAAGTCGTAGATCTCGTACTCTGCAGGCACGACGATCATGCCGCCCGGATGCTGACCGGTGGTACGCTTGATGCCCACGCAGCCGTTGACCAGACGGTCCATTTCCGCACGGTTGACGGAAATCCCCTTGCCTTCCAGATAACGCGCCGCGAAACCGAACGCGGTTTTATCGGCCAGTGTACCGATGGTTCCAGCCTTGAACGCCTTGCCCGCGCCGAACAGGACTTCTGTGAACTTGTGGGCGTCGCCCTGTACGTCACCTGAGAAGTTCAGGTCAATATCGGGGGTTTTGTCGCCTTTGAATCCGAGGAAGGTTTCAAAGGGGATATCGTGGCCGTCCTGGGCGCAGATTGTGCCGCAGTTGGGGCATTTCTTCTCGGGCAGGTCAAAACCGGAGCCCACTTCACCGTGGGTAAAGAATTCGTTCCACTTGCACTTGGGGCAGCGGTAATGGGGCGGCAGCGGATTGACTCGGGTGATACCCGCCATGGTTGCCGCGAAGGACGATCCTACGGAACCTCTCGATCCCACCTGATAGCCCTTGGATTCGCTGTTTTCCACCAGCTTCCGGGCGATGATGTACATGATGGCAAAGCCGTTCTTGATGATGGAGTCAAGTTCACGGGCCAGACGTTCGGTTACAACATCCGGCAGCGGGTCGCCGTACAGATCCTTCGCCAGTTCCCAGCATTTGTTGGTCAGTTCTTCTTCCGCGCCGTCGATGTGGGGAGGATAGTTGCCCTCGGGAATGGGACGGCACACCTCGATCATATCGGCTATCTTGTTTGGATTCTCAATGACCACTTCCCTTGCCACGTCCTCGCCGAGATAGGCGAATTCCGCCAGCATTTCTTCGGTGGTGCGGAAGTACAGCTTGGTTTCCCGGTCGGCATCCTTGAAGCCCAGACCGGACAGAATAACCCGTCGGAAGATTTCGTCCTCGGGATTCTTGTAGTGGGCATCGCAGGTGGCGCAGACGGGGCGGTTTGCCTTCCTTCCGATCTCGATGATTCTCCGGTTGAAGTTCCGCAGTGCTTCTTCATCGGGAACCTTGCCGTCGGCAATCATGAAATCGTTGTTGCAGATGGGCTGGATCTCCAGATAGTCGTAGAACTGCGCCATCTCGATCAGGTCGGACTCCGGCTTTCCTTCCATCATCGCCGTGAAGAGCTCCCCGGCTTCGCAGGCGGAACCGAGAATCAGACCTTCTCTGTGTTCCTCCAGCAGTGTCCGGGGGATTCTGGGATGACGGTAGTAATACTTCAGGTTGGAGGCGGACACCAGCTTGTACAGGTTCTTCATGCCCACCTGGTTCTTGACCAGAATGATCTGGTGATAGGATTTCAGCTTGAGGGGGTCAGCCTTTTCCGACATGGTGAAATTCATGCGGGAGATGGTGTCAATTCCCTCTTCCTTCAGACGCTCGGACATACAGGTGAAGATAGCCGCCAGCATTTCCGCGTCGTCGGAGGCTCTGTGGTGATTGAAGTCCCCCAGTTTATAATGCTTGGCGAGGGTGTCAAGCTTGTGGTTTTTCAGGTCGGGATTCATGTAGCGTGACATGGCCACGGTATCCAGATAGGGATTCTCGAATGGCATCCCGTTTTCTTCTGCCGCGAACCGGATGAAACCGGTATCGAAGGAAGCGTTGTGGGCTACCAGCATTCTGTCACCAATGAATTCAAAGAAGTCCTTGAGAACCTCGGCAACGGGCGGCGCATCCGCAACCATCTCGTCGGTGATGCCGGTCAGTTCGGTGATATTCTCGGGAATATGTACGCCGGGATTGACGAAGGAATTGAATTTTCCCTTGATCTCGCCGTTCTGGACGATGACCGCACTGATTTCCGTGATCTTGCAGGTAGCGGCGGACAGACCGGTGGTTTCGATATCGAATACGGCGAACTCGTCGTTGAAGGTGATGTCCTCGCCCTTGTAGGCCGCACGGGAGGTGTCGTCCACGTAGTAGGCTTCCACACCGTAGATGACCTTGATCTCGCCGTTGAGACCGTCTGCGGTCAGCATGGCTACCGGGAAGCTCTGCAGATTGCCGTGGTCGGTGATGGCAACTGCCTTGTGCCCCCATTTATGGGCGGTCTTGACGATATCGTCCGCCTTGATGATGGCGTCCATGGCGGACATATTGGTGTGAAGGTGCAGTTCCACACGTTTCTCTTCCGCCTTGTCCTTCCGTCCGACGGTATCGATCTTCAGAATATCGGTGTACGCCATGAACAGGTCGTTGTCAAAGGTATCGCGCTTGATGGTACCGCGGATGGCATATGCCTTGCCTTTGCCGAAGAGAGTCTCGGTTTCGGGCACCGCTTCCACGGGAACGGTCATTTTGATGTAAATGGATGCTTCTTTATCGGATGCCGCTACGGTAAACATGACCTTGTCCCCTTTGCGGGTTTCCTTCTGCTGGATGTCGAACACTTCGCAGAGGATGATCACGTTCTTACCGGGAGATTTTACGGTTCTCAGGGGGGTGATGCCTGTAATCTCGAACAATTCGCCGAAGACTACCTCGGGGGATGAAATGTTGAAATTGATCTTGCCGCAGCGGATCACGCCCTCGCTGACGGTTTCCGGATAGTCCGATCCGTCGAACAGGGACTGTACTCTGGGCAGAACCGGCTTCTCTTCCTCGACGGGTGCCTGGGGAGATGCCATGGCCGCTCTCTCCGCTTCCTGTGCCAGTCGTTCGTGCTCAGCGGAGATCAGCGCGGATTCACTGTTCAGACGTTCCATCTGGCGCGCCATGAATTCCGCATACTGCTGTTCCGCATCGGCGCTTTTCTCAATGTCGATATGCACAGTGGTTCCGAATTCGCTGTAGACGATCCCCTCGATGATCCGCGCGGTTTCCGCCAGATTCAGCAGTGTGATGCCGCCCTGGGTGAACGGGATGCGGATGACGATGGTTTCGCCGTCCTGCTCCAGTTCGTACTTGTCGAAGAATCCGCTGACCACCACGCCGACCCGCGCCGCTTCCGTCAGAATCTCGCTCATATAATCGAGAGAAAACAGTTCTTCCGGGTAATGGGGCAGGATCCGCATCTGGGACAGCTCGTATACCTCCCTGATCTGGTTCTCCAGCGCGTACAGTTCGGACTTTCTGAACAGCTTGGTAAAATGGCAGCCCGCTTCGGCAATCCGGTGTTCCCGGTCAATCCGCAGAGTCAGATCGGATGCATTTTCAAAGATTTCCCGCCCTTTTGCAGTCAGTTCGGGAACAACCTTTTTGAAAACATCCGACAGGGTCCGGGTTTTGTTTTCCGCCATGATTGCCTCCTCAGTCTTCGTTCAGTGCTTTTTTCGTCTCTTCCACAAGGAAGTTTACGGCATCGGCTTCCTCCACTCTCTTGATGGGTTTACCGTTCTTGAAGAACATGACAAATCCGTCGCCGCCGGCAATACCGAAGTCCGCTTCTCTCGCCTCTCCGGGACCGTTGACCACACATCCCATAACGGCGACCTTCAGCTTCTTCCCGTTTGTCGGAATGCCGCGGACGGCTTCCTTATACTGCTTGCCGATGCCGATCAGGTCGATTTTTGTCCGTCCGCAGGTGGGACAGGATACCACATCCACGCCGCCGCCCACGTTCATGCCGAGGGATGCCAGAATCTCACGTCCGGCGTAGACCTCCTTTACCGGATCGGCAGTCAGGGATACCCGGATGGTGTCGCCGATGCCGTCAAGAAGGAGAGATCCGATGCCGATGGAGTTCTTGACCAGACCGGAGTAATCGTCTCCGGCTTCTGTTACGCCCAGATGGAGGGGATAATCGGTGTTTTCGTGGAGAATCCGCGCGGCGCGGGTCATTTCCTGAATGGTGGAAGATTTGATGGAAATGACGATATCGGAGAATCCGCAGGACTCCAGTGCGTCTGCTTCGTTCATGGCGGATTCCGCAAGAGCTTCCGCTGTGGGAGCACCGTATTTTTCCAGCAGCTTCTTATCCAGAGAGCCGCCGTTTACGCCGATCCGGATGGGCAGTCCCGCATTTCTGCAGGCATCCGCCACCTCGCGTACCTTCCAGCTCTCGCCGATGTTTCCGGGGTTGATGCGGATTTTGTCCGCTCCGGCTTTCACCGATGCCAGCGCGATTTTATAGTCAAAATGGATGTCGGCTACCAGAGGGCAGCGGACACCCGCGTTTTTTGCGATCTTAAAAACCTCCGCGTACTCTTCCTTGGGTACGGCAAGGCGCACGATGTCGCAGCCCGCCTCTTCCAGACGCTGAATCTGGCTGAGACACGCCTCAAAATCGTGCGCGGGAGTATTGGTCATGGACTGGACGGAAACGGGATTTCCCCCGCCGATCTTAACCCGTCCGGCTGTTACGGTTCTTGTTTTTTTCATGATGACCAGACTTTCTTCTTTAGAACAGTGTGAGAATATCCTTGAAGGCGATGACAACCATGAGGATCATCAGCACCACAAGCCCTGCAAAATGCACATAGCCTTCAATGTTGGGATCCACGGGCTTCCGTCTCACCAGCTCGATCAGCTGGAACAGAAGGCGGCCGCCGTCCAGTGCGGGAAGGGGCAGCAGATTCATCACGCCCAGATTCATGCTGATGACAACGGCAAGGTAGATGAAATCGGATGTTCCCTCTTCCGCAGCCTCGCCGAGGGCCTTGGTGACGCCTACGGGACCGGAAATGGCTTCCGCGCCGTACCGGCCGGTGACGAGATCGTACAGGGATTCCCAGATCATCTTGATGGTGGAGGCTGAACGGAAGAAGGCGTGCTTGAAGACGCTCACCACGTTCTTTTCTTCCACGCTGACCTTGAAATCAACGGTGCCGAACTTTGTTCCCTGTGCCACGATGGTGGGAAACTCCACATCCGCGAGAGTGATTCTCTGACCGTTCCGTTCTACGGTAATGTCGATAGGCTCCACGCCTTTGCGCATGACCTCGTAGACCACTTCGTCAGCGATGTGCACACGGGTGCCGTCCACTTCGATAATCCGGTCGCCGATCTGAAGACCGCCGTTTTCCGCATAGCAGAATCCGTTTTCATCGGGGACAAACAGTGCCACCTGATTGGACGGCAGGTACTGCTGAAACGCCACCAGAATGAACATGACCAGAATTCCCACGATCAGGTTCATGGCGGCGCCGGCGCAGGTTACAATGATTCTCTGCCAGACGGGCTTGCGGTGGAAAGCGTTTTCGTCATCGGATTCCTCGTCTTCCCCTTCCATGGAAACAAAACCGCCGATGGGAAAGAGCCGGAGACTGTAGGCAATACCTGTTTTTTCGGATTTTTTGGTGAGAATTTTCGGCCCCATACCGATGGCAAATTCATGGACGGTGACGCCGAAGATTCTTGCAGTGAGATAATGCCCGAATTCGTGAATGAAAATAAGAATTCCGAAAATGAGCAGTGCGAGAATAACATTGAGTACGCTGATAGGACTCACATCCTTTGGGAAAATTTATCTTTGGGAGATCAGACTGCGGCACATGGCTTTGGCTTCCGCCGATGCCGCAAGAACAGTCTCCTCATCCATGGTATATGATACCGGAATTTTCGTTAATACTTCCATCACAAGGGATGAAATATCTGTAAATCCGACCTCACCCTTCAGGAACGCATCAACCGCTTCTTCGTCTGCGGCGATGAGAGAGGTGGGGGCGGTTCCGCCTTTGCGGATGGCTTCCCGTGCGGCTTCCAGAAGAGGAAAGGCTTCCGTATCGGGCTTTGCAAAGGTAAGACTTGCAAGCGCGGCAAAATCAAGCCCCTTCCCGTCCACGGGAGCGGCATGGGGAGCACTTGCGGCATACCGGATGCAGTCGCGCATATCCGGGTGCCCCATCTGCGCCATCACGGTGTTATCATTATATTCCACCATGGAGTGAATTATACTCTGATGGTGAATGACCACGTCCACTCTGTCCTCGGGCATACCGAACAGGCGGACTGCTTCGATGATCTCAAATCCCTTGTTCATCAGGGTGGCGGAGTCGATGGTAATCTTCTTCCCCATCTTCCACGTGGGATGGTTGAGGGCATCTGCGGGAGTGACGGATTTCAGCTGTTCCCATGTACGGTTCTTGAAGGGGCCGCCGGATGCGGTCAGGATCAGCTTTCTGATATCGCTCATGTCCTTGCCTTCCAGACAGCGGTACACGGCGCTGTGCTCGCTGTCCACGGGAATCATTTCCCCGCCGGATCGCGCCATAGTATCAAAAATCAGGTCGCCAACAGCAATGATGGCTTCTTTGTTTGCCATTCCAACACGTTTTCCGGATTCTGCGGCGGCGAGGGCATACCCGATCCCTTCCAGACCGGCAACCGAATGGAAAATCATGTCGGCGGAAGTTGTCCGGACAGCATCCAGCACTTCATCTTTTTTCCAGAGGATTTCGATGCCGCTTCCGATCTCGTCCCGCAGTCGCTTTGCGGCGTTTTCCGATGCCACTGCCGCAATGGAAGGCGTGAATTCCCGGATTTGCTGTGCCAGAAGTCCTGTATTCTCACCGGCAGTCAGCATAGTTACGCCAAGTCCCAGTTCACGGATCACATCCATGGTCTGGGTACCTACGGAACCGGTGGAACCGAGAACAGCCGCGGTGCGGATACTGCGGTTGGGATTGGGATTGAGAGAAATCATACGGTCTCCTTGTCAATCAGAATGAAATCGTGCCGAAAAAGGGAATCTGTGTGAGTATGTACAGAACGGGTGCTGTGAGGATAACGCTGTCAAAACGGTCGATAACGCCGCCGTGACCGGGGAAAATCCAGCCGTAATCCTTGACTTCAAAACGGCGCTTGATAACGGATGCGGCCAGGTCGCCGATCTGGGAAATCACGGATACAATTGCACCGGCTGCAGCCATAACAATATAGTTGATTTCGATATTGGGATCGAAGAATTTTCTGATAATAAAACCGTAGAGAACAAAGGAAAGTGCGGCAAAAACAACACCGCCGACAGCACCTTCCACGGTTTTCTTCGGAGAAACTTCGGGGATCAGCTTATGCTTTCCGAACAATCTGCCGGTAAAGTATGCAAACGAGTCACTGACCCACGGTCCGACGAAAGTAAGCAGATACAGATACGCGCCTTCCTTTTTCAGAAGAGTCATGCAGGTGAACGAAAGGGACACATAGAGTACGCCGCGGAATGCACTGGAGGTGATTGAATAATCCAGCTTGCCTCTTGAAAATACGTCAGCGGTAAAGGTCAGAACCATGTAGGCAATGATGCAGCCCATTTCCACGATCAGTGTGGATTCACCGGCGAAAAGCGGGAGCAGGGGCATTGCTGCAGCGAGGAGCATGGAGGGGACGGAAATCGCAGGAGTGCTGAACATCCCCACACAGGACAGCATCTCGTAAACGCCTACCGAGCAAAGAATCGCCATAGCAGTGGGATAGAACCAGGTATTGGAAAAAATACAGACCGGCAGAAATACAATAATTGCGACAATCGCCGTAATAATTCTTGTTCTCATGTTAATCCTCCGTCATTTCGTCTCATCTTTATCCAAACCGCCCCAGCGTCTGCTGCGTCCGGCAAAATCCCTGACAGCTTCATCCACATCGTCGGTACTGTAGTCGGGCCACATTTTATCAGAGAAATAAAACTCCGCATAGGCGCTCTGCCACAGGAGGAAATTGGAAATCCGCATTTCTTTTCCCGTCCGTACGACCAGATCGGGGTCGGGGCAGGTATCGGTATACAGATTGGCTGAAATATCGTCTTCGGTAATCTTCTGTTTTCCTTCGGCAAGCAGTGTGTTGACAGCGTTGACAATTTCGTCACGTCCGCCGTAGTTGAGAGCAATATTCAGACGATAGGGTCTTCCTCTGGTCACATCTTCCAGTGCTTTTGTACGTCTGCCGATATTTTCGCTGAGAGCTGCAGGATTTCCGATGAAACGGAATTCTATGTCTTTTTCACTTCCCGCTTCTTCGATATAGGAAAGAAGCAGCCGGAAAATAGCCTCCACTTCATGTCTGGGACGCCTGATATTTTCCGTAGAAAAAGCATAGACCGTACAGCACTGTATCCCTATTCTTTTGCAGTACCGTACGATAGTCTTAAAATTGGCAGCCCCGGCGGTATGACCCGCTTCACGGGGAAGATTTCGCTGTCTGGCCCATCTTCCGTTCCCGTCCATAATAAAAGCGATGTGTTTCAGTTCACTTTTTTCTACCACTTCCGTAATGGGCATGGTGGTTAAATCTGTCATGACAACCTCATAATCGGAGTATTTTTGACAATGGGATGCGCCCAGAACTCTGCATTCACTGCAGACAACCGGGCGCACAATCTCTGAGCGTATGTCAGATCTCCATGATTTCTTTTTCTTTTGCAGCGGTAATGGTTTCGATTTCCTTGATGAACTTATCGGTCATGTCCTGCATGGTCTTGTCGGATGCCTTCTGTTCATCTTCGGTCATTTCGCCGTTCTTCTTCATTGCCTTGCTCTTGTCGTTTGCATCGCGGCGGATGTTGCGGATTGCAACCTTGGCTTCTTCAGCAAGCTTTGCAATGCTCTTCTTCAGTTCCTTACGGCGTTCTTCGGTGAGCTGGGGGAAAGTCAGGCGAAGCACCTTACCGTCGTTCACGGGAGTAATGCCGACATCGGATGCGAGGATTGCCTTTTCGATTGCCTTTACAGTGGAAGCGTCCCAGGGCTGGATGGTGAGGGTCTTGGGGTCGGTAACCTTAACTTCAGCCATCTGGGTGATCGCGGTTGCTACGCCGTAGTAGTCAACGGTAACCTTGGAGATTACAGCGGTATTTGCACGGCCTGCGCGGATGGTGGAAAGGTTATCTTTGTACACTTCGATGGTCTTCTTCATCCGGTTTTCAAATTCTTTTGTATCGAGCTTCATGGTAGTTCTCCTTGTATTATAAAATTTTAAAATTCTGATCAGCCGAGGGGATGGATTTCGATTTCGGCAGTCTTGTCATAGGTAACGAGAGTACCGATCTCTTCCCCGTTTACTGCTGCAATGATATTGGCGGGATCGGACAGAGCGAACACATACATATCGATCTTCTGTTCCTTTGCAAGAGCGGAAGCGGAAATATCGGTAGCCTTGAGACCCTTCTGCAGGCAGTAGTCGTAGGAAACGGTCTTGAATCTGGGAACGGAACGATCGATGGTACCGTCTTTGCGCACGGGATCTTTTTCGTAGATACCGTCGATGTGCTTTGCCATGAGAATCACATCCGCATCGATTTCAGCTGCACGCACAACTGCGGTGGTATCGGTAGTTACGAAAGGAATGCCGAGACCTGCACTGAAAATCGCTACGCCGCCGTTTTCCATCACTTTGATTGCTTTGCGGAAATCATAGGATTCAGCCGTACCGTTCATTCCTCCGGGAGAGAACACGGTTACGGGGCAGCCCTTCTTTTCGATTGCATCTTCCATACGGAGACAGTTGATCATGGTGCCGAGCATGCCCATCTGATCGGCTCTCGCACGCTTCACTCCTTCACCGTATGCGCCGCGCCAGATATTTCCGGCTCCGATTACGAGACCGACCTGGGTACCGCCGTCAACCAGCTGCTTGATTACATCCGCGATCTGACCGATGATTTCCGGATCGAAGATGTCAGTGACTTTTTCTTCTCCGTCAATGATTTCCTGCTTGGCAAGAGCCTCACCGGAAAGCTTGAGGAGTACACGCTTGAATCTCTTCACTTTTCAGGTCCTCCTGATATAACACATATTATCCTATATATTGTACCTTATTTCCAACGATTTGTAAAGAGGATTTTCCGGAAAAAGCAAAAAATCCCGCCCATTTAAGGCAGGATTTTTCTGTTGACTTGTTGTTGACTTGTGTTGTGTTGATTGTGTTGTGTATTATATTTTGTCCGGACATTCCGCTGACCGGACGGGGTCGAGCATAAAATTCAGCTTACGCCTTGCCGGTGAGCTTAGCGATTTCTTCAGCGAAGTCGTCTTCTCTCTTTTCGAGGCCTTCACCCTTTTCGTAGAGAACGAAGGATTCGATAGCGATGTCAGCGCCCAGTTCCTTAGCGGCAGCTGCGGTGTACTTAGCGATGGTGAGAGAGTCGTCCTTAACGTAGAGCTGTTCAACAAGGCATGCCTTTTCGTAGAACTTGCCGATTCTGCCTTCTACCATCTTAGCGATGATCTGTTCGGGCTTCTTCGC
>JAFQWY010000158.1 GCA_017407225.1 Clostridia bacterium | reverse complement strand
TGCCTGTACCGAACGCCAGTACGGTTCGTCGGTATAGTCCCGATTGTGATCGTGAGGGGTTCTCGACTTTCCCTGATCGCCGGCAGCAGCCCCATCGAGATCAACGAAAGGAACGGCTATGATCCGGAAGCCTTTCGGGGGATTTTTGGCAAACTCACGAAGAATACCCTCCATGAGATAGCTTCCGGGAGACTCACAGCAATGATGACGCGCCGTAATCAGAAGTACAGGCCCCTCGGATCCGATTCTTACCATCGGTACGCACTGATTGTTCTCGGACATACAAAGCGTTTCCGGTTTCAGCCCTGTTTCCGCTGCAAAATCAAAGAATCGATCCGGCTGATAATTCATGTCATGGCAGAAGTACACGCTGTCTTCTTCGGGACCGAATGTATAGACAAACCTGGAGCCATTCCGGTTCACACATCCGGTAAACCATCCTCCCAGCCACTTCCAGTTCCGATTGTCGTGGCTGACAGCAGGTCCCCAGTAGCTCACATATTCGTGTCCGCAGAAATCAAACTTGAGTGTTTGTCCTGCCGCACCGTCAACCCGGAAAGACCAATAGAACCAGTCCTCCGTCGTAGTTCGCAGATCGGGAGCAAGCTTCACCGTATCGCCTTCGACAGAAAGAACGCGGATATTTCCTCCGGGATAAGATGCTGTTATATTCATTGTGGTTTTCTCCTTCCTGGATATAATCATTCCAGCGGTAACCGGGTTTCATCCGGTCTGACGCTGTTCAGTCTTTCAGCTTCGGAAGTTCACCAAATACCAGGAACATGGGATAATCCTTAATCGGAATATTCGACAGTCTGGATGCCCCGAACCCATCCCGTCGGATGACACTCTCGGGCAGCTCATACACACTTCCGTCCATGGGGTCGATCAGATGGACTTCATCGGACACCGCCTGTGTGACAGTAACCGTACCCGTATACACCGTGGTCATCAGATTGGTAGGATACCAGTAGGCAAACGCATAGGAACCGTTGTCCAGTCGGAATCCGCCGACCGTCACATCGCTTGCACTCAATGCGGGGGCACCGCCGTTCATGGAAGCTGCTTCCTTGATGATGGTTACGGGCAGATCATAATTCACCAGATTGCCGCCCAGTACCGCATTGAGATTCTGCAGGGCATAGTAGGATTTCTTGGGCTCATAATCTCCGGTGGAGAATCCGTCTTCGTCAAAATCAGCACCCAGTACGCCGAAATAGCCGTAGTCCAGATAGGAAGACTTGTCGCCGACGGTGCCGTGGAGAGCTTCGATCATGTCTACGCAGGTAAAGTAGGAAGTAAACTTAACGCCGCAGATCAAATCCTTTGTCATGTGCCGCAGAAGAATCTTTGCCTGACGCTCCGGAGTCCAGTTTCCTTCTTCCAGAGCACCGTGGCCGCCGGGTCTTGACTGTGCACCGGATTCGCCCTGGATGATGTCCAGCTTCGGATTCCAGAAGTTGGCAATTCCGCGGAGTGCGCGCACCTTCTGTTCCACCAGACCTTCATCGTAAACATATTCATGATAGGACAGCGCGTCGATCAGATCCCCCATCCCGGTCTGCATGGCTCTGTTCATGTATGAACAGGGATTCAGACACAGGGCACCGCCGATAATGTAGGAATCAGGATTGCCGGCGCGGAGTGCTTTGGCCGTATTGACAGCAAATTCACCGTATTCTGTTGCATTTACGCCATGCTTCCAGCACCATTTACCGTCCGGTTCGTTCCAGATTTCAAAAGCAGTCACCCGGCCGGCATAATGTTCTGCCACGGCTTTTACATAATTATACCATGCCATGCGCTGTTCTTCCGTGTGAATGGGAGGACATCCCACAGCACCGTAGACAGTCTTCGCACGTTCGTCATACAGTTCATTGCCGTAACACAGGCACATCCACGGCTGCATTCCACGGCTGATCAGGTTATCCACAATGGAATCCAGCCATTCAAAATCATATACTCCCGGCGTCCGTTCCGTTCTCTGCCAGCCGGACTGGAGCCGGATCCACTTCACACCGATCGCCGCCAGCTTGTCATAAGCTTTTTCGGGATCAAACACTGCCCGGTCCAGTTTTTCAAAGCCGATCCCCAGCCGCGACTGTGGGAATTCCCCGGGTTTTCTGGGACAAAGGCTGCCGATTTTCTTCAGTCTGTGCATAATCTGCCTCCTGATGTTCTCCGACAGAGTCTCAATGTCTCTGCCGGGTATTGATAGACTGTATTCCATGCAGAATATCTGATTTGATTATATCTGACAATGGGTGGGATGTCAAGAATATACAGAAGAAAAACAGATCACGTTCCTGTGATTTCTGCCATCCAAATTCCTGTTTACAGGTGCATCCCGCCGTCCACATACAGTGAACTCCCCGTGATGTAACGTCCTTCTTCCGAGCAAAGGAGCAGAGCCGCAGCCGCACAATCCTCTGGATTTCCGGCATATCCTGCAGGAATCTTCTGTAAGGTTAACTGACGATAAACCGGATCGGACAATGCTTCTTCATTCCTCGGTGTAGCAATCACTCCGGGAAGAAGCATATTGACGGTAACACCGTCGGCAGCAGTCTGTTTTGCTATATTTTCGGTCAGACTGGAAAGCGCACATTTTGTCGCCGCGTAAACAGCCATATGAGTATGGGGTCGTGCCTGCTGTACACTTCCGATGTTGAGCACACGTCCCCAGTGATTCTGCTGCATCGGCGGAATATATTTCTGCATCAGAAACAGCGAGGAGCGCAGATTCACATTGATCTGCTTCTCAAATTCAGACTCGGGGATCTCCTCCCAGGCACACCGGAACTGCACACTGGCATTGCAGATCAGGATATCCACAGGTCCCGTCATAGCAAACAGTTTCTCAGCCGCATCTGCTTCCGTCAGATCGTATGCAATACCCTTTGCAGGACGTCCTGTTCTGGCCTGAAGATCGGCAGCCAGATTTTCAGCTTTTTCCCAGTCCTTCGAACAGTGCAGATAAACCTCCGCACCTTTGAATGAGAGACATTCTGCCACTGCATAGCCGATCCCCTGGGTGGAACCGGTTACAAAAGCTCTGCGTCCCATAAGTTCAAACATGGTCGTTACCTCACAAACGCTTTACAGCATAGTCTGAGTGTCGTTCGGATCGCCGTTCCTTGCCAGATCGTATTCCGGACTCCAGTCGAGTTGGCGGTAAGGTTCTCCTCTGGGATCGGTATGTATCCAGTCCGTCAGCATATCCAGCATTTCTTCCGTCCAGGTAGCACGGTCGATCTGTGCGGTGGTGAATTTACCCTGACTGATCATCTCAAAGCCAAAATCGTCTTTGACATGAGTTTTGGCTGCACCGTCCACTACCTCCGGAACCAGATGAGCGGGAATGAACAGCACACCGCCCCCTGCTCCGTATACAATATCGCCCGGCAGTACGGTAGCCTTACCGATACGGGTAATGCTGTTAAAATCCTTCATGATGAAATCACGAATGGGGGTGGGATCGATGCCGCGATAATATACCTGAACATCCTCAACAGCCTTCATCTGCTCTGTATCGCGTATTCCGCCCCAGATGACCGCACCGCCATTTTTAGTGCGTGTCTTGATAGCTGTAGTCAGATTACCGCCGATGAACGTACCTTTATAAATCTTGTCGTACATATCAGCCACCACAACGTCCCCTTCCGTGAGACTATCGATGACCCACTGGTTATAGTTTCCTTTACGTCCTTCCGCATTACCGACCGCGAACATTACTTCATGAAGATCAGGTCTGGCAGGCACAAATGATGCTGTTACAGCACGGCCGATCAGTTTTCTGCCGTCATCATGCAGAGTGCGGAGATCCCCCTCAAACTGGCTTTCGTAGCCCTTTACGAAGATGGGCTTCCAGAGTTCCTCCAGCGTCATTCCGCGCATGGCTTCCAGATACCGATCCGGTACTCTGGGTCTGCCATCCGGAAAACGTTCGCCTTTCCAGTGTGGAGTGAGTGCAATGATATCTTCCCGGGAGTTGAAATGCAGCATAATCTACCTCCTGTTATGACCAGATTCTATCGTTTGACCATTCGCCGTTCCAGTGCGAAGTATCGCTCCAGGGGGCGGGACAGTCTTTTTTGTGGAATTTCTCAATCAGTTCTTCGTTCAGGTATTCAATACCGAGGCCGGGAGTATCCGGAACCGCCATGAATCCGTTGTCCAGCCTGATTTCCGGCACCGAAAGTGTATACCATTCCGGATGATCCACGGAGTGGAATTCCACGCAGAGCACATTTTTCAGCGCAGCCGCTGCATGAACTGCCGCCATAAATCCTATGGGACTTTCCGCCATATGCAGCGCCAGCGCAGCACCGTATGTTTCGCACAGATCTCCGAGTTTTTTGATTTCTCCCAGTCCACCGATGGTCAGGACATCCGGATGCACCAGATTTACTCCGGCCTCCAGCACTGATCTGAAGTTTTCTGCCAGGTAGATATCTTCACCCGTTCCCAGCGGTACACAGGAATTCTCAGCAAATTTTCTGAGATGTCCGGTCATCATCCAGGGAGCAATGTCCTCCATCCAGGCGATATTGTACTTTTCCAGGCGTCCGGCAAAACGGATCGCATCCTCCACGGCGACATGACCGATGTGGTCAATGGCCAGAGGGATTTCGTATCCGATTTCCTCTCGCACTTCCTTAACATAATTTTCAAGGTAATCCAGACCTTTTTCTGTGATATGGATTCCGGTGGCGTGATGGGGAATCGTGAAAATTTCGTAATTCTTTCCGTACATCAGGGATTTGTCAATGGAACCGGACTGGTGGCTGATGGCTTTCATGGAATAGGTTTTCAGCTCGTCCAGAAATCCTGCAGGTGCGTTCAGTGTTCCCGGCTCATCAAACAGAAGCTCGATGCCCAGATCCATTTTCAGATATGTAAATCCATCTTCCATCCGGCGCTTCAGAGCCTTGCCCATGTCCCGTCCGGTATGCTTCCCTTCTACATCGGTGTCACAGTAAATCCGGATTTTATCACGGTACTGCCCTCCAAGAAGCTGATAAACCGGAACACCGTAGTATTTGCCGGCGATATCCCAGAGAGCTACTTCAATACCGGATACACCACCGCCCTGACGGGAATGTCCGCCGAACTGTTTGATGCGCTGAAACAGCTTATCAATATTCAGCGGATTCTCCCCAAGCAGACGCCCTTTCAGCATCATGGCATAGGTGGCACTGGAAGCATCCCTCACTTCGCCATACCCTACAATATCGCTGTTGGTATAAATTTTCAGAAGGATCATGTGTTTGGGTAGTCCGTCTATGTCCGCAAACCGGATATCGGTAATTTTCAGATCTTTCGCAGATGGTCTCATGACTCAGAACTCCTTATATATTTAATGTTTGGTGTCACATTTTATGACTTTCATGGTCGTCTCACGGATGCACAGAGAGGAAAAGATTTCATACTTGCCGGTTCTGTGTCCGGGATTGCTGATGTAATCCAGCATAACGGATAATGCCTGACCTGTGATCGAGCCATACCGGTAAGAAACCGTAGTGAGAGCGGGTGTGATAATGGAAGCTATGGGAAGATCGTCAAATCCGACAATTGCCACATCCTCCGGAATCCGGTAAATTTTCGAGGCGGTTCTGCTGTACTGTTTGATCCTCTGGAGAGTGGCAACGGCGAGAAGATCGTTATAGCAGAAGATACCCAGCTTTTCGGAACCGCTCATACATTTGAGAAGACCGGACACTTTGATTGAAACAGCTTCCATATCCATGTAATTATCGTGCTGATAATCCACTTCAAAAATATTTTCCTTGGGAAGATCGCATCCGAACTCATGCAGACGGTCCGTGTAGCCTGAACGCCGCGGATCCGTCTCAAGATACTTCTGGATCCCAACATAAGCGAAATCGGTACATCCTATCTTTCGCAGATGATCCGCAACCTGACTTCCTGCCGAATAGTTGTTCACCAGAACAGCATCGCAATTCGGTATTCCCAGATCCCGCCCCAGTGATACAACCGGCAGCGGACACAGCGCATACAGATTCAGCAGATCCTGATCGATCCCGGGACAGGCGAAAATTCCGGAAACACCCAGTGAAATGAATTCATCGATGATCTCAGCCTCCCTGAGCACCCGGTTGCTGCTGCTTGACACGAGGAGTGTATATCCGTTATCTGCAGCGGCTTTGCATAATTCTTTCGTCAATGCCGCAAAGAACGGGTGATCGATTTTGTTCACAATCATGCCAAGAAGCTTACGACGGTTCTCTGCCAGCAGTTTTCCGTAAGGTGTATGACGGGAAGCATATCCGGTCGTAATATAATACCGCTTCCCGTGAAGCCGGATCAGCCGCAGCCGGATCAGCTCCGTCATGATTTTGCAGGCACTGTTGATGGAAATGCCGTAATCCGCCGAAAGCTGACGGTTTGTCAGAAAGAACTCACCTGATTCTCCGAATTTTCCTGCTTTCAGGTCGGCAGTTATTTGTCTTGTCAGTAGGGTTAATTTGTTTTCCATCAGAATCTACCGCGACACGGGATGAATCATACTCCTCCGCATGGTCTCCTTTGCTTGATATTATGAAACTGTACAGATATTTCATTGTGAATATTGTAGCAAGTATATTGAGGTTATGCAATATTCTTTCAGAAAAGCGACAAGAACATTAAGCGCAATGTTCTTGTTGTTTTAACAGGGCGATCTTGTAAACAGCACTCCGCAGTGATATAATGAACACATCAGGATATCGATCTCATCAATTATCACAGGAGGTTCCCATGAATCGCAGAGATCTCATCGCTCAATTTGACAAGCTGTCCCCCTACACGGATCGCATGATCGAACGCGGCATCGAAACACACCGCAAGGGACTGTTCGCCGTCAAGGTTCTCGACGCAGAAGGAAAACCGGCAGCCGGCGTACCCGTAAAAGTAAAGCTGGCGCGTCACGAATTCAAGTTCGGCTGTTCCCTGTTTCTGCTGGAACAGTTCCCGGATGAGGAACGCAACCGCCTCTACCGCGAAGAATTCAAGAAGCTCTTCAACTACGGTGTCATGC
>JAFQWY010000157.1 GCA_017407225.1 Clostridia bacterium | reverse complement strand
GCTGGTTTACACACGAAAAAGACGGAAACTTCGAGGATATCCGCTGCTGGCATAATACCGTGGGCGAGATGGATCCTGCTGTGTCGGAAGAGCTGTCCATGCCCCTTGATGAATTCTGGGAGATGGAAGAGAAACTGGCAAAGCAGCGGAAAGTGCTGGATCTGACCACTTTTGCGGAATACGGCGGTGTACAAAAGCCCGATTATGCGGAAAATCCCACGGTATCCGCTGTGTACGGCAATGACTACACCGGCGAATACGACTCTTTTGCAGCGGACGATGCGGACTATGCTGTGGAGGTGGTGTTCACGACCGACGCTGCCGTGCGGAATTTCAAGGTGCTCGCCCTGACTCTGAACGAAATCACGGATGACGGATATGTCTCATTCTTCTTTGAGGAGCTGTATACCTATGGAGAGCTGACACCGGACAAGGGACTTGCCGTGAAGATGAGTCTGCCGGAAACCATTCCGTTCTATGGCATTTCCTACACCGACGGAACGGGTATGGATCGGGTGTTCTCCGTGAATCTCAGCGGATTTGACGGTTCGGTATATCTGGTTGAAATCGGCGGTGCGGGCTGATTTCAGGATGCAGATTTTATAGGATTGAATAATGAGTTATGACATAGAAATACCGATTTCTTTATCGCTTGCCAGTAACTTGTATTGCTATGGAGTGGAAGAACGTATTGTGAGTATTGGAAAAAAATCAAGAATAAACTTGCTGCTTTGCTGCTTGGAAATGATTTTGTGATCCTTACCGCAGAAGAACATCAGACATACATAAGTATGAAACAGGAATATGAACGTAAGCTGGCAGAATGTGAGCAGATGATTCAATCTCTTCAGGTTGAGCAGTTCTGACCGTAACCGAAGCGGCAAAAATTCTCCGGATCGGAAAGAATAAAGTCTATGACCTGATTAAGAACGGCAAGCTGTCCAGCATCAAGATGGGCGGAAAAATCATTGTTCCGAAAATGTCAGTAGGAGCTTCGCACGGTCAGCGCAGGGCACCATTGTAAACGCTCTGGCCCCCTCAGCTGAAGAATAGGGTCAAAAGCATAAAAAAGGGATTGAAACATACATTTCAACCCCAGATCCGCAGGGTGTGGGATTCGAACCCACGTGGGATTGCTCCCAAACGGTTTTCAAGACCGCCTCGTTATGACCGCTTCGATAACCCTGCGTATTGTTATCTTATATATTATAACGCAGGCCATGGTATTTGTCAAGGTGTTTTGAAAAATTCAGATCCGTCTGCCGCTGATAAAATCCGCGAAACAGGACGGACGGTACCGTTCCGGAATCTGCATCCGCACGCCTTCGATATGCAGGAATCTGGCATCCGCATAGGTGTAGCTGCTCAGGGGACGGTCGATGGCATCATTGGAATGGGCGGATATCAGATACCCGGTTTCATCAAATCCGGTGACAAGAAGACTGTGGTAGAACACGCCCTCCTCATTGGCCAGCTGAACCACATCCCCCAGCTCCAGGAGTCCCGGATCCGTATCCGAAGCAAACGGTCCCACTCCTTCGTTGGATGTGAGAAAATTGTACAGAAACTGAACACCCGTCCACGCAGGTGCACGGTCTGCGGGGGAGATATAGTACCACCCGAAGGTATCCGTATAATTCATGACACAGGAGCCGGCGTAGATGCTCTGGGACACAAAATTGGTGCAGTCCCCGCCGATTCCCGCGTAATTTTCAAACAAAGGATTCCGTCTCAGCGCCCACCGCCGGGCATACTCCACAGCCTGCTCACGGCTGTACTCCATGGTAACCAGCATAAAAACACTCCGATGCCATTGATTTGCTTTAATCTATGCACCGGAGTATTGTTTTATTCCGCTTCTTTCTGAAGCTTTTTCAGGATTTCGCCGATTTCACGGTTGACGGAGATCACCTCGTCGTGGAACTCTCTGGCTGAAAGCCGCAGAACACCGGATTTCACCGCCTGCAGCTGGATCATGCCGTCGGAGGTCACTACCCGAACCGAATGGTCCCGTCCGATTTCATAGGTCAGCCGTTCGATGTAGGTGTCGCCCAGCTCCCCTTCCTTGGTGTAGACCACATGAAGTCCGTGATAATCGAATTTCCGTTCCACGGCCCCCTTCACGTTGTAGGCATCGAACACCACGATCATGTCCCGCTTGGTGTAAGCCTGATAGTTGGCGAGAACATCCAGAAGCTGGTTCCGCGCTCCTTCCAGATCTACCTCCGCCAGCTCGGCAAGCTCATCCCACGCGAAAATCACGTTGTATCCGTCTACGATGTACAGGGATTTCTTATGCTTGATGGCCCGTCCGTCCGCCATCACAGCCTGTTTGGCTTCTCCGTAGATCTTCCGGCGGATGGGACCGAATTCCCTCTCCATAATGGCTTCCAGTTCTTTTTCGTCGATATTCAGATTCCGCTGAATCACCGCCGGTTCCGGAGGCACTTCCAGCAGATCCAGCACGTCGTCGTTCCGGATTTTCATGCTCTCCAGATGCTGGTACTGATGCACCGCATTCCACGGTACGATCACGCCTGCGCCATGGGAGCAGAAGACGGAGTCCGGGGTGTTGTCCATGTCGGATTCCGGATTATACCCGAACTGCGCCAGGACTTCTTCCGTATTGTGGCAGGGAAAATACCCTTCCACGCGGCAGGAGAACCGTCCCTTGCCGTGGGTATATGCCGCCACCTCACGGGCATAATCCCCGATGGCGGACACGGGTGCCCGTCCCACCAGCACCGATGTGCCGATCTCCGCTTCGTGCTCGTCAAAGGAGCCGGATCTTGCCACGATGTCGGAAATGGCGCGCCCCACACATTCACCGGGAAGTTCCAGACGGAAGGTATAGTAGGGTTCCAGAAGCACGCACTTCCCCGCCTCCCGCAGCTGCATCAGTCCCTGACGGACCGCACGGTAGGTGGATTCCCGGAAATCGCCTCCCACGGTATGCTTCAGATGAGCCCGTCCCGTCACCAATGTGATTTTCATATCCGTGATGGGGGAGCCGGTCAGCACACCCAGATGCTGTTTTTCTTCCAGATGGGTCAGAATCAGTCTCTGCCAGTTCCGATCCAGGAAATTCTCACTGCAGACCGTGTCGAACACCAGTCCTGCACCTCTTTCCAGCGGTTCCAGCATCAGATGCACCTCGGCATAGTGTCTGAGAGGTTCAAAATGCCCCACGCCTTCCGCAGCCGCCGTCACCGTTTCCCGGTAGAGGATCCGTCCTTCGTCAAATTCCACGTTCACACCGTACCGCTCGGAAATCAGGGCAACCAGAATCTCCGTCTGCACTTCGCCCATGACCTGCGCATGAATCTCCGAGAACCGTTCGTTCCACACCACATGGAGGAGGGGCTCCTCTTCCTCAAGTTCACGGAGTTTCGCCAGCATGGTCTGAGGATCCACATCCCTGGGCAGTTTGATCCGGTAGTTCAGCACCGGTTCCAGACAGGGGGATCCGGCAGACTGCTCCGCGCCAAGTCCCTGCCCTGCGTAGGTTCCGGAAAGCCCTGTCACACAGCAGACTTCCCCGGCACGCACCGTCTCTGCCGTATCAAACTTTGCTCCGGAATACAGTCGGATCTGGTTCACCTTTTCCGATCGTTCCTCGTCCCCCACTGTATAGGTCAGGGTCTGACGCACGTTCAGGCATCCGCCGGTGACTTTCAGATAGGTCAGACGTCCGCCCTGGGGATCATGGCCGATTTTGTATACCCGTGCGGCGAATTCTTCCCGTCCGGGCTTCTCCAGCGTCAGCCGTTCCAGGGCATCGAGGAAGGTCTGGATTCCGTCAAGGCGCAGACCGCTTCCGAAGAATACGGGAAACAGCTTCCGCTCCCGGATCAGCCGTGCGGTACTGCCATCGTCCACTTCTCCGGTTTCCATATAAGTTTCCAGCAGTGCCTCGTCGCACATGGCAATCTGCTCACTGCGCTGTTCCTCATCGGCGGAAAAATCCACGCATCCCGAATTCAGATGGGAACAGAGATCCGCCATAACCGCGCCCTCGTCCGCCCCGGTCAGATCCATTTTGGTAACAAAAACAAAGGTTGGCACCGAGTACCGCTCCAGAAGATGCCACAGGGTTTCCGTATGAGCCTGTACCCCCTCCGATCCGCTGATCACCAGAACAGCATAATCCAGCACCGACAGCACCCGCTCGGTTTCCGCGGAAAAGTCCACGTGCCCGGGGGTGTCGAGAAGCGTAATATTCATGTCGCCGTAAGTCAGCCGCGCCTGCTTGGAGAAGATGGTGATTCCCCTCTCACGCTCCAGCTCATGGGTGTCAAGGTAGGTATTCCGCCAGTCCACGCGCCCCAGCTTTTTGATTCTTCCGGTGGTATAGAGAAGTGCCTCGGACAGGGTTGTTTTTCCCGCGTCCACGTGGGCAAGGATTCCGATGATCTGATTCATAGGGACTCCTTCCGATGATACATAATGTTTTATTATACCACATCCGGCGGCGTTTTTCTGCGGTAATTCTGTAAATTGCATCGGAATTTCCGAAAATAGAAAAAAGAGCGCAGAATTACGCTCTTTTCAATAGATGCCGTCAGTCCTGTATCCGATCCAGCGTCAGCACCATGGGATCGTTGTAAATCTCCCGAAGAACCTCCGGATCGTTATGCTTCAGGATGTGTTCCGTATGCCATGTGAGGAACCATTTCCAGCCCGTCCCGGCATTCCGCAGCTCCTCCGGCGTGGGGATTTTTCCGCATTCGTGGAAGCAGACCGGTTTTCTCTCACCGGTAACCTCCAGCACTGCGTTCCACAGATTCGGATTGGCTCCGTCATAATAGGAATCCGCCCCTGCAATGTCCACCACATCGTCTCCGGGATACCAGTCGCCGTAGTTTTTGCCGTTCTGGCTCCAGCCCAGCACCCAGATCAGGTTATCCAGATGCCAGTGCTCCGTGTATCTTTGGTACATCATCTGCCACAGTCTGCGGAAATGGCCGGCACCGCCCTTTCCCCACCAGAACCATCCGCCGTCAAATTCATGGAAAGGACGCCACAGCACCGGGATCTTCCGGTCACGCAGTTCTGTCAGAGCCGCTGCCGCTTTATCCATCCCACGGATCAGGACGGAATTCTCCTCCGTTCCTTCCGTCAGAGCGCGTTCCCAGTCCGGAATCACTGTGTTCATGCATTCGCTCCAGCTGCCGGAAAAATCACAGCCGCAGTGCCAGCACACAGAAACCATACCGCCGCGCTCATGCCACTTCACTGCTCTCCGGTTAACGCCTTTGAAATCATCGTTCATGTAATCCAGTCCGCGTACGGCGGGATATTTTCCGGTTTTCTCAAAAATATAGTCGAATTCAAAGTCCTCGCTTCCCATCCAGGTGGACTCCTGCTGTCCGCTGAGAATCTTTCCGTCCAGTGCGGCAATTTTCTCAAACAGCATTACCGCTTCCCGGGATGCATTCGGATTTGTCAGTTTCATAGTTTCCCTCCCATGTCTATCATCCGCAGCCGTCTATCTCAGACGGATTACCGTGTCGATTCCGTCATCTTCCAGAGGCAGGACAATCTCGTAACCATGTTCTGTCAGCACGAAACTCAGTTCCCGATCCCCGAAATTCGCCCGGGTGAATTTTCTTCCGTCCGCAGGCGGATCCAGTCTCAGCACACCATCTGCCGGGCGGTTGAGCACATGAAGATACAACGTCTGCCCGTCCGGAGATTCGGTGGATACTCCCCACTGATCCTTTGTCAGCACGGAATCGGGAGCTTCCGGATAGGCTCTGCCGGGTACGGTTCCGTAGATCCCGTCATGGGCTCTGAGAAGACCGCCAAGCTCCGTCAGAAGCTCCTGCACACCGTCTTCCCATGTCTGATTCAGATAGGGGCCGCACGACCAGGCAATTCCGCAGTTGTACTGTCCTTCCACGGCGATGGTACGGACGGTATACCGATAGAGGTTGCGGCTGTCCGTCGGGGCTTTTCCGCCCACCGCATACCAGTTTCCGATCTGCCGGTTTACCTGCGAATAATGCACGGGCAGTGTATCGCTGTCGCAGCCTTCGATGGAACCGTAATATTCGGACACAATGAAGTCGGAATTGGGATGCAGTACCGTATTCGCCGTAACTCCCGTATTGATGAACACCACAGCATCGGGATTGCACTCACGTACCGTATCGCACACACGTCTGTCAGGTCCTCCCTGATCAAACCAGAATCCGGCGATTCCCTTGCCGTAACGATCGTAAATCTCCCGGATCAAACGGATGAGGAACTCCGTTCTTCCTTCCGGATTCCCGTACCACCCCATTTTCTGCAGATCCTCGTTGACGATGTCATGGTCGTCATTGGGCGGCAGATACAGTACCAGCGGAATTCCGTAAGGCGCAAGTCCGTCCAGAAGTTTCCGGATTCCATCGGATGATTCCGTGCATTTGTGGGTGCATCCCGTCTCCGCCATTGTAACAGACGGAAACAGCAGATTGAATCCGGCATGGGCTGCGGTAAACACCACATATTCCGCTCCCAGATCGTGTGCGGTACGGGCGAATTTTTCCCCATCAAACAGTGCAGCCGCCTCTTCCGCAGAATGCGCCGTTCTCAGATCCGTCCGGGAATAAGCCGTTCCGCCATAATTGGTTCCCTTGCCTTCCGCGTATGTGGGATAGGTATAATGGGTAAACAAGCCCACACGCGCGGATGCAAAATAGTTTTTGTCGATTTTCCGATTCATAACACTCCTCCGTTCCAATGTTTTCAGTTGTATCGTCTCACATCATGCCGGGGTTATTTTGCCTTTTTCGGAGAACGCCCCATCACCTTTTTGAAGCATTTTCCGAAGTGGTATTCGTCATAGAATCCATAGGTTGCCGCCACTTCCTTCAGAGTCACGGTGGGTTCGTGCTGGATCAGCTCATCGGCCATTCTGCATTTCAGCTCCATCTGCCACGCATGAATGGTAACGCCGGTGCTCTCACGGAATTTCCCCGTGACCGTACGTACCGAGCAGCCCAGCGCATCCGCCAGCTCCTGATTGGAGAGAAATCTCTGGGGATTATGCCGGATCAGCGACTTGATTTCATCCGCCGGCGAAACATCCCTTCGGCTGTTCCCATTCTGCCTGCTGAGTGCACTCAGCTCACAAAGAATCAGATCCAGAAACGCCGATGCCTTCATTTTCTCAAAGGGGTCGTCTGCCCAGAACGCCCGGATCATCCGCTCAAAATACTTTTCAACCGTCGGATCCGTTCCGCAGTGCACCACCATGGGAAACGAAAATCCCGGATACTCCCCTTCCTCCGTCACCAGATCACCGGAACAGGGGAAAAAATGGACATAACCGGTCTTCACCGCCGATTCGCAGGAAATTCTGCCGTAGTGGTGATGTCCGCTCTGCAGCAGGATCACGTCCCCCGCAGAAACCGTATAATCCTCACCGTCCTGTGAAATCTGCCATGTTCCTTCCTTGATGCAAACAAGATCGTGAACCTCCATGATCCGGTTGGGATGCCGGCTCCCGATGTGCTGATTGAAGTTGCAGGTCTGGATTTTCCTTTTTTCCGCCAAATTCAGATAATTGATCAGCACACAGCCTCCTGTTTTTACAAATCATTTCCGTTTTTTACATTTTCTTTTTCTCGTTTTCATTATATCATAAATACGGACATAAAGTCAAACAGAATCATCAGTAAAGGAGCAGAATATCATGAAAAAACTGAATGTAGCTCTGGTGGGTCTGGGTTTCGGCGGAGCGTTTGCCGGAATCTACAAGGAACATCCGGATATCGGCGAGCTTATCCTGTTCGATACCAGACCGGAAATCTCCGCAAGAGTTTCCGATCACATCGGAGGTGCAAAGATCGCGGACAGCTTTGAGGCAATCCTTGCCGATCCCTCCATCGACGCGGTGCATCTGGTAACGCCCATTCCCCTCCACGCAGATCAGACTGTGGCGGTTCTGGAATCCGGCAAGCACTGTGCCTGCACCGTTCCCATGGCGACTTCCCTGGAGGACATCCGCCGCATCGTGGAAGCCAAGCGGAAATCCGGTAAGAATTACATGATGATGGAAACCACTCTCTACACCTATCAGTATTTCTATGCCGCAAAAATGAAGGAAGAAGGCAGATTCGGCAAGATCCAGTTCTTCCGCGGATCCCACTATCAGGATATGGCAAACTGGCCGGACTACTGGATGGGTCTGCCGCCCATGTGGTACGGTACCCATGCCATCGCTCCCATGGTGGCACTGTCCGGATCCCGGATCTGCCGTGTCAACTGCTTTGGCTCCGGTACCATGGAAGAATGGCTCCACGAGCAGTACGGCAACCCGTTCCCGGTGGAATCCGCGCTGTTCGAGTTTGAAAGCGGCATCAAGGGTGAGGCAACCCGCTCCCTCTTTGAATGTGCCCGGGTATATCAGGAAGGTATGTTCGTTTACGGCTCCGACGCCTGCTTCGAATGGGGCTTTGCTGACGGAAGCGATCCTTACATTACCACGTTCCATCCGGCACAGGAAGGCAAGCGGGGCGGCTGGAGCGATGTGAAAGTGACTCCCATGCCCAACCACTACGAAGATCTGCCCGAACAACTGTGGCACTTCACCGTAGGCGGCAATTACGATCCCCTCAATCCGCAGGAATCCCTGAAAAAGGGTGCCGGTGCAGGCCATCACGGCTCCCATGCCCATCTGGTGCATGAATTCGTGCGCAGCTGCATCGAAGAACGGAAGCCCTGGATTGACGAGGTTCTGGGTGCCAACATCACCGCGGCCGGCATCTGCGCCCATGAATCCGCCATGAAGAACGGTGAAGCGGTGATCGTTCCCGAATTCTGACGATAATACGAAAAACCATACAACAGATCCGAAAAGATCCGCTGTATGGTTTTTTCAAGCAATCGTACTGTTAACGGAGGCAGTCCAGAACAGGTGCGCCCTTTCTGACAAACGCAATGAATTCATCGATTTCCGCGTGGATCTCGTGCGTACCGCCGGTGTATTCCCTGCCGTCCTTTGCAAGAATCCAGTCTCCCGCGGGGAGGTATACCGTTCTCGACGTGGATCCCTGTTCCATGATGGGAGCGAAGAGAATATCGTCGCCGAACATATACTGATCGTTCAGCGTCCAGCAGATTTCGTCTTCCGGATAAGCAAAGAACATGGGGCGCATTACGGGCCAGCCCTTTTCGGATGCCGTCTTCATCTGTTCGCCGATGTAGGGACGGAGATTTTCACGGATTCTCAGGATATTCTTGAGAATTTCAAAGTTCCGCTCGCCGAAGCTCCAGATTTCGTTGGGGGCGCCGCTGGGTTCGATGACACCGCTGGGCTGATTATGACGGATACGGGTACCGTGAAGCCGCATGACGGGACAGAACAGTCCGAACTGGAACCAGCGTACGATCAGTTCACGGAAGTAGTCGCTCCGGGTATCGCCGCCGTAGAATCCGCCGATGTCGGTGTTCCACCACGGAATTCCGCACATCGCCATGTTCAGACCGGCATTGACCTGATGCTGCAGGCTCTCGAACGTGGACGGAATATCCCCGGACCATACCAGCGCTGCGTACTTCTGGCTTCCCAGATAGGCTCCGCGGATCAGGGTCACGATCTCGTCCCGTCCCATGGCCTTCTGACCGTCGTATACCAGCTGTGCGTAGTCGTAGGGATACATCAGCGCAGTCATTTCGCCACGTCCCCGGCTGGTGATCAGGTTGTCGTAGTGCTCCGGCCAGATTTCCGATTCGGAAACATCGAACCAGAAGGCGTCCACACCCTTGTCCGCGTAGTTTTCTTTCAGCCTGCTCCACACATACTCACGGGTTGCGGGATTGGAAACGTCGATCTGCGCCTGCCATCCGTAGAAGTCAAACAGTCTGTCCGATCCGCGGGACGTGCGGATGAGCATATTGCTGTTCACCATATGGCGGTAGTTTTCGCTCTTTTCGTTGATGGTGGGCCACATGGAAACGATCAGCTTGGTTCCGGTTTCGTGGATTTCGTCCGCCATTGCCTTCACATCGGGCCAGTATTTAGGATCGAATTTGTAGTCCCCCTGCTCCGTCCAGTGGAAATAGTCCACGATAATGGCTGACAGCGGAATTCCCAGCTCGCGGTATTTCCGGTGAACGGCGAGAATCTCCTCCTGGCTTTCGTAGCGCAGTCTGCACTGCCAGAATCCGGTTGCCCAGTGAGGCATCACAGGGGCGTGTCCGGTCAGATCCGCCAGCGTTTCGCAGGTTTCAGCCGGAGATCCGCCGATGACCACATAGTCGATTGCCTGACAGCAGTCGCTGTGCCATCTGGTCTTGTTTTTCGCAAAGTCTACACGGCCGATGGAAGGCACATTCCAGAGAAAACCGTAACCGAGAGAGGAATACACATAGGGCACGGTGCATTTTGCGTTGATGTGCTTGAGGTCAATTACGGTGCCCTTCAGGTCGAATTCGTTGTCCCAGCTGTGACCCATACCGAAAAAGCGCTCATTGTCGTGGGGCCAGAAGCTGATATCCGCCGTCCAGGACTGATGTCCCTTGTTTACCAAATCTTCTGCTTCTTCCGCCGAAGGTGTGCTCGGGCTTTTCCGCGAGAATCACACGGTCATTGTTCCGGAACGATACATTTCCGCCGCCGTCCACGGTCACTGCAAGCGTACCGCAGCGCATGGTGATCCGGTGATGTTCCTCATTGATCACGGCTTCTGCAGGCTGAGGCATCAGATTGTAGTCCGTGTCGATAACTGCACAGTCCGGGAATGCCTGAAACCGGATGGCGTTTCTGCCGCAGGCGGTGATTCGGATCAGCTCACCTGCACGCATGACCAGGATTTCATGATTGTTCACTGTTATGTTATGCATGACTGATTCCTTTCAGAAAATATTATGAATCAGTTTTATTATACAACAAGAACCCTTGTGCTTGCCTATCATTCCGTGTTATAATATAATCATAAATTTTGTTATTCGGAGATCATCATGTTAATTTACGAATCAAACCGCGTCAATCCGTCCGGCGGCATCTACCATCAGCATAACACCAATCTGGAATTCTACCGGCATCTGCACAACAGCTTTGAAATGATTTATGTATTTGAAGGCACCTTCCGATGTGAGATCAACGGGACTGAGCATACAGTGGATGCAGGCCACGCTGTCCTTATCTTTCCGAACCAGATCCATTACGCAGAATCCCAATGGACGGACAACCGAACCTATCTCTGCATTTTCGAGAACGATCTGGTCAACGAGTTTTATCGTCTGATCCGGGACACGGCTGCCGAACACCCGGTATTTCCTATTCCGGATCCGGATATCATCAGCCGCATCTCCGGCTTTGACGGTTCCCGTTACCTGCTGAAATCCTATCTGTATGAGATTATCGATCTATTTTCCCGTAGCTGCAGTTCTTATCTTCCCTCACGCACCGTCGGTTCCCAGCAGATCGAAGCAATTCTCGGGTTCATCGCCGAGCATTATGCAGAAGATATCCGAATGCAGGATATTGCCGCAAAAATCGGATATGACTATCACTATCTGTCCACGCTTCTTCAGAAAAACCTGAACACAACCTTTCGTACTGTTCTGAATGAATACCGGATTTCACATGCAAAGCATCTTCTGACAGCCACAGACATTGAGATTTCCCGCATCTCCTATGAATGCGGCTATAATTCCCTCTGTTCTTTCAACAGAAATTTCAAGGAACTGACACAGACAACGCCGTCTGCTTACAGGGCAATGAAGAGAAACCGGTGAAGGCGCTGAACCGCACATGAAAAACAAAAAGCACCCCAAATGATTGAGATGCTGTCTTGAAAAACTATTGTTCGCGAATACCTATCTTCCCGGCACGTCACCATGCAAGTATTGTCGGCACGACAGAGCTTAACTTAGCATTTACTTGTAAATGCGGTGTTCAGGAATGGGAACAGGTGGACCCTCTGCGTTAATCTCACGAACCAAGGAACCGGCTGCTTTCCTGCTTGCGGGTTTCGAGCCTGTGATGTTTTCAGGTGTTTCTTCTTCGTCAACAAACTCATGAAAGTTTTCGTAATTTTCGTTCTCACCACCGATCAGACCACTGATCTGAATCTCATGATCGTAAAAACTCTCGTCGTTGTCCTTGATATTCCATTCAGTCCGACGGTATGTATCGTACACCTTTTTCGTAACAACAACATCTTCATACTGCTTGGTCAGAGTGTTATAAACCTTGAGGGTATAGATTTCCTTTTCCATTTTGTGATCTCCTGTGAATTTTTGAAATTTGGGTAAAATCAAAAATTCGGAGGTCACGGGTATCGTGCGACAGCGGTCTGCCACACGGATATAAAAAAGGACGGCAGCTTTCACAAATGAATGCAAAAGCTGCCGCCCATAGGTAAACAGTGGGAGTCAAAATAAAATCTCCGCAAGTTATTCTTTCAAGGCAAATTGCTTTTTGCCCTTCCAGTCTAACTGGCGAAGGTCATGTAAATGGTCATCTAAACGGTCACGCAATTCTCACGCAACCCCTCACGCAAAAGTCACGTAACATAATCTCAAGTCATTTCAGATGAAAAACGGTCAATTTTTCCTTCGCGGATTGCGGACAACGAAAAATCCCTGCGGCCGTGGTGTCACCGGAACCGCTAAAATGGACTGGATCCGCAGATGCTGATAGAGCTGATATTCATCGGGATAGGATTCCTTCACGTTTTCCGC
>JAFQWY010000156.1 GCA_017407225.1 Clostridia bacterium | reverse complement strand
ATTAAACGGAGGTTCCTGATATGTCAAAGGAAAATGTCGTAACCGGTGTTCAGAACGCCCCTCACCGCAGTCTGTTTCACGCACTCGGTCTGACCGAAGAAGAACAAAAACGCCCGCTCATCGGGATTGTCAGCTCACACAACGAAATCGTACCCGGACACATGAATATCGACAAGATCGTGGACGCTGTCAAGCTCGGCGTTGCCATGGCGGGCGGTACGCCCATCGTATTCCCGGCAATCGCCGTCTGTGACGGGATCGCTATGGGACACACGGGTATGAAATACTCCCTTGTGACCCGTGATCTGATCGCTGATTCCACGGAGGCCATGGCGCTTGCCCACGGGTTTGACGGGCTTGTCATGGTGCCGAACTGCGACAAGAACGTACCGGGACTCCTGATGGCGGCGGCAAGAGTGAATATTCCCACCGTGTTCGTCAGCGGCGGACCCATGCTCGCAGGCAGAGTAGAAGGCAAAAAGACCAGCCTTTCCTCCATGTTTGAGGCGGTCGGTGCCTATAATGCGGGCAGAATCACCGATGAAAAACTCTACGAATACGAATGCAAAACCTGCCCCACCTGCGGTTCCTGCTCGGGTATGTACACGGCAAACTCCATGAACTGCCTGACCGAGGCACTCGGCATGGGACTTCGCGGAAACGGTACGATCCCCGCCGTGTATTCCGCCCGCATTGAGCTTGCCAAGCACGCGGGCATGGCAGTGATGGAACTGGTCTGCAAAAACATCTGCCCCCGCGACATCATGACCAAAGAAGCACTCATGAACGCCCTGACCGTAGATATGGCACTGGGCTGTTCCACCAACAGTATGCTTCATCTTCCCGCCATCGCTCACGAATGCGGAGTGGAGCTGAATCTGGATATCGCCAATGAGATCAGCGCGAAAACGCCGAACCTCTGCCATCTCGCGCCCGCAGGACGTACCTACATGGAAAATCTTAATGAGGCGGGCGGCGTGTATGCTGTGATGAACGAGCTGACGAAAAAAGGTCTACTCTATACCGACTGCATGACGGTCACAGGCAGAACCATCGGAGAAAACATCGCGGGCTGCGTCAATCTTGATCCCACTGTCATCCGTCCGATTGAGAATCCGTACAGCGAAACCGGAGGAATTGCGGTGCTCAAGGGAAACCTTGCCCCCGAAGGAAGTGTGGTCAAGCGCTCCGCGGTGCTTCCCGAAATGCTGGTGCACGAAGGTCCTGCCAAGGTATTTGATTCCGAGGAAGAAGCGCAGACGGCCATCAATGCAGGCAAAATCGTTGCCGGTGACGTGGTGGTTATCCGATACGAAGGTCCGAAAGGCGGCCCCGGTATGCGTGAAATGCTGAATCCCACATCCGCGATCATGGGAATGGGACTCGGAAACAGCGTCGCTCTCATCACCGACGGTCGATTCAGCGGTGCAACCCGTGGTGCGTGCATCGGTCATGTAACTCCCGAAGCCGCATCCGGCGGCATGATCGGGGTGGTGGAGGACGGCGACATCATCCGTATCAACATCCCAGGAAACACCATCGAGCTGAAAGTGGACGAAGCAGTCCTCGCCGAGCGCATGAAAAACTTTGTACCCAAGACCAAACCGCTCTCCGGTTATCTCAGGCGCTATGCGGCTCTGGTTTCCGGCGGTGCATCGGGGGCAATTCTGAACTGATATGAAGGAACTGAAGGATAAACTGTTTACTCTCTGTATTTTCCGTGATCTGCTGGACGATGCGGTGTTTGATGCCTTATTTTCCCACATCAAGCACCCATCCACAGCAAGCTACGCAGATTTTGTGTCACGCCTGTACAAAGCAAACGGCGGAGACCTCGGCGAATACATCAAAGAACTTTGCTGGGGAAACGAAAACATATATGTCAGAACCGTCGCCTCGGGCAGGAAGATTCCGAAATATCTGCAGGATGCGCTGGAAGCGGAACTGGATACTCTGGAGCAGGTCTCAAGGCTGGATAAGGAAACGCTGACAGCTCCGCTGAAATATACGGGATTTCTTCCCGATTTCCGGGCAACGGAGCTTCGGCTGAAGGAGATTTATCTTCACCGTGCAGAAAACATCGGCAGATACGGGTACGGGATCTATGCGAAAAACCGTATGTTCATCGTCAGCGGCGACGGCGCGATCACACCCGTCCTGCATCCTGACCAAACCGCACTCGCGGATCTCGTGGACTATGAGCGTGAACGGCAGATCGTCATGGATAATACCGTTGCTTTGCTTGCAGGAAAACCGGCCGCCAATATTCTCCTGACGGGGGACGCGGGAACAGGAAAATCCTCTACGGTAAAAGCAGTCGTCAATGCTCTCTTTGCCGAAGGGCTGCGCATCGTGGAAATCCGGAAGGATCAGCTGAAAATCATCCCAAAGGTTCTCGATGAGCTGTCGCAGAATCCGCTGAAATTCATTCTGTTCATCGACGATCTGTCGTTTTTGAAAGATGACGATAACTTCAATACACTCAAAGCGGTACTGGAAGGCTCGGTTACGGCAAAATCCCCGAACGTGGTGATCTACGCCACAAGCAACCGCCGCCATATCATCCGGGAAACATTCTCCGACCGTGAAGGGGATGATATCCATCGAAACGATACCATGCAGGAGCTTGTATCCCTGTCGGAACGCTTTGGAATCCACATTACCTTCTCGAAGCCGAACAAGGAGACCTATCTGCACATCGTACATCATCTGGCAGAGGAAAACGCACTTGATATGACTGTGGCTGAACTCGATCAGCTTGCCGAACGCTTTGCTCTGGAGCGCGGCGGCAGATCGGCAAGACTTGCCAGACAGTTTATTGACGGATTATTATCAAAATAAACAGGACTTGCGGAAAACAGGATTCCGCGGTATCATCGGACCGGCATGGCAGCCGGTTATTGGAATCTCCGGATAAATAATCTTTCAAAAAACACGGAAATTATGCAGAAAAAACTAAAAATTATGCAGAAAAAAACTAAAAAATCACTTGACAACACCGCTTTAAAGTGATAAAATATACACCATCAACAGCGAAGACGAAGAATGGACTGGGCAGAAGCCGGGCAGAGAGCCGGTGGTTGGTGCAAACCGGTATGGTGAAACCCCTGTATCCTTACACTTCCGAGCTGGGCGCCTGAAGCGTGAAACGCGTGCGTAGGGTTCCCCGAGTGTGCTGCGTCAGTGCATAGGGATTGTTAGATCCCAAAGAGGTGGCGGAATCGGATTTCCGCAATTTGAGTGGTACCGCGAGTAAATACTATGGCATTTTACCCGTCTCAAAGCAAAACAGGCTTTGGGGCGGGTTTTCTGTTTTCCGGAAAGGCAGCAGATTCGTCTGCCCGAGCAAGCCGATCATTCAAGGAGGAAAGACTTATGTACAAGAATATAACCGATCTGCAGAATGTCGCTCCCGCAATGGAGTGGCCCTATCCCGTCAACTACGGCAAAGAAAACCGGTATGAGACCGATATTCTCATCATCGGCGGAGGACTTGCCGGTGCGGCAGCAGCCATTGAAGCGGCAGGCAGAGGTGCGAGAGTTGCCCTTGTCGACAAGGGTCCCGTGAACTATTCCGGTTCCGGCGGTTCGGGTGTTGACCACTGGCACGAAGCCTGCGGGGCACCGTTCTGCACGGTAACGCCGGAAGAAGCAACCCAGTATTTTCTCAATACCCCCTACTGGGGCGGCAAATTCACCATGGCACATCAGCGGTATATGAGTGCCGTGGAAAGCTACGATGCTCTGCTGGAACTGGAAAAGATGGGCTGCCCCATCCGTGACGAAGCCGGTGAGTTTGAAGGTGCGGCATTCCGCGATCCCGAAACCAAGCTGACCGTGGCATACGACTACAAGCAGGCAGGCGTCATCCGTCTCAAAGGCGGCGCGCTGATGAAACCGCTGATGAAAAAGGAATGCGAGCGTCTGGGCGTGCAGTTCTTCGAACATATCAGCGCCACCAGTCTTCTGACAAAGGACGGCAAAACCGGTAAGGGCGCAACGGTCATCGGTGCAACGGGCGTCAGCCTGAGAACCGGCGAATTCTATATCTGGAAGGCAAAGGCAGTGCTTGTGGCGACAGGGATTCCGCAGGGACTGTGGGTACATTCCACCGAAATCAACGGCGGCGGAAGCAAGCACTGGGACTCCAACTGTGTGGGCGAAGGTCAGGCAATGATGGCGAAAGCCGGTGCGGAGCTGACCCTCATGGAAAGCAACAACACCGGTATCGCAGGCGGTCCCTTCCGCTGGCCGGCGTACGGTGTGGGGGACTGGAGCAACACATGGTATCCCTGTCCCATCGTAGATGCCAACGGCAAGAAGATCCCCTACATCAAGAACGGCAAGGAAGTCACCGAATGGGAAGATTTCTTTGACAAAGCATGGCCCAGCCCCATGAAGAGTACGGGTGCCAACGACCGCGGCGGCATGGCACAGCTTCCCTCCAATCTGCCCGAGCTGATCAAGCAGGGCGTGTACGAGCTTCCCTTCTACGCAGACATGACCCAGATGGATCCCCAGGAACGGCGAGCCCTCTGGGGACTGATGATCGGCAACGAAGGAAGAACCAATTATCCCGTTTACAAACAGAAGGAAACCGGCGAATTCTTCCGCATCGGCTGCAAAAACCATCCCGATCCGGTAAAAAAGCCGCCTGTCGTAGACTGAATCACCTGAATGGAAGGAAAAATACATCATGAATGCCCCTGAAACAAAACTCCGTGAAGGAATCCTTGACTGGAACGGTCTCACCACCGGTGTGAAATGCAAAAAGAAAACGATCATCATGCCCTTTGTCATCCTTGCGCTGATGATCGGCTGTTCCCAGCTTCCCCTCAGTGCGTACGGCGAAAAGACGGGACTGGCACTGGGCGTCTTCCTGTCCCTGATTCTCTGTTATCTGATTCAGCCGTGGGATATGGTTGTTTCTACGCTGATGGTTCCCGTTGCGGGCTTCTTCCTCGGCTTCTGGGAATGGAACGTGATCCAGACAAGCACAGGTACCTCGTCCTTCGTCTCCATGTTCACACTGTCCGTGGTTTCCGCAGGTGCGGCAACGACTCCCTTCGGCAAGCGGCTTGCGCTGATCTTCCTGCGGAAATTCTATGACAAACCCATTATGATGGTATTTGCCGTCGGTCTCTGCTCCGCACTTCTGTCCGCATTCATCTCCAACACCGCTGTTATCATCATGATGAGCGGCATCGTCAACGGTCTGCTTCTGACCATGGGTGAAAAACCCGGTGAATCCAGAGTCGGACGTGTTATGATGGTTCTGATCGTCACCGGTTCCTGCCTGGGCGGTATGGCATTGATCAACGGCTGTTCCGCAAGTGCCCTGCTCGGTATCGGCATTCTCGAATCCGCCACTGAAGGTGCGTACACCATCACCTACCGCCAGTTCGCATCCGTTGGTGTTCCCTCTGTTCTTCTGACGGTCGTTCCCTGCCTTGCGATCTACATCAAGGGGATGGGTCTGAAAAAATCCGACTTCAAAAACACCCTGCCGCTGGAATACTACCAGAATCTGTACAAGGAACTGGGACCCATGCAGGGATGCGAAATCCGCTGGCTGATTCTGACCGCCGTTATGGTGGTATGGCTCTTTCTCGGCGGACATTCCACTGCCGTTCCGCTGACCTGTGCGATTATTGCGGTTCTCCCCGTCATCGGCTGCGTTCCCGTGAAAAAGATGTTTGAACACGTCCCCATGACCATTCTGTTCATCATCCTCTTCGCCGGCACCATCGGCAGTCTGCTGACCAAGACCGGTCTGTCCGTGCTCTTCACCGAACTGCTCTCTCCCATCTTCACCGGTCTCAATCCCTATCTGTTCATCGTGGTCACCTGCCTCATCATGGCGGTACTGGAAAACATCTGCGTTACAGTCAACACGATTTATGTTCTGATTATGACCCTCGTCAGCCCCATCTGCATCACCATGGGTTACAATCCGTCCCTGATGATGCTGCCCGTTCTGATGCTGCACTGCACGTTCTTCGTGCTCAGACTGAATGTCACCGTTCTGGTCAACAAGCATTACGGCTGGTGGGAAACCAAAGACGGCGTGATCCCCGGCATCATTGTTGTATTGATCCTCTGTCTGGTGTTCCCGGCAGTTGCCCTGCTCGTCGGTCCCATGGTCGGTTTGCCGATCCGTATATGAACGTGACAGCCCTCCTGTGTCCTTAATACATCAATAGCCCTGCGGAAACTTCTCCATGAAGCAGCCGCAGGGCTGTTTGTTTTACAAGGTGATATACATGCCGTAAACGGCACTTTTATGAGATGGGATTCATTGATTGACAGTCAGCGTCTCTTGTGGTATACTAATTACAGTGCAAATGAAATGAGAAGGATGGTACAACGATGGACAAACAAAATTATGAAATTCTCAGTGGAGATACCCTGGTCGCAGTCTGGCAGAACAACACACTGACTGTGCAGAACGAATCCCTGCTTCCGTTGTATCTGAAACGGATTTCCAATGCCGATCTGTGGCTCGAAACCCGTGCCATCGACTCCCATCGTGCCAACTCCCGCCTTCTCAAAAAAGCACTCCGTCTCGCCGAAAAGGACGATATCTCCACAGTCATCCATGTGTACGGCGCAACGATCACCGACAACTACTGGAT
>JAFQWY010000155.1 GCA_017407225.1 Clostridia bacterium | reverse complement strand
TGATGCCGTCGTAGCGGATCTTGCCGTCGGCGATATCGTAGAATCGGTTGATCAGATTGGTGATGGTGGTCTTGCCCGCACCGGTTGCACCTACAAACGCCACTTTCTGACCGGGTTCGGCGTAAACGGATACATCGTGGAGGACAGTCTTGCCTTCTTCGTATGCGAAGTCCACTTCGGTCAGACGGACATCGCCCTTCAGTTCGGTGTAGGTGACAGTACCGTCACCGTGGGGATGCTTCCATGCCCAGTGACCGGTTCTCTCAGAAGTTTCGGTCACGGTACCGTCGGATGCGATCTTTGCATTGACCAGAGTCACATAGCCGTCGTCCGCTTCGGGAGCTTCATCCATCAGGGAGAAGACACGTTCCGCGCCCGCACAGCCCATGATGATGGCGTTGAACTGCTGGGAAAGCTGGTTGACGTTGCCGGTGAACTGCTTCGCCATGTTCAGGAAGGGAACCACGATGCTGATGCTCAGTGCTTTGCCGGAGATGGACAGATTGGGCACCTCAAGCAGCAGGAGCAGACCGCCGAACAGAGCAAGGGAAACGTACAGCACGTTGCCGATGTTGGCAATGATGGGACCGAGCATATTGGCGTAAGCGTGTGCGCGGTAAGCGTCATTGTAGAGGGCTTCGTTGATCTTATCGAATTCTTCGATGCTCTTGTCTTCGTGGTTGAAGACCTTGATAACCTTCTGACCGTTCATCATTTCCTGCACATAGCCTTCCGTCAGACCGATGGCTTTCTGATGACGGACGAAGTATTTCGCGGATCCGCCGCCCACTTTCTTGGAGACGAAGATCATGGCAACCACTCCCAGACAGAGCAGGAGGGTCATCCAGATGCTGAAGTACATCATGCAGCAGAAGACAGTGATGACCACGCATCCGCACTGGATCAGGGAAGGGAGCGCCTGGGAAACCAGCTGGCGGAGGGTGTCGATATCGTTGGTGTAATGGGACATGATGTCGCCGTGCTTGTGGGTGTCGAAGTAGCGGATGGGGAGATTCTGCATACCGTCGAACATTTCACAGCGCAGCTTGTCAAGGAATCCCTGGGTGATGTATGCCATCAGCTGGGTCTGTGTGGTGGTAGCGGTCAGGGAGAGGACGTACAGTCCGCCGAGAATGGCGATGTAGGGGATGATTTCTTTCTGAGCGGATGCCCAGTCACCGGTGAGATACCATTTTTCGATTCCCGCGATGACGTTCTGGATAAACAGGGAAGGGATGGAGGACACGATGGCGGCAAACAGGATGCATCCCACGGTCAGGGGCACGAGAACGGGATAATAGCCGTAGAGCTTGCCGATGACTCTGCCCAGCGTTCTGAAATTGATCCGTCTTGCGGGCTTTTCGTTCTTAGTCATTGCCGTCCTCCTTTCCGCCGGTCTGCTGTTCGTATACTTCGCGGTAGATTTCGCTGGATTTCAGAAGCTCGTCATGCTTGCCCATGGCAGAGATTTTACCGTTGTCCATGACGAGGATCAGATCCGCATCCTGTACGGAGGCAACACGCTGAGCGATGATGATTTTCGTGGTTTCGGGGATGAATGACTTGAATCCCGCACGGATGAAGGCATCGGTCTTCATATCAACGGCAGAAGTGGAGTCGTCCAGAATCAGGATCTTCGGCTTTTTCAGCAGGGCACGCGCAATGCAGAGACGCTGCTTCTGACCGCCGGAGACATTGGTGCCGCCCTGTTCGATCTTCGTGTCGTAACCATCGGGGAAGGAACGGATGAAGTCGTCCGCCTGAGCCAGCCGGCAGGCTTCTTCCAGTTCCGCGTCGGTAGCATGTTCGTTGCCCCAGCGGAGATTTTCTTTGATGGTACCGGAGAACAGCAGATTCTTCTGCAGAACCACGGCAACGGAATCCCGGAGTGCGGTGAGATCGTATTCACGAACATCACGTCCGCCCACCTTCACGCATCCCTCGGTCACATCATACAGACGGGGGATAAGGGATACCAGTGTACTCTTGGAGGAACCGGTACCGCCGAGAATGCCCACGGTCATACCGGATTCAATCTTCAGATCAATATCGGCGAGGGCATATTTGCCGGCTTCTGCGGAATATTTGAAGCTGACATCCCTGAACTCCACGGAGCCGTCCTTCACTTCGGTCACAGCGGATTCGGGGGAACGGAGTACGGGTTCTTCCGCCAGCACCTCGCAGATACGCTTGATGGATTCGGAGGAGATGGTCAGAATGACGTAAATCATGGACAGCATATTCAGGGACATGAGAATCTGCATGCCGTAGGTGAGCATGGCGGAAATCTGACCCACGTCGATGGTGGTGCCCTGATTGGTGATGATCAGTCTGGAACCGAGATATAAAATGAACACCATGTTGATATTCATACAGATCTGCATCAGTGGAGAGTTGAGTGCAACAATCCGTTCCGCTCTGGTGAAGTCGTTGCAGATGTCGTGAGCCGCCGCATTGAACTTTTCTTTTTCGTGTTCTTCACGGGAGAAGCCCTTGACCACACGCATGGCGCGGACGTTTTCCTCAATGGACTCGTTTAGACGGTCATACTTGCGGAATACGGCACGGAATGCGGGCATCGCCTTCTTTGCCACGGTGAACAGACCGAATATCAGAAGCGGAATGACGATGACGAAGGAGGTAGCCAGTGCACCGCCCATGTAGTACGCCATGATAACGGAGAAAATGAACATGAGAGGGGAGCGGACTGCCGTACGGATGATCATCATATAGGACATCTGCACGTTTGCCACGTCGGTGGTCATTCTGGTTACAAGGGACGTGGAGGAGAATCTGTCGATGTTCTCAAAGGAGAAGCGCTGGATTCGCCGGAAAATATCGGCACGGAGGTTTTTCGCAAATCCGGCAGAGGCTTTTGCGCAGGTGAAGCCCGCGATGCCGCCGCAGGACAGGGAGAGACAGGCCATGAAGACCAGAAAAAGCCCGGTTTTCAGCAGTTCTTCCATGGCAACGCCGGCCTTGACCCGGTTGACCAGATCCGCGGTGATGAACGGAATGAATGTCTCGATGATCACTTCGCAGACAATAAAAATCAGCGTGAGTATGGTGGGTTTCTTATATTCCCTCACGCATGATGCAAGCCGTTTGAGCATGGTGTTTTCCTTTCTTCGGGATAAGAGTATCGTTATTTTCGGTAAAAAATCCGACAGCGTATATTATAGTACAGATCCGAACAAAATGCAATCCGCAATATGGACAGATTTCATCCGGTCGATTTGCTGATTCTTCATCCCGGCGGCGGATTTAGTTGATAAGCGGTATTAAAAATTCCGAAGCGGCGGAAAAAATCCGGATATCGCGCAAATTCCGCTGAAAATCTGCCGGATTTGTTGACATTTTCTTCAATACCGTATAAAATAGTATCAAATACAATTTTTTCGGAGGAACACAATATGACCAGACAGGAACGGATTGAACGGGCGTATGCGGCAGTGCAGGCTCATAAGGCGGTTTACTACAATAACGGGGAATACCGCCGGGCGGATTTCTGGGACTATGCGGAGATTTTTGAGATTATCGAAGACCTGTACGAAGTAACCGGCGACAAGGGGCTTTTTGCCCAGTTTGAGGAGATGTATCGGTTCACTCAGCGTGCCTACACGGGCGACTGGCACAAAAATCCCTACAACGATGATATCATGTGGCTGACCATTGCCCTGACCCGTGCGTATCTCTACACCGGTGAGCAGAAGTATCTGGATACCGCCAAGCTGAATTTTGACAAGACCTACGCGAGAGCGGTCAGCGAGGATCTGGGCGGCGGTCTGTTCTGGAGGGTGGAAAACCAGTGCAAGAACACCTGTGTCAACTGTCCCGGCGCGGTGGCTGCCATGTATCTCCTGAAAGCCACCGGTGACGAATCCTACTTTGAAAAGGCGGTATACTGCTTCGACTGGGCATACCGCATGATGTTCGAGCCGGATACCGGCAAGGTTTACGATGCCATTGATCTGAACGGAAAGATCAACAAGTGGTCTTCTACTTACAATCAGGGTACCTTCATCGGATCCGCGCTGATGCTGTGGGAAAAGACCGGCGACGAAAAATACCGGACCGCGGCTGACATGGCGGCGAAGTATGTGAAGGACGAAATGTACCGCGGCGGCATCATGAACAATGAAGAATCCGGCAACGACCTGCCCGGCTTCAAGGGAATTCTCGCCAGATACATCCGCCGTTATGCAGCAATGACCGGGCATCCCGAATATGTGGAATGGCTCCGTGCAAACGGTGACTCCGCGTGGGAAAACCGAAACTCCGCCGGCATCATGCAGACCCAGCTTGGTCTGAAGACGGAAGAGATGGAATACGACGTATTCACCGCATCCGCGGCTGTTTCCGTAATTGTCAACGCTGTCGGCTGATCGTTGAATCAGGCAAATCCGGTTGTGCATACTCCTGTGCATAACCGGATTTTAGTGTTTTATGCATAATTTTATGCCGGATATTGATGTGAAAATATATGAAATCAACCATTTTCTGTGAAGTAAAAGAAAAACAGAGAAAAAACCATTGACAGATCCTGCTTTATCGGGTATAATATCGGCAACAAGTTAGCGAGTGCTAACTCAAATAATGTAGATGGGTTAGTGCTTGCTAACTGCAAACAAGCGGATTGAAATCGGGAGGAAACGATGAGCGTTGTAATCGTAGGCGGAAACGAATGTATGGTGAGACAGTACAAGGATCTGTGTGCCGAATATAAATGTCGGGCGAAGGTGTTCTGCAAAATGCGGGACGGCATGAAAAGCCAGATCGGCAGACCGGATCTGCTGGTTCTGTTTACGAACACCACATCCCACAAGATGGTACGGCTGGCGCTCAGCGAAACCAAAGGGCACAATATGAAAATTGCCCGCAGTCACTCCAGTTCCCTGTCCGCGCTGAAAGGAATTCTGGACGAGCATTACGGTATGGCATAAGACAGAATTATCCTGTCAGAATCGGGGGATTCCGCTGCAGAAACAGGAGGAATCCCTTTTTCGATTTTCACCGCCCGGAGATGCGGAAAATGTCGATAAAAACCTTGACAAAACATCCCAACTGTGATAAACTTACTCTGTAACAGATAGAGGCGCACTGGATGAAAAGTAGACCGGATGGAAGAACGGCGCAGTTCGTTGTCCGGAGGAAAGGCATCGGTGCCGAAGACCGGATGAGCGTACTCCGGTTCTGGTTTGCGGGAATAAGATCCTGCCGACTGTCGCAGAAATTGCGGAGTGCTATCGTCGGAGACGGGGACAGGTTTTGTTTCCGTATATCGTTCGTCAGCCGCAATGCCGGCTTTTTTTGTTACAGAATTGATTTATTTACCATACAGGAGTTCATAATAATGAAGAGAACCATCTTTACAGGCGCGGCTACCGCCCTGATCACACCCCTTACCGCTACCGGTGTTGACTATGACGCATTCGGCAGACTGATCGACTGGCAGATCGACGAAGGCATCGACGCTCTCGTTGTCTGCGGCACCACCGGTGAATCCTCCACCCTCACTGACGAAGAACACCGCAAGTGCATCGCATACTGCGTGGAACGGGCCAACAAGAGAGTTCCCGTTATCGCAGGTACCGGTTCCAACGAACTGGCCTATGCACTGGAACTGACCAGGTTCGCAGGCGATGTGGGCGCGGATGCTGCTCTGGTAGTAACCCCCTACTACAACAAGGCTACCCAGAAGGGTCTGGTTTATATGTATCAGACCATCGCGGAAGCAAGCGATATCCCGCTGATTCTGTACAATGTGCCCTCCAGAACCGGCGTGAACATCGAACCCGAAACCTACGAAGCACTGGCGGATCACGAAAACATTGCCGCATTCAAGGAAGCAAACGGTAATATCTCCAAAATCGTTGCCACCATGCAGAGAGTCCGCAATAAGCTGGATATGTATTCCGGCAATGACGACCAGATCGTTCCTCTCATGTCCCTGGGCGGAAGCGGCGTTATTTCTGTTCTCTCCAACCTTCTTCCCAGACAGACTTCCGAAATGTGTAAGAAGTTCATGGCGGGCGACGTGAAGGGTGCGGCTGAAATGCAGTTCAAGTATCACGATCTCATTGATCTGCTGTTCTGCGAAGTGAACCCCATTCCCGTCAAGGCAGCAATGGCATCCATGGGCTTCTGCGAAGACTTCCTGAGACTGCCTCTGACCAGGATGGAAGACAGCAACAAGGGCAGGATGCTGGTGGAAATGCAGCGTCACGGCCTGATCTGAGCGAAAAAGGACTGAATCAACATGAAAATTATCGTAAACGGCGCCGGCGGCCATATGGGGCGGTTTGTGTGCGATGTAATCCGGGAAACCGGTCATGAAATCGCTGCAGAAATCGACAAGATGACGGACGGCTACCTGCATAATCTTGCGGACTGCACAGCGGATGCGGATATGATCATCGACTTTTCCCATCACGCAGGTACCCATGAACTGATGGAATACGCACTGGAACGCCATCTTCCCGTTATTGTCTGCACCACCGGTCAGGATGAAGCGGAAAAGACTGAAATCAAAGCGGCGGCGGACAGGATTCCCGTATTCTTCTCCGCAAATATGTCCCTCGGCGTGGCCACACTGGTAAATCTGGCGAAGCAGACCGCCGCACTGTTCCCGAATGCGGATATCGAGATCGTGGAACAGCATCACAACCGGAAGCTTGATGCACCCAGCGGCACCGCACTGATGATCGCGGAAGCCCTGTGCGAAGTCAGACCCGACGCGGAGATCGTGGAAGGCAGAGCCGGTCAGCACAAGCGTGAAAAGAACGAAATCGGCATCGCATCCCTGAGACTGGGCAACGTGGTGGGCATTCACGAGGTCATCGTATCCACCGAAAGCCAGACCATTACCTTAAAGCACGAGGCACATTCCCGGAAGCTGTTCGCCGAAGGTGCTGTGTCCGCGGCTGAATTCATGCTGGGCAAGCCTGCGGGCCTGTACACCATGAATGAAATGACCAAGTAAAATCAAAGGAATTGTTTTATGCTTCACGATAACATCGGAATCGGAGAAAGCGGACACCTGACCTTCGCCGGACAGGACACCGTGGCTCTCTGTGAACAATACGGAACACCCCTGATGCTGCTGGATGAAAACCGGGTGCGCGGGAATATGTCGGTCTATGTGAATGCCATGAAGAAGCATTTCACCGGCGATTCCCATCCGCTTCTTGCCAGTAAGGCTCTGTGCTTCAAGGGAATCTACAAAATCGCGGCGGAAGAAGGGATGTTCACCGACATCGTCTCTGCGGGTGAGCTGTATGTGGCAAAATCTGCCGGATTCCCCATGGAAAACGCATTCTTCCACGGCAGCAACAAGTCCGATGCAGCCATTTCCATGGCAATGGATATGGGGCTGGGCTGGTTCATCGTTGACAACCGGGAAGAGCTTGACGAAATCAACCGTCAGGCAGGGGAGAGGGGATTTGTTCAGAACATTCTTCTGAGACTGACTCCCGGCATCGATCCCCATACCCACGCCAAGATCAACACCGGACGGGTGGACTCCAAGTTCGGCACGGCAATTGAAACCGGACAGGCTGAGGAACTGATTGCCTACGCGCTGAGTCTGAATAATGTGGCTCTCCACGGATTCCACTGCCACATCGGTTCCCAGATTTTCGAAATCGAACCCTTCTGCGATGCGGCGGATATCATGCTTGCGTTCATGGCACACATTCAGAAGACCTACTGTGTCAAGCTGAAGTATCTGAATCTGGGCGGCGGATTCGGTGTACGCTATGTGGAAGACGATCCCGTCATCGACTACGAGAAGAATATTGCTGAGATCGCATCCCATCTCCGCGCAAAATCTGCGGAATGCGGCATTGAGATGCCCGACATTCTCATGGAACCTGGACGGAGCATCGTGGCGGATGCCGGTATGACGCTGTACACCGTCGGAAGCGTGAAGACCATCACCGGATACAAATCCTATGTTTCCATCGACGGCGGCATGACGGACAACCCCAGATATGCTCTCTACGGTTCCCGTTACACCGTTCACAACGCGGATCACGCCGACAGGGAAGCGGATTTCGTCTGCACCATCGCAGGATGCTGCTGTGAAAGCGGGGATCTGATCCAGGAGGATATCGCCATTGCCAAGCCCGTACGCGGTGAGCATATTGCTGTCTGCGTGACAGGTGCCTACAACTACGCCATGTCGTCCAACTACAACAAGATTCCGCGCCCGCCGATCGTGATGCTGAAGGACGGTCAGTCCCGTATCGCTGTGAGACGGGAAACCTTCGCGGATCTGATTGCGTACGACGCTGAGTGAATCCCGAATAATAAAAACTGCCTCAGACGGCTGTGATCGGTTCATCAACAGCCCATGAGGCAGTTTTCTATTCAGTGGTTTCATTGAGCAGATGCAGTCCGCGGTTCATTATATTCTGCAGGACATCTGCGCCGCGCTTCTTTTCGATGAAAGAACAGGCGGTTTCCAGATTGGGAGGCCGGGCTGCTGTATTGTGGCAGTCGGAGCCGAGCAAATGAATCAGACCGTCGTCCAGCAGCCGCAGCATTTTCCGGGATCTGAAAATCCCCTGAAAAGATGCGCTGTTGGCCTGCATCAGAACACCGCTGTCAGCCAGCTTCCGCAGGGCAGGTTCATTTCCGTATGACAGATACCGTTCGATGTGCGCCAGAATGATACGATACTGACCGCGGTGTGTAAGCTCCAGAATATCATCGAGCATACGTCCTGTCCACGGAAGAAACGGCATTTCGATCAGCAGACAACGGGAGCGGCCGATCCGCATCTGCGGCAGCTCTTCCATTGCGGTGATCCCGTCAAAATACTGAACTTCAGCACCCGGTATCAGAACGGGCATACCCGGTGTCAGATTTGCGGTCAGTTCCTCAAGACGCTGTCGGCGTTTGGTGAGAAAGTGCTCCGGATAATCGGAAGATGCATAAAAGTGGGGAGTCAGTACAATATGATCCACTCCCTGCCGCATCTGTTCGCGCAGCATATCCAGACTCATTTCCGGAGTAAGGCTGCCATCATCCATCCTGTGGAGAATATGGGAGTGAAAATCGATCCGCTGTCCGCTTTTATTCATCATACCTCATCCTGTGATGCGTAATAGCCGTACTTGCTGTAATGCCCGTATCTGCCGTATTTGCTTTCTGTGCGGGCGCCGTTCATCACAAAGCCGATGATCCTGGCTTCCTGGAAGTGCAGCTGACGGATGGCATCGTCCAAGAGACGTTTGTCAGCATAGTCCTGGCGTACCACAACGATCATGCCGTCGGTAAGCTTGGACAGAATCAGGGCATCGGAAACCGCAGAAACCGGAGGCAGGTCAATGATAATGTAATCATATTTCTGCTTCAGGGTATCCAGCATGATGCCCATGCGCCTGGATGCCAGAAGCTCCGAAGGATTCGGCGGAGGATTGCCGCTGGTGATTATGGGAAGACTGTCAAGCTCTCCGGGCATCTGAATGTATCTGCTGCCGTCTTTTGCTCCGACCAGCAGATCGCTGAGCCCCGGATCCCGGTTGATATTCAGAATCTGAGCCACGTTGGACATACGCATATCGGCATCAATCACAAGTACTTTTTTGCCCAGCTGGAACAGATCGTACGCAAGATTCAGAGCCGTTGTGGTTTTGCCTTCATGGGCCATCGCACTGGTGATGCCGATCACACGGCACTGTGCTTCGTCAGGAAAACTGAACATTACATTTGTACGCAGACGCTTGTGTGCTTCGGCGGTAGAAAATGATCTGTTTTTTCCGATGACGGATGCATAGTCTGTTGTATTGAAATTGTCTTTCTTTCTGATCTTACGGAATTTCATGAATCCTGTTGCTCCTTTTTGGTCTCATATCCGTACGGTCGGTAATAGGTGTTTTTTGATGAACCGGAAGCGTCGGGTATAACAGCAAGAATCGGGATATCATATTTCTGATACAGATATTCAGTGCTGCGTATGGTGGTATCCATCAGATCGATGACGATAATGGGGATACAGGTAATGGCTATTCCCAGAAGGAATCCGACGAGTGTGTACTTGGCGTAGCTGGGGGAGGAACGGCTGGTGGGAAGATCGGCGGTATCCACAATCCGGACGGAGCTGCCGTCAACGATGGAAGAAATACGCTCCGGCAGAACATCCACGATGGTGTCCACGATCAGTTTTGCCTCTTTGGGGTTGGAGCCGACTGCGGTGATCCGGAAAATTTCGGTGCCGTTAACAGAATTTGCGGAAACTCTGTTCGACAATTCCCTTACGGAACAATCGAGACCGGCCTGCTGAATAACCTCTTCCAGTGTGGTCTGGCTTTTCAGAATAACCACGTAAATATCCAGCAGACTCTTGGCGGCGGACAGATCACTGTTGCTGATGCTGGAGTCGTTGGAAGAAGTATTGTTGACATACATCATGGCATATGCTTCATAACTGGGAGCAACTGCGAATACGGCATACGAAAGCAGGGCACCGGCACACACCAGTGCGGCAAGAATGATAAGCCAGGATTTCCTCAGGAGCAGTTTCAATATATGTAGTAAATCGATTTCAAATTCAAGGTTCTCAGATTGATTCTGCATAACGAAATTCGATTCCTTTCTGAATAATCAGGGATGGTTATCGTCTCATTTTACCATACGAGTGGTGATTTGTCAACAGATATGACCGAGATTTCAGGCTGTATGGCTGAATCAAGGCAGTAATGTTGGTCGTTCCCTCCGTTCTTCACACAGTATCTCCCGGTTTACGGAAAGGTGATTTCTGCTCCTGCATTAGAAAACAGCATCGGAAACGGTGCTGTTTTTCTGTATCCGGCTGTCAGTTCCAGAGATTTTCGTAAGACCGGTTGGTGCCGGAAAAATAAATTGTATCCTTATTCCGGTACAGCGACATGGTTTCGCGCTTCCCGGTGAGATTGTCTTTCAGATTGCATTTGTAAATCCCGTTGTACCAGTCATAAAAGACCCTTCCGTCAACGGTATATCTCTCCTGATCGATATGTGCTTCGATGCATCCGTCAAACTGGTGCTTCGCCTGCAGTGCGGATACGGGATTTCCGAAAACAGCGTTGTTGGGAATGAACAGCAGGATAAGGAGCAGGAGTACCGCAAATCCGCCGCCGATTTTCTGAAGCGTTTTTCCCCTGTATAAAGTTTTGCCGAATGCTCCGATGCCGTAACCCAACAGTTCAAACACTGCGGCAGCTCCGAGCATCAGTCCGCTGAGAGATATGGGATGAAGGCCGTCCGTGAACAGTCCGCTGATAAGCATGACGGCGGCGGCTGTCCCGGGATGCCAGAGAAGCAGTTCCGGTCGGGACAGAACCCCTGCCATGAATCCGCACAGCGGCATGAGCCAGAACAGGTGGAAAAAACCGCCGCCCGTGCCGAAAGTGAACAGAAGTCCTGTGACTGCGGCAGGGATGAAGGATAAGAGGATAAAGATCCGTTTCATTATGGCCTCCTGTGTGTGAAATCATCCTGATTATATCATAATTTTCTGCCTTTGTGCGGTTTATGAGGGATTTTTAATGGAATTCTAACCTTCGGGCATCCCGTGAAATTTGCCGTATGGCTGAAAAATCGGGTGAAATCCCTTGTCATCGGAGCGGGATTATGATAAAATGAAACAAGAATCCAAATCCGGTATCCGGAAATTTCTGAAAGGATCCGACTTTATGAAACTCAACTACAAACGCACCCTGTTCGTGGGATTTGCGTTCTTCCTGATCTCTGCCTTCTGGCAGGCCTATGACAATATCATCCCGAAAATCCTGACGGATAAGTTCGGTCTGTCCCAGGTGATCTCCGGTATGGTAATGGCGCTGGACAATGTGCTGGCGGTCATTCTTCTGCCCGTCTTCGGTGCTCTGTCCGACAAGACCAAAACCAAGGTCGGCAGACGTACCCCGTTTATTCTCATCGGCACGCTTCTGGCGGTGGTGCTGTTCGTATCTCTGTCCGTTGCCGACAATATGCAGCTGGACGGCATTTCCGAAATCGCGGCTGTAACCCGTTCCGATGACGAGAATTATCGCGACGCCATGACCGCGCTGTACAACTCCGGTGTTGAAATCGACCCGGCGGCAGGGGAAACCCGCACCCTTCCCGAAGTGTTTGAGTCTGCAGACACGTTCATCGAAGCCGCTGCCGATCAGGATACCTACAACGCCTATGTGATTCCCGCGCGCCAGTCCTATGCATGGCAGAAAACCACGGAAAGCCCCGTCACCCTCGGCTTCTTCATGGCCCTGCTGTTCTGCGTGCTTCTCTCCATGGCGACCTTCCGTTCTCCCGCAGTAGCACTGATGCCCGACGTAACTCCCAAGCCCCTCCGTTCCAAGGGCAATGCCATCATCAATCTGATGGGCAGTGCGGGCGGTATTCTGGTGCTGGTTCTGGGGATTGTGTTCGGTACCGGCAAGGCAAAAAATGCACTGATGAGCTATACCGCATTCTTCCTTGTCACCGCCGGCATCATGATCGCCGCGCTTGCTGTGTTCCTGCTGACCGTCCGTGAAGTGAAATGGGCGAAGGAAGCGGCTGAAATCAATGATGCCCTGGACGCGGAAGCTGCTGCAAAAGACGAGGAAGTATCCGCAGCCGGCGAGGGCATGACTCCCGCAGAAAAAAGATCCCTCGCCTTCATTCTGGCATCCGTTGTGCTGTGGTTCATGGGCTACAACGCCGTCACCAGCAAATACTCCGTATACGCCGGCAACGTGCTGGAGCTTGACTTCAACCTGACCCTCATTGTGGCACAGGCGGCGGCCATCATTTCCTATATCCCCGTGGGCATCGTTTCTTCCAGAATCGGCAGACGGAAGACCATCCTCGCCGGCATCATCATGCTGGGCACCGCGTTCCTGCTGGCATCCTTCATGCGTGCGGGAAGCAACGTGATCGTCATGAACTGCCTGTTCGCTCTTGCCGGAATGGGCTGGGCGACCATCAACGTCAACTCCTACCCCATGGTGGTGGAACTGGCGAAATCCGGCGACGTTGGCAAGTACACCGGCTTCTACTACACTGCAAGCATGACCGCACAGATCGTGACCCCTGTGTTCAGCGGCGTGTTCCTGACCTACATCGGCATGACCACCCTGTTCCCCTACGCGACCATATTCGTGGCACTGGCATTTGTGACCATGCTGTTTGTCCGTCACGGTGACGCAAAGCCCACGGACAAGAAGGATCTGCTGGAGCATCTGGGAGCGGACGACTGATATGACTTTTCTGTACATTACTCTTGCGGTCATTGCCGCTGTGTTTCTGATCTATGTGTTTGTTCTGGTCAGACCGGTGAAGAAGCGTTCCCATGATCCCGTGTTTGATGTGGAGTACGCTCACCGGGGACTGCACTCGGATACCGTTCCGGAAAACTCCCTGACCGCATTCCGACTGGCGGCGGAGAAGGGATACGGTATCGAGCTTGACATTCAGCTGTCTTCCGACGGGGAAGTATACGTGTTCCACGACTATACCCTCGTCCGTATGACGGGCAAAGAAGGACTGCTGACAAAAATGTCTACCGCTGATCTTGAGAAAATCCGTCTTCTGTCCGGCGGAGCGGAAACCGGCGAAAAGATTCCCACGCTCCGTGAGGTTCTTGCTGTTGTTGACGGTCGTGTTCCCATTCTGGTGGAGCTGAAGGGCGAGAGCACCAATACCGCACTGTGCCCGAAGGCTGACGAAATCCTCAGGAAATACAAAGGCCCCTGGTGCGTGGAATCCTTCAATCCCATTCTGATCGGCTGGTTCCGGAAAAATCATCCCGAAGTTTCCCGGGGGATGCTGTCCACCGATGTGTTCCGCGAAAAAAAGAAAAACGCCCTGAATTTCATCATCGGTGCCATGGCACTGAACGTGGTGGCACGGCCGGATTTCATCGCGTACAACCATAAGTATCCGAAGCGCTTCTGCGTGAAGCTGTGCACCGCGTTCTTCCGGGCTGAGAAGTTTATGTGGACCGCGCGCACACCCGATGACTACCGGTTCATGAAGAAGCAGGGTGCGCTGACAATTTTCGAGGGCTTCCTGCCGGAGGATGTGAAATGAAGCAATTCAATGTTGCCGTCATCGGATGCGGGGAATTTGCGGCGAATTTTGTACGGCTGTTCCAGCTTCATCCCGCTGTCGGCGAGGTGTATGTCTGCGATAAAATCCGTGAGAAAGCGGAGGCGTATGCGGCAAAGTTCAGCTGTCCCATCGCGGATTCCTTTGAAGAAGTGCTGGAGCGTGACGATATCCACGCCGTTGCGGTCTTTGTTCAGCGGCATCTGCACGGTCCCATCGTAAAAGCGGCACTGAACGCCGGAAAGCACGTCTATTCCGCTGTTCCCATGGCAAGCACCGTGGAGGAATGCGGGGAGATCGTGGATCTGGTGAAGAAAACCGGGCTGACCTACATGATGGGGGAAACCTGCATTTACTACCCCTCCTCCATGTACTGCAAGAAAGAATACGAAAAGGGAACCTTCGGCAGATTTGTCTACGGCGAGAGCCAGTACTACCACGATCTGTCCCATTTCCCGAAGGATTTTCAGAACGACCGGCCTGCCTCTGCCGTACCGCCGTTCTTTTATCCCACCCATTCCACGGCGATGCTTCTCTGGGCAACCGGGGCGCACGTGACGAAGGTTTCAGCGGTCGGATACCGGGACATGGAGGAAAACACCTCCTTCCGGAAGGGTGAAAATCCCTGGGACAACGAGTTCTCCGACGAATTCTCCCTGATGCAGCTGTCAAACGGAGGTACCGCGAGAGTCAACGAATGCCGGAGAATCGGATGGAAAGCACCCAGTTCTTCCGTATCTTCCTTCTATGGAACCAAAGCGGGATACCAGTTCTCCAACGCCCAGCATATTCTGACGAAACTGACGCCTGCCGGAGTGGATCTGACCGATGTCAGCGATGAAGTCAATCCCCGTGCCATGACGGCGGCAAAGGAGGCTTCGGAAAACAGCGAAACCTTCAAGCATAAAGTGGCAAATCACGCATGGCAGTGGAACGATCCGTCGCCGGTACAGGATGAGGAGCTTGCACGTCTGCCGGAATCCTACCGGGATATTACCAGCGGACATATGTGCTCCCACGCTCTGCTGATTGACGATTTCTGCACAGCGATGGCGTCGGGAAAACTGCCGAAGGTCAACGCATGGCTGGCGGCGCGGTTTACCGTTCCCGGACTGATTGCCCATCAGTCGGCAGTGCAGGGCGGTGTGCTGATGGATGTACCCGATTTCGGGGATCCGCCGGATACGGCTGAATTGTGAATATCGTTAAATAATTGCATAATATTGACAAAACTGTGCGTGTCGTGTATAATGGATACAGACACGCACAGTTTTGTGTGTAAAAACGTAAAAATCATTTTATTCAGGAGGAAAACATGAAAAAGCGTATACTCAGTCTGCTTCTCTGTGCTATGATGCTTCTGGCATCCTGTGCGGAAAGCGGAACCAACGGAGATGATACCGCTCCCGCAGCCGGAAATGATGCGGCAGCAGCGGAAACCCAGCCCGAAACCGAGACCGAAGCAACCCCCGATCTTCCCGAAGGACTGGCCTTCACCGGCTCTTCCTTTACTTTCGGTGTCATGGATAACCCTAATGCCCGGAATATGATCGTTATGGAAGAGATTACCGGCGATGCTCTCAATGACGCACAGTACAACATCATCGAAAGCGCAGCCAATCAGCTGGATGTGGAAATCAAGCAGCACATTGTAACCAGCTCTTATCCCGGCACCGATCAGGTACGGAATATGATCGCGGCGGGCGATGACTCCCTGCAGGTAGTAAACGTATTCTGCGTTGCGGCTCCCACACTTCTGGCGGAAGGCTATCTCCGTGACTATGCGGATATGCCCCACATCGATCTGTCCAAGCCCTGGTGGGACGACCGTGTAAACGAAGCTCTGGAACTGGGCGGACTCCGCTATGCGGCAATCGGCGATCTGAGCATCACCACCCACGACCTGACCTACATTCTTCTGTTCAACACCGAACTGATCAGCAACAACCAGCTGGAAAGACCCTATGATCTGGTATTCGCAGGCGACTGGACCATGGACAAGATGGCGGAAATGATGGATGTTGTCCGAAACGATATCGACGGCGACGGTGCGATGGGAACCAAGGATAACTACGGTTATCTGTCCCACACCAAGATGGTTCTGCCCAGCTTCTGGATCGGTGCAGGTGAAACTTCCATGACCACCAACGCAGAAGGCGTACCGGAACTGACTGTTACCGATGAACGCTTCCTCAGCGTATTCGACAAGATTTTTGAAATCACCTACGGCATGAATACCTATCTGCCGGCAAGCGGCAACGACGTCCCCCAGTCCAATATCGATATGTTCCAGCAGGGTCAGGCTCTGTTCATGGACTGCTCCCTCTTCTGGGCAGGTTCTCTCCGCGACATGGAAACCGACTTCGGTATCATTCCTTACCCCAAGTATGACAAGGCTCAGGAACTTTACAACTGCCGTGTATCCTACTATATGCCTCCCGTACTGCCCACTACCATCCAGAATCTGGACATGGTAGGCGCGGTTCTGGAACTGACCAACTATCTGGCTATGAAGGAAGTTACCCCCGCTTACATCGAAGGCGCTCTGAAGGGTAAGTATGCGAGAGACGAAGAAAGTATCGCAATGATCGACCTGATTCTCTCCAACCGTGTAGTTGACCTTGGCGATACCCTGTACTGCTCCAATGTACGTGACGGCTTCTTTGCAGGTATGTTTGCAAACAAGAACCAGAACCTGGCTTCTCAGGTAAAGACTGTGGAAAAGGTTCTGAAGCGTTCCGTTGAAAAGAGCGTAGCAGCCATCAAGGAACAGCTCGGTGCTGCCGAATAATTCCGAATCACAACAAAAGGATGCTGTATCAGACGATACGGCATCCTTTTTTCGTTATCTGAGGAAAAGACTCATCCATTCATCCGTGGGAATGCTCATGAGGGAGAGCCACATGATGTCATCCCATCGCTCTCTCAGAGATTTTCCGCCGAATACGGGGGCGTCCATCAGTTCCTCTGCCGAAGAAAACCGTGCATCCTGAGCACCGTCAAATCCACCGATCCAGTACGGCTTTTCTGTTTCTCCGAGCCAGCCGATCATGTAAGCTCCGCAGTATCCCGGTTGTTTCGGCGAGATGGGATCGGAGGCAAGCAGGAATTCGGATTCGTTCAGCAGCATGGGATTGTCGGTGAAAACGTCAAGAAATGTTTCGATGGAAGGGAAGCGGTTTTCAGAGATGCGCTGCCCCATCTGCCGGGGAATATCGCCCCACACCGGAACATACAGCATAGAAGATATCGGGGATCTGTCTGACGGGGATTCCAGAAACTCACGGCGGAAGTAATCAAAGAGATCGCTGCCGAAGTAAACCACATCCCGTCCGACAACGGAAAACACAGGCGGTTTCACTCCGGACTGGGGTATGTACCGGTGTCCGAATACGGGAATCAGCTTCGGTGCGGCTTCTCCCACTTCCTCCGGTGTCAGTCCGTGCCAGTTATCGCACATCCAGCAATCCCGCTTCATGTCATGAACCAGATCCTTCACCGGTCTTTCCAGCAGCTCCCGGATGTGAGTCACGTTGTCCGGTGAAGTGTCCCGCCAGTCGGGAAAGAGACTGAATTTCGGCGGCGGATTCCACGGATATACCACCGGATTTCTCTCGGCGGCAGGGAAGGCGCAGGCGTAGAAATCCATCAGGGACTTGGGAAAATGAATTTCCCAGAATTCTTCCAGTTCCTGCTGTTCTTCCCAGGTGAGCCCCTTTTCGAAGATAATGTATTCCGACAGCGGCTCGATCAGATCCCGGCGCAGGCTGTCAAGATATTGTTCATATGCGTTCATGGAAAAACCTCCCGTTGGATTATTTTGGTACTGTCAGTATACCATATCCCGGGAGGTTTGTCTTGGAAAAAAGTTTGCGAGATCAGATGGATTGTGCGAAAAACGGCTCGTCTGCGTCAACAACGGCTTCATTCGGTGCATCACAGCTCCGGATTTCGATCACACCGTTATCCGACCAGCGGCGGATCAGGGGAGCATCTCCGGTTCCGCGCACGGTTACGTTATCCAGTGTTACCCGGCGGTGATGGCACAGATGCATGAACGCCGGCGGAATCTCGGCAAACGATACGTCACAACTGCGCAGTTCCAGGGTCAGCGGTACGTCACGATCCCCGTATGCGTTCAGGGGAAGACGGA
>JAFQWY010000154.1 GCA_017407225.1 Clostridia bacterium | reverse complement strand
CCGTCACCGGCATAGATCGCGAGGTAGTCGGGGTGATCATTGTCAGCAACAATGGACTTGAAGCCGTTTGCTGCAAGCATAGCATCGATTTCAGCCTGCTTTTCAGCCAGTGCTTTTTCAGAGAAGGTAACAGCTTCTTCAGTGATATAAAGCTGGTTCAGGGATGCGAATTCATAGCCTTCAGTGTCCAGAATTTCAAGCTGGAGGAACTTGGTGGTAACGGGCTTCCGAAGTTCAATGGTCTGGAGGTCATAGGTGTATTCCAACCAGTCAACTTCTTCCACGGTGGTGAAGTTGACGCCGTCATCGGATACATTGATGTTGAGAACGTAGGGCAGACCGTTGAGGTTGCCGTCCTGACGGGGATAAAGACCGATGGACTTAATTTCGTGTACAGCATCAAGTTCGTAGGTCAGGATGAAGGGGGGCTCGAAGGGACCGTTGATCCAGTCGGTGTGCCAGAGTCTGGAGTCATCGAGGTCAATAGAGAACTTTGCATCGTTTCCGGCGATTTCGTTGTTGGTGGTGACTTTGTATACACCGATCGCGGATGCGGAGATTGCCATGCCTGCGGTGACAATACCGGCAAGACAAAGCGAGAGAAGTTTTTTGAGGTTGGTTTTCATGGGATTCTCCTTTGTTTTATATAAATTTTTTGGGAGTCAATTGGAATTGCTTCTGCGGGAATTTTTCTGTTTTTCGTTTACGGAACTTTTATTCCTTTTCCGTTTCGTCTGCGATTTCCATCATCAGCACAGCTACTTCGATGCAGCAGTTGAGCCAGAAATCACCGCCGTCTTCGATTGCTGATTTCCGGTACCATTGCGTGGGAATCATGCCGGTTCTGGGATTCTGGATCCGGGTGATGGAGTCCGCGAGCGTGCATGCCTTTGCCAGATGTACCGGATTTCCGGTTACCTTGTACAGGCGGAGGAACGCGATCATGATGTGGGCGGTGCTGGAGTCAATCGGAACATACCAGTTGTACTGCTCCATACCGGCGGGGCAATGCCATTCTGACTTGTTGTTATTGTACTGGTTGAACCAGGGATCGAGGTTCTTGCGGTTTCTCGGCGCAAATTTATGCCAGATAACAAACTGGTCTTCAATGAACCGGGCCAACTCCTCCGCTTCCGCAATTGCTGCGGGATCGTCCTTCTGGTTTTCGACGATGTAATAAAGCATAGCGTCAGCGGGGTAGTGGGACAGATTGGTATAATGGGAGGAGACGGGGCTGTCCTCGAACTGACCTTCCCATTCGTAGGAATCCATCCGGCAGCTGTAACGGTATGCGTGCGCATTCTTCATCAGATCAAGCCAGATTTCTTCGCCGGTACGGTCATACATTGCCTTCATGAACGGGATGACACTTTCGGGCATCAGGTCATTTGCGGAACGTCCTTCACCGGTTATAATGTCAACCATCAGGTTCCATGTGCCGTTTTCCTGAACGGTATCACGGTAATAGTCCGCAATTCTGCGTGCGGCTTCGTAATACTTTACATCTCCGCAGACCTTTTCGAGGGCGAGGTAAACACTGCCGACTTGCGCGGGATAGCACATCATGACCATGTTCTTTACATGATCTTCACCGTAGTCACAGAAGTCGTATTTCCCCTGATTGAATGCAACATGATATGTGGGCGGGAGTCCCTTCAGCGGAGAATCCCCGCCGATGGTGATGGAAAGAAGATAGTCCGCCGCGTTCTTTGCCAGCTGAATCGCATTTTCCGCGTTTTCGGGGGTGATGGAAGCGTAAGCAATCATGGCATTGATCAGTGCCGGGATCATTTTGGAGGGATAGCGGTTCAGATGGTATTCGGGATGCGGTACACCGTGCTCGTGCCAGTAACGAACGATCGGCATATCGTACACGTAACGGAGTGCGTGGATCGCGCATTCGCGGTAGCTTTTTGCCTTCGGCGGGTATGCGTCGGGACCTGCATAGGGAGCAGAACGGTAGAAGATACGGGCACCGACCAGACCGATGGGAGTTCCGTCGTCTTCGAGTGCTTTTACTGTCAGTTCCACATCGCCTTCCGGAATCTCTCCCCAGATGGGGGTCAGGGCAGCCATAGGGGTGTCTGCTTCAAAGGTGTGAGTTTGCTGATTGCAGTCGGTCGCGGTGAACAGGAAACGTCTGCACGCCGGAACTGCCGCAAATTCAAAGCTCGGGGGATACATGAACTGGGTTGCGTGAGCATTCCAGAACGGGCGGCTCTTGGCACCGTCGTGCTTGCCGGACGCGTTGGCTCCGTTCCAGAAGGTACCGCCGGTGATAAAACCGGGATGTACGGGAGTATTGTATTCTTCCAGTGCAAGACTGCGGATATCGGGTGTTTCGGACATGATTGGGGTTCTCCTTTGCGATGTTGATTCAAAGTAGTGAGGGTGTCAGTGTTCAGCGGCTCAGTCAACCAGATGACCGAATTTTTTGTCAATCATTTTCTCGGCTGCCTTTATTTTTCTTGCGTAGGTAGATGCAAAGTTGTCGTGTTCGAATGCATCGGTAACAATATTTGCAATACCGAGATCAAAAATCAGAGAGATTTCGTAACGTGGGTTCTGTCTGACAATATCCAGCATTTCCGAATCCTCGGGTGCATCCGCTCTCTTTAACTTCAGAGTCTTTTCATAGAATGCATCTACAACCGGCAGAGACATATAGTTCCATGCGGTAAAGAGAATGTCGGTCTTTTCGAGAGTAACAGTGTCGGAAGGAATGTACCATGCACAGCTCCACTCGTCAATCATATGGTAATATGCTTCCTGTTCTTCGTCCAGCTTGGGGTTCGGGAGAACACCGAAGCCGCGTTCCATATCAATAAATTCAGCGGTTCCGCCGGGGTCAATCTGCGTAAACAGGAAATGTTCGTCGGCGAAATATACGGAACGCACGAATGAATAGAGATGCGCGTAGCCGGTCATATCTCTGCCGGAAGCTGCATCGACATAATGAATGGTACTGTTGGGGATGTTCATCAGTTCTCTGACCTTATCGATCGCTGCAATGGTACGTTCATTATTGATGGTCGGAACAGGAATACCGTTTTCGTCCACACCTGTATAAAGAATGCCGGCACCGATCAGGAAGAAATTGGGAGTTTCCTTCAGCAGACCCAGAACGTCATCCGCATTGTAAACGCCGTCACCGTTCTTGTCTTCACTTACCATTTCAACCATTTCAATCATCCTGTCAATGGTCCACTTACCTTCTCTGACCAGATCGTAAGGAGGAGTAATGTTGTAATCCTGCATAATACCCTTGCTGAAGAACAGACAACGGGACAGGAAAGAAGGCTGAAGAGTAATGGCGCCTGCCATGGCAAACAGCTTGCCGCCAACGGACAGGTCTCTCTTGATACAAGCATCGAACCAGGGATCTTCCGTGTTCACATGGGACAGATCGTTCCAGTCAAGACAGTAGTTCTCAAGCGCGAGAGGCATCATGTCTTTCATCATTTCTGCCACAAGCTCATAGGTGTGCAGACCGCCCATCACGTCGTTTTGAAAAGCAATAGAAGGCTGACTGTTCTGATGCTCCACCAGTTCAATCTTGTAAGTCTCTTCCAGCTTCAGGTTACGGTTAAAAATAGCGTCATTCCAGACTTCTCCCGTCAGTTCTTCCGAAAAAACGTCGCTGACATCATAAGCCCAGGATCCGATACGGGTCAGGACATTCAGCTTCTCCCCATCGTAGGTAACATCGGGAAGATCGGGGGTAAGTTCTGTTTCTTCGGGAATGGTTTCTTCGGGAACGGTTTCTGCCGGAGCAGTCTCCACGCCGGACTGGGTTTCCGCAGGGGCATTCTGGCCGCCGGACTGTGTTTCTGCTGTCTGACTGCCGCAGGAACTGAGCAGCATTAACAGAGTAAGCATCAGAGATATTGATCGTTTCATACTGTTTTCCTTTCTTTACTCTTGATTTTCAGTACATATAATGATATAATACCATTAGTTGTAATAAGTATAACATAAGCAAAACGTGCTTATCATGTACATATATAACAAAATTACTGCTTTTATTTTGTAATAATTCACATAAAAGGAGGCCTGCCGCTTTGTCAAATGATACTCTGTCAGATATTGCAAAAAAGCTGAACATCAGCCGCTCGACGGTCAGCAGAGCCTTCCGTCACTGCAGCGGTGTGGACTTCAAGACCAGACAGTTGGTACTGGAGGCAGCGCGCAGTGCAAATTTAAGATTCACGGATTTTAAACAGATCCATGCGATTCTGCCGGATACTCCCCAGTATTTCTGGCAAAAGATGCAGCAGGGACTTCAGGACGCATCAAAGGCATACGGTGTTCTGTTCGGTTTCAGCATTTACACCAACCCTGTAAACTCCCAAACCGTTATCGAATACCTCAGAGAAGCGGAAAATGCGGAAATTCAGGTTTTAATTCTTTCGGCATATATCACACCGGAAATATACAGTATTCTGCAGCGGATGGCCATGCACTGCTGCATCATCCTTCTCACAGAACAATACGACCTGATCAACAGTTTTTACGTCGGAGCCGATGCTTACAGAGACGGCTGGGAGATGGGCAAGCTGTACCTTTCGGAATACTCGGATCACGCTCTGTATATTATTGATTACCCCTGGTATCTTTCCAATAACGAACGGCGTCTGAACGGGTTTCTGGATGCTGTCCATGAAACAAAACCGGAGCTTGCCGAACAGGCCGTCCTGCTGAAGATGGGAAATGACGTTGTTAACATCAAGAAAGCGTCTGCCGCAGGGCTCGCACGCATCCTTGCGGAAACGATCCTGAAAGATGCCCCCTGCTGTTTCTACGCTCCCACGGGAATGGCTACGCTGCCGGATGCAATCCGTAAATCCGGACTTGAGGCGGTGTGCATCGGTCATGACTATGTCTTCAGCAACAATCAGCTTACAGGATATAACGCCATCTGTAATCAGGACACCTATATGCAGGGATACACCGCCGGAGAAGCCGCCGTCAGTCTCGTAAAATCCGGTCAGCATCCCCCGCAGAAGAATATTTATATTCCTTCCATTATAAAAACCACACCAATCGAAACATAACGCCCCCGCCGGCAAATCACAAATCATAAAAACATATCCATCAAAGCAAAACACTCCTCGTCAGGCCACAAGCCATAACGGGGAGTGTTTTCAAATACTACTACAGACTGCCAAGGAAATCATCTGCCACATCAGCCAGATGGATGGGATCCAGCTGAAGCGAGTTGCAGGTTTCGATGAGCGGCAGAAGAAGTTCCGCTTCCGAGCAGACATCTTTGAGAAACAGCGCAGCTCCTGCAAATGGAACTGCGCTGTCTTTATATTCTCTCAAATCCTAGATAAGATGGCACGATTACGATATTCCCGGAGAGGCAAAGTGGTGAAGCTATGATTGTGGTGTATCATGAAAACAGAAAGGTCATCCAGCTCTTTTGGGATGACCT
>JAFQWY010000153.1 GCA_017407225.1 Clostridia bacterium | reverse complement strand
TCCCGCAGAGCCTGCCGTGCCTGGTTCTTCAATTCCTGCGGCGATTTCCGCGCGGATTCTGAATTCATATTCCATGTTCTCCTTTCTGTATTTTTCTTCGTGTAACTTATTGTCCCGGCATCGGTCACCTCCGGGGGTGGTGTAGGTGATGTACTTCCGGTCTGCTGTCCACCGAACCTGATAGCCCTCCGTTTCCATCAGGGAAATGAAATGCTCACGGCTGTATGCCAGTTCCATGGCATCGTCAATGGCAATCGCCAGCCGCAGCTTCCAGCTTTGCCCTTTGTCGGCGGCACGGTATTCTCTTGACGACATGGTGGATGTTTTCTTCGGCTTCGGCTTGAGAACCGAGAGACCGTAGGCACGGCACAGGTCATCGGACACATCCCGCAGGTGCTGGATGTTATCCTTGTCACTGTGGTATTTCTTCCCTGTCTCCGTGCTGACGGAGTTGATGATCAGATGGGAATGGATGTGGTCACGGTCCGTGTGAGTCGCTACCACAACTTCGAAGCCATCGAACTGTTCCGCCAGTTGCAATGCAATCTCATGGGCGGTCTGGGGTGTCAGATTTTCTTCCGGGTGGAAAGACTGAATCAGATGATAGAACATCCGACCATCATTCTTGTTGTAGAGCCGCTTGGTGTTCAGAAATTCCTGATAGGCGCATCCAGCAACGCAGTTGACACCGGACACAAGAAACCTGTCGTCATATTCTGTTTTATCCCGGCGGCAGCAGTAGCGGAGTGTACCATTGAGTCCCTTTGCTGTTTGATTTTTGACAGCGGGTATGAACTTAACTGTCGCCATCATCCCACCGCTTTCGCTTCAGGATTTCCGACAGCAGATTGCTCATGAGAATATGCTGCTCCGTCAGCTCCTGCAAGTTCACCACACGAACACGACCCATGTTGGCAAGGGTTGTCAGCTGATTTAAGTTTCGACCGATGGTTTTTTGCAGACGGATCACTTCATGCAGGCCGTCAATGACAACGATCTGTTTCCCAAGACAGCAGGTTGTCACATACTCTGTCAGTGTCAGCAGTGACTTCCGCGCTTTCCGGTGGATCATATCCAGATCTTCTTCACTAATCCTGATGCTCATTTTCTTGCTTTTCATAATTTACCTCCTTATTTCTAATTCGTATCCTAGCCCCCTCGGAGAGCTGGGGGTTCTTCAAAGGGGGACTGATCCCCCTTTGAAGGCGCATCCGCGGCGCTTGCCGCCGCAGGCATTTCCGCAGAAATGCCATGCGCCTAAAAGTGGGTCCGGGCTTCTGCCCGGTGTAAAAGGGCGCGGCAGACTAGCCGAACGCGATGCTTGCCCCAGTCGGAGCGACTGGGACTTCCCCCGCAGGGAGCCGTTTCTATTTACCGGATGGGTATTTCTTCGTCCCTTCCAAAGAAATCCCACACACCGCCGTCAGCGGCTTCGTGGATTATGTACGCAGGTGACGCATCCGTCGCAAGAATTATGGGCCGCTTCTTTGCGTCACCTGCGTTTCTTTCGTCACGGGTGGGATGTACTGCACATCCACCAGCCGCTGGGTGTTGCTACGGTAGCTGCGGAAGGTGATGCCCTGTTCCTGCAAGGGAATCCGCCAGCGGTTCATCATCTGCTTCAGTGACTTGGGATTTACATTCAGACCGCTGTGCCGATTGAATGCATCCGCCAGATCACTGTT
>JAFQWY010000152.1 GCA_017407225.1 Clostridia bacterium | reverse complement strand
TCTTTCACCGAAGAAATACAGTAGAAATGTTCCGCTTCACCGATCAGATTCAGACAGTAGTCGATATCGTCATGCCGCAGAACAAAAATCAGTTCATTTACGGTCTTGACTTCACTCCGCTGGATTCTCGGAAACCGGTCGTATAATTTTTTCAGTCTTTTCTGAAATTCTGTGTTATTCATCCTTTGATATACCTCATAATCAGTCTGGTCAGATTCACCGGAAGCTGGTTCAGATCGGTGATATCCAGAAATCCATCCTTGTAAATCCGTTCGATATTTTCCTTGTCACTGCCGATTGCGGCGGCGAACATGGTGATTCCTTTGTTCTGATATTCCCGCTTGATTCCCCGAAGATCGGCTTCCGCTGCGGTACCGCTGTAGTCATACGACGCGGGTTGTCCGTCGGAGATCAGAATGAGCAATTTGGTCTCCTCATCCCGGGTCATTAGACGTTCTGCCACATACCGCAGAGCCGCACCGTCACGGTTTCCGCCTCTTGCAGACATATCCATCATACGGCAGCATTCTTTCTTATCATGGGAATCGAATTCGGCGTAAGCATACATATCCACATCACGGTCATACGAGGTGTGTCCGTAGACAATCACCGGAATCCCCAATTTCACGCAGAAATCGTACAGAACGATACTGGCGGAACGGGCATAGGTGATCCGGTCACTGCTGCTCATGGAGCCGGACTCGTCAACCAGCAGTGCCACTGCCAGATTCATGGACTCTTCCGGAAGTCGGTTGCTATAGAATACCTTTCCGTCTTCCTGTGCAAAAGCCCGGGCATTGATCCGGCGCCCCATCAGAAGATTCGTCTGTTTCCCGCCGTCACGCCGATCTTTGAGAAGATCCGTCACTCTGCTCTGAATCCGTTTGGATAAAAGCAGAAGCGGCGGTGCGATACGGGAATAGCTCTGTACCAACGATTCTTCCGGCTGAGTGATACGGTGAATCGTCACATGAATTCCTTTATGGGCATTCCCGTATTCAATCCGATCCGCTTCCTCCTGCAGTTCGGCAGTAAGCTCATCTTCCATCTGTGCTTCCACCCGTTCCTCTGCCATACCGGTCAGAATCCGGTTCATGTCTTCCTCGGTGGAAGTGTAACCGGAACCTTCAAAGGTATTGTCATGGGTAACACCGGGATTACTGCCTTCCTCAAAGCTGTCGGTCTTCTCAAGAGCAATCCGTCCGGTCTCTTCCGCAACAACTTTCTGAATGGTGTTTTTGTCCATTTCTTCAGCATCTTTATCATGCTTGAACTTTCCTGCAACCGGTTTACCTTTTCCGAGTGGAATGGGTGTATTTCCTCCCAGTTGTTCGGAAAGTTGTTGTTTTGCTTCTTCCTGATTTTTCCGGAACAGTTCGATCAGTTCCCGGATATATTTCCACCATTTCAGCAGAATCCGGTTGGTACAGTCATACCGGACACGGGCATCGGTGTCGTACACGGCATCATCCGCCAACGGAATACATTCCACCAGCTTGTTCATGTATTCACCGGTGTATCCGGTCAGATTATTGACATCTCCCGAGCGGCAATACTGGAGCAGAAGATTACAGAGAACGGAAAATCCCATGTCTCCGCGGTCAATCTGTTCCGTCACCGTCGGCATGACCTCCATCATACGGATGCTGTTCAGCAGAATTCCGGTACGGTATACCCCCGGAAACGCATCGCACATCCGGGCTTCGGTATAGATATCCTCCAGAATATTGCTGACGGTATGTGCTGCATGAGCCACCGCTGCCAGTGCCGGTTCGTCCTTATCGGCGATGTACTGCCGGTATTCGTCCAGCGCATCCTGTTCATCCATCGTCAACTCATCCGGCACGTTCGGATAGAACCTGCCGGCATCCAATGCTTCGCTGTAAACGGCAAGCATGGTGAAATCGGTATACAGAATATGCCCCAGCTCATGTCCGGCAAGACCCGCAATGCTGTCCGCACGCAGTTTTCTTGTGGGATAGCTTCGCGTGATGGAATTTCCGGTATTGATGTGGATGATCCGGTTGTCCGTCCATGCCACAGCTGCATCATCGCTGTTGTCCCAGAAGGTTCGGACCTTGATGCTCCGTTTATACCGTTTGGAAGCGGCTTCGGCAAGGTCGGTGAGATAGGCGGCATAAGCAGGAGAAGCGAAAAGCTGCTCATCAGTGATGGACAGCTTTTCATTCTCGATTCGTTTTCGGATTGCCAGATGTGATGTTCTCATACTTCTTTATCATCTCCTTCGTTAACTCCCGTCCCACCAGCTCGTCCACCGGAACACCGAAATATTCGGCGGTACAGCAAACGAACCATGCGGGCGGCAGACG
>JAFQWY010000151.1 GCA_017407225.1 Clostridia bacterium | reverse complement strand
TTCTCTGCGGCATGGACGGACGGGATGCGGCAGAAATTCTCGGTATTCCGGTTCAGACGGTCTACAACCGGGTGCACCGGATCAAAAAACTCCTGCGGGAGAAACTGGAGGATCACATGGAAACATCACTGGAATGCTTTGACTTATTATTAAAGGAAGGAATGTCCGCTGCCGAAAGGGTTTCGGAGCATCTGAAATCCTTCTATGACCTGAATGATCAGGGAAAATATGCCGAGATGGCATCGCTTCTGCTGACCTCGCCGGTCTTCGCCTCGGACTGCGCAATGGCGCATTTCATCATTATGCAGAACTGCGACATGGCGGCGCGGATCATGCGTCTTCCCACGGACGACCCTGTCATCCGACGGATTGCCCGGTTGGGAGAGCAGGAATTCGCACTGGCGGAAAAACTGGGATTTGAGGGAATCACCGATGATGACACCGGAGAGGAATATCCGCTGTATTTCTTCTATGATTTTGCGGCTCAGTTCTTCGGAGCGGTTGGAGAATACGAAAAAGCCTATGCCATGTGCGAGAAATCCTGTGAGCTTGGGAATCCATCGGACATGAAGCGTGCGGTTATTCTGCAGGACGAAGGACGGTATGAGGATGCCCTGACTGTATTGAAAGCGGAATCGGAGCGGGAGGATATTTCACCGTTCGACCGGTGTTTTGCGTTTAATCACATGGCAAACTGCTGCAAAAAGCTGGGGGATCTGACCGGAGAACTGAAGTATTTCAAGCTGGTTTACGATACCGTCAAAGCGGGCGGTGTCATCACCGATCCGGAAGCCTATGCCCATTTCCACACCGGGGATGCCTATGCTCTGGCCATGACTTACGCGAAAATGGGCGACAAAGCAAACATGATGGAATACCTCAGGGAAGCGGTGGATATCAATCCGCAGTATGCCGACTGGGCGAGAGGGCAGGGCGTATTTGCGCCTTATAAAGCTGATCAGGATTTTGTGAAGCTGTGCGGTGAGAGTGAAGGAAAACTGTTCAGCATCCGCAGAGCCTGAGCCGCTGACAGATCATACTATAAATTTCTCCAAAACCTATTGCAATCCGGCAGTGACTCCTGTATAATATTCTCAGATACAAATTCTTTCAGTGAGGTATTGCTATGCGGAAACTTCTTACAGGTGCGGCTTATCACGGCTGCCGTATGCTTCATCATGTAGAACATGATATGCGTGACATGGCGGCCAACCACATGAATCTTGTCGTACATATGATGTCCCACAACGACTGGAACCGACACTACCGGGTTATGCAGGACATTGTTGCCATGTCCAAGGATGCGGGACTTGAGGTCTGGATGGACAACTGGGGGCTGGGCGGCCCTCCCGGTGAGGTTTCACACTTCCTGGCATACCATCCCGAAGCACACCAGATTCTTTCCGACGGCCGGATGGAACCTACCCGTGTCTGTATGAATGCAACTTCTTTCCGTCAGTTCATGCACGAATGGATCGACGCAGTCGCCGGAACCGGTGCGGATACAATTTTCTGGGACGAACCCCATCTGCCCCTGAAAGACAACGGCGTTTATTCCTGTGCCTGCCCCCTCTGCCGGAAGAAGTTTGAGGAAAAGTACAACAGACCCATGCCGGAAAAGATCGACGACGATGTAACCCAGTTCCGTCTGGATACCGTTGTGGATTTCTTCACCGATCTGTGCGGATATGCTGCATCCAAGGGGCTGAAGAATGCGGTTTGCGTCATGCTGGGCGAAAACAATGGCATCCATCTGGGGACCCTCGACCGTATCTGCTCAATCCCCACTCTCGATAACATCGGTTCCGACCCGTACTGGGGCTACAGCGGCGTGAATCCCTATAAATTCGTGTACGACGGAACTGTGAAGAATCTGGAAGTTGCGGATAAATTCGGTAAAGATCACAACATCTGGATTCAGGCATACGGCACTCCCCGCGGAATGGAAGAACAGATTGTTCAGGCGACAGAAGCTGCATACGATGCGGGTGCGAGAACCATTCTGGCGTGGAGCTATTTCGGCGGTATTTCCAACGACTACGCGGCAAAGAACGCATATCTGGCTCAGGCGAAGCTGAATCAGGCGTTCGAGCGCATCTGGAGCTGGGAAAGAGACAGAATTACCGAAGAAAACCGCAGACTGATGGGTCTGATCAAGTAAATCACTGACCGGAGTATGGGAAACTGTGCTCCGGTTTTATTTATGATGTAAACTTGTGCAAATCCGATAAACCTCTTGTATTTCCTGCGGAATTATGGTATAATATTATGAATAACTGCAGCCGGAGGACTGATATGAATAAGATTATACGATCAGCCCTTGCGGCTTTATCCAAACAGGATATCGATCTGAAAAACCACTACGAACAGGCGCGGCAGTTTCAGAAGACAACCCGTCCATATGTCAAAAGCGTGGTCTGCAATATGATGGAGAGAATCCTTCATCTGGACGGAAGGGATATCACGGTGCGTGCGTTTTCCCATACCGGAAAAGTGGCACCGATCATGATTTTCTTCCATGGCGGAGGTTTTGTAACCGGGGATTTTGACAGTTACAGCAATGTGTGCGCCAATCTTTCCAAAGCAACCGGACGAAAAATTCTGTCCGTGAACTATCGTCTTGCACCGGAACATAAATTTCCTGCAGGACCGGAAGACTGTTACGAAGCAGCCCAGCAGATTATGTCTCACTGTGAGGACTGGTATCAGGCGGATCCCGACGATGTGATCCTCATCGGGGACAGTGCGGGTGCAACGCTCTCCTGCGTGGTTTCCATGATGGCGCGGGACAGGGGAGGGAAGATGCCTGCCGGACAGATCCTGGTGTATCCTGCGGCGTGGTGCGATTTTTCGGACAATACGCCATATCGTTCCGTGATCGAGAACGGGACGGAATACCTGCTGACACAAAAACAGCTGATTGACTACATGGAGTTGTACGCATCCTGCCCGGAGGATTATCTGAATCCCTATTTTGCACCTCTGCGGCACACGGATTTTACCGGACTGCCGAAAACCCTGCTTCTCACCATGGAATATGATCCTCTCAGGGACGAAGGTGAAGCACTGGGAAAGAAGCTTGCCGACGCCGGATGCGAGGTGACGTTGAAGCAGCTGAAGAACGGGATACACGGGCTTTTGTCCCTGCCCATGTCCGCACCTCTTACAAGAGATATTTATAAATTCATTAGGGAGTTTGCTCTGAATCAACAAGATGTGGAAAACAAAGCATAATAAATGGAAGAAACTTGATAATGCAGGGAAAATATTTCCCGCAATCGCCGGCCGCGATGATGCGGAAGTATTCAGGGTTTCCTGTCAGCTGAAAGAACCTATCCAGCCGGATCTGCTGCAGCTTGCGGTGGACAGTGCCGTAAATGATTATCCTCTGTTTACGGAAACCATCCGCAGAGGAATATTCTGGTATTACATGGAAGACACCGGACTGCGTCCCATGGTTCACGAGGAAAACAAGCCTCCTCTGCAGCCTTTATATGTGGAAGGAAACAAACTGCTGATTGATATTTCCTATTTCGGCTGCCGTATCAATTTTGAGGTGTTCCATGCACTGGCGGACGGTACCGGAGCGTTCATTTTTTTCAAGGCAATTGTGGCAACCTATCTGCTGATGGCATATCCGGATGAGCTGCACGGTGTGGATCTGGAGACACTGGATTCCACTCAGCGTGAACGGCTTGCCGACAGTTTTACCCAGCATTTCAGTCCCGATAAAGGCAGTTCGGTGAACTTTGAGTTTCTCGGAAACAAGGGGAAGAAGAATAAAGTCTACCGGTTCAGTGAAGCAAGAACGCCCGATTATCGTCAGCTTGTAACCGAAGGCTGTATGTCAACCCGAAAAGTTCTGGATGCTTCCCATGAGGCAGGCGCAACCGTGACGGAATTCATCTGTTCACAGCTGATTCTTGCGATACACGATACCATGGAGCCGCGGGACCGGAATAAAACCGTGGCGGTGGCAATTCCCGTGAACCTGCGGAATTACTTTGACTCCAACACCATCCGGAATTTTTTCGGAATCATTCAGGTGGACTATGATTTTTCCGGTGAGGGAGAACATACACTGGCGGATGTGATTCAGTCGGTGAAGCAGTCCTTTGCACAGGAGCTGACTTATGAAAATATGCAGCAGAAAATCGCCTCTCAGGTGAAGATGGAGCGGCATCCCATTGTACGGATATGTCCTCTTGTGCTGAAGGATCTGATCATGATTATTCTGCAGAACGTTTCCATGAAGCGGCGTACCATTACTCTGTCAAATGTGGGCAAAGTAAAACTGCAGCCGGAACTGGCAAGATATGTGGATATGTTCGATGTGTTCAATTCCAGTTCCACCCGGCAGGTGTGTATGTGCACCTTCGGAGACTGCATGGTGGTATCTTTCTCGGGACTGATGGCGGAACACACTGTGGAAAAAGCATTCTTCCGGCGTATGGCCCATGTGGATGAAGACATTGTTGTATCGGCAAGCTATACCTTCCGCGAATTTGAACGGGAATGAAAAGAATTCCGAAAACTGATAAAGGAAAATATTCATGCAAGAAAAACATCAAAACTGCCCGGTGTGCGGCGTCGGTCTGAACGGGGAACGGGGGGAATGCCCTCTGTGCGGGAAAAAGCTGGAAAATGCACCGCAGACCGAGACCTGCGGAATCTTCCCGAGAATCCCCGTGCACGTGACCTATGATTTTATTTTCAAGATTTCAACCTTTGTGATGATTGTCTGCATTATTGTAGTCAATATCATTAACTTTGTGTTTATCCCCCACCTCTCTCTGTACATTCCCCTGAATCTCGGAGCAATCTGTGCGTGGATTATTGTCAATGTGGGGTTCCAGAAACGGCGTAATATTCCGAAGAATATTATGTATGAAGCCGTGATTGCCATGCTGCTGTGTATTCTTTGGGATAAACTTACAGGATGGCGCGGGTGGAGTATTGATTACGTCATGCCGGTGGTATCCTGTGCCCTTGTCGTGTTCTTCTTCGTTATGGGAATCGCGGACAGAAGCCGTCTCAGTTCCTATGCCGGCTATTTTATCATCGGAGAAGTGGGGATTGTGATCACCGCAATCCTGCTTCTGATGAACCGGATGGAAGGTGTTGCACGGTACTTCGGAGCCATCTGCGTAGGAATCGGTGTGATTCTTCTGCTGGCTCAGATTGTGTTCCGCGGCAATGCTTTTGCATCCGAACTGTACCGCTGGATCCATATGTAACCGCCGGAAACCTGATACTACAAAAGGAACCGAAACTTGACAAAAAACTGATCCGAAAATTTCTGAACACACTTGAAAAAGTATGTATGCAGTGATATAATAATATTATTAAATAAATATTCACACGGAAAGGGCAGAATAAATGAGTGCGATTCGTGTATTTACCTATAATATCCGCACGGAAGCTGCAGGTGACGGTATCAATGCTTTTACAAACCGAAAGGATTTTGTGAAAGAGGCATTTCCGAAATATGAGGCGGATGTCATCGGTTTTCAGGAAACCCAGCCACATATGAGACAGTGGATCATCGACAATTTCCCGGATTACGAAATCTGCGGTGTTGGCCGCGGCGCGGATCTGCTGGGTGAAAGCAATATTGTGGCATTCAAGAGAAATAAGTTCGATCTGGTTTCTCTCGAGACCTTCTGGCTGTCCGATACTCCCAGAAAAGCGGGATCCCGTTTTTCAACCGACCAGAGCGGATGTCCCAGAATCTGTACCTGCACTACGCTGTACCACAGAGAAACAGGAAAGGCATTCCGTCACTACAACACTCACCTTGACCATGTAGGCCAGTTCGCACAGGCACAGGGCATTTCCCTCATCCTCAACCGGATCGCGGCTGATTATGATGCATGGGCACTGCCCGTTATCCTGACCGGCGACTTCAACGTAACCCCCGACAGCGTGGTATACAAATCCGTTGTCAGCTTCAAGGGATGCGGCGGGGAAGCTCTCCGTGACGTAACTGCGGATGTCGGCCCTACCTTCCACGGATACAGACCCGAAAAGGTTCACTCCAAGATTGACTATATCTTTACCACCATGCCCTGCGATGAAACAAAATCCTTCACCGCAACCGATGAAAAGGACGGCGTGTATTTATCCGATCACTATCCGGTATGCGCCGAACTCGAAATTTGAACGCCCACCGACTCCCTGAAACCGAACGGAGGATTAACATGAAATGTCCTGTTTGCCAGTCCGAAGACTGCAGAGTTCTTGATACCCGACACGTTGAAGAAAACAACAGCATCCGCAGAAGACGGGAATGCAATGTCTGCCGCAACCGATTTACAACATACGAAGTGATTGATACCCTGACCCCCATCGTCATCAAGAAAAACGGCTCCAGTGAATTGTTTGATAAGAACAAGCTGCTGTCCGGTCTGGTAAAAGCCTGCGAAAAACGTCCGGTGGATGCAAAAGCAGTCTGTGATGAAATCGAAGCGGCATTGCAGGCAACCATGAAGTCCGAGATTACCTCCACCATGATCGGAGAAATGGTAATGGAACGGCTGAGAAAGCTGGACGAAGTTGCTTATGTGCGTTTCGCTTCCGTTCACCGGGAGTTCAAGGACATCGACTCCTTCGCGCGAGAGATCTCCGAACTGAAAAACGCAGGTCATAAACCCGAATAAACCGGAGGTTCCAAATGTATTTATATATTGTCAGACACGGACATCCCTATTATTCGCCCGTGGAAATGCTGACCGAAACCGGTCATAAGCAGGCCCGCGCACTGGTTCCCAGACTGGTGCAGAGCGGTATCACAAAGATTTATGCATCCCCCCTCAGACGTGCGCAGGAGACCGCACAGCCCACTGCCGATGCACTGGGACTTCCCATCACCATCGAACCCTGGACCAGTGAAAACCTGGCATGGTCCAGATTTACCCGGGTTCTGGAAGACGGACGGAAAACATGGGTCTGGAATGTGGATGATATCGGATCTTTCGTTCGCGGCGACAATCACGATGCCGGTGACAAGTGGTACGAAATCGAACCCATGAGCACAATTGTCAACGGTAAGGACGGTTATGCGGCGCTTCAGGCGGAATCCGATGAATTCATTGCCCGTCACGGTTATGTGAGGGAAGGGAACGAATATAAAATCGTCAATCCCAACGACGAAAGAATCGCTGTATTCTGCCATCAGGGCTTCGGACTTACCTGGCTGTCTCACCTGCTCAGAATTCCTCCGAACATTTTCTGGGCATCCTTCGATATCACACACACCGGTGTAACCGTGCTGGAATTTTCCAACCGGAAATGCGGCTACACGGTACCCAAGTGCCTGTGTCTCTCCGATATGTCCCATATTTTTGCCGATGATGCCTGTGATTTCAAGTATCACACCGCACACAGAATCTGAGAAACAAAAGACCGGAGTACGGTGTACCGTGCTTCGGTTTTCATCTTTGCGAGGTTATTTATGCTGAAAACAGGAATACTGCTGTCCGATTTCGGATATGACAGAACGGTGCCGGAACAGATCAGTGCCGTGAAGGAAGCCGGATTTGATTCGTTTTTCACTCATGTACGCCCGGCTGAGGAGACGGAACTGCTCTGCGATGAAGCGGCAAAGGTCGGCCTGATGTATGAATCCGTCCACGGGCCGTTCATGCACATAGACGAAATCTGGAAGGAAAGCGGCGGATACTGGGTGGATGAGCTGAAATCCGTCATAGATCATGCCGCACGGTTCGGAATCGGGATGATAAATATGCACTGTATGTATAATCCGCCGGGATGTCATGCCTTCCTCCATGAGAATCTGTTTTCGGACATCGGTGCCGAACGTTTCCGGAGGGTGACGGAGTATGCCGGAGAGCGCGGGATTGTTATGGCGTATGAAAACGTAGAGTTTCCCTCCCACGAACTTGCAGGGCTGCTGAATAGTCTGCGCGGACTGCCCAATCTGGGATTCACATGGGATACCGGACATGAGCTGGTATATGAGGACGGAAACATAGAACTGATGGAGAAATTCGGCGATCTGATAACGGGAACCCATATCAACGACAATTTCGGACGCCGTGCTGCAGATCGCATTCATCCGTCCGATGATATTCACATCCCGCCCTGCTGCGGCAAAGTGGATTTTGATCGGGTGGTACGCCTGCTGCAACAGGTCGGATACCGTGGGACAATAACACTGGAGCTCAAGCAGTCCCGGGATTATGTTCTGAGCGGATGTGCTCTGACGGACATGGAATCTTATCTCTCCGATGCCCACAGGAGAGCCGTACAGATTGCGGAACAGATTGAAGCATAAGAAAAACCGGAGTAAGAAACTCCGGTTTTTTATGTTGTGCGGTTAAATTCAGTTCTTCTGCTTCCGGTTGAGCATCAGGTTTACGATGATACCCAGGATCAGAGCGGTTGCGATGGAGGTGATGGTAACCTTGCCGAAGGATAAGGACAGACCGCCGATACCGCAGATCAGGATGGTGGAAACAACGAACAGATTGTTGTTCAGTTCCAGGTCAACCTTCTGGATCATCTTCAGACCGGATACTGCAATAAAGCCGTACAGTGCAACGCACACGCCGCCCATGACGCAGGAAGGAATGGAGTTAACGAACGCAACGAAGGGAGACAGGAAGGAGATGAGAATCGCACCGATTGCGGTGGTGATGATGGTAGCAACAGATGCGTTGCCGGTGATTGCCACGCACGCTACGGATTCACCGTAAGTGGTGTTGGGGCAGCCGCCGAAGAATGCACCGACCATGGAGCCGACACCGTCACCGAGAAGGGTGCGGGACAAGCCGGGATCTTCCAGCAGATCGTGTTCGATGATGGAAGAGATATTCTTGTGGTCAGCAACGTGTTCCGCGAATACAACAAGTGCAACGGGAATGTACGCAACTGCAACAGTACCGACGTATTCAGCGGTCAGATCGCCGAACGCGCCGAATGCGGTGATGAAGGTGAAATCGGGAATTGCGAAGAAGGTGTGCAGACCGATGCCGCCTTCAACCAGTGCGGAGAATGCCGCGTAGTTGATGATCTGAAGAGCGGGATTATTGGTGGCAACACCGATGATGGTGAAAATGCCGGCAACTGCGTAACCGCAGAGGATACCGATGATGAAGGGGATCAGACGGGCCATCTTCTTACCGAAGGTGGAGCAGAGGATGGTAGCGAACAGGGTAACCAGACCCACGAGGATGCAGAGATGCACGTTTGCCTCTGTGTTGGCGGTCTTCTGAAGATCGCCTACAGCGTTTCCGGCAAGGGAAAGACCGATGATGGCAACGGTGGGACCGATAACAACGGCGGGCATCAGCTTGTTCAGCCAGCCGACACCGACAAACTTAACAGCAACTGCGATGGCAACATAAACCAGACCAGCGAAAACTGCACCAAGAATCAGACCGATATAGCCGACTGCAGTAGTAGCCGCGCCTGCAAATGCAGCAGCCATGGAACCGAGGAATGCAAAGGAGGAGCCGAGGAATACAGGGCTCTTCTTCTGGGTGAAGAGAACGTAAACCAGAGTGCCCGCACCCGCACCGAACAGTGCCGCAGCAGGACTCATGCCGTTGCCGATGATGACGGGAACAACGAGGGTAGCAGCCATGATTGCAAGAAGCTGCTGGATAGCGAAGACGATGAGCTGACTGAATTTCGGCTTATCGCTGGGCTGGTAGAAGAGTTTCATAACATCCTCCGTGATATTATTTTTTCGTCACGCCATAAAAAAAGCCTTACCCACGGCAAGGTCGAAGGATATGTGCGTTCTGCCTTGCTGATCCGCAGGGATCGCCTGAGTTCGCGTGATATCGACTTAGTATAGCACAATGACAGAGATTTGTCAATGAATCCTGACATAAAACTTCATAAAAATTTCATGATTTCGGAATATAGTGCCAGTTCACAAGAAAGACATATTTGTGCGTCGGAATGTTCATATTTGTGCGGTAGAATGATATTGAAAATATTCTTCAATAAATCATTATTCAGTCGGAGGTACATCATGGGTAAACTCAAAGTCGGTCTGGTCGGAATCGGACGGGGAACCGCATACGGCAGCATTTTCACCAGAAATCCGCTGACGGAGGTTACAGCTCTCTGCGACACCAATGAAGAAAAGCTGGAGAAGCACGGACGGGATTACGGTCTGGCGGACACTGCGCTGTTCACGGACTACGGAAGATTCCTGGAAAGCGGCTGTGATATCGTGGTGCTGGGAACGCCCATGCCTTATCACGCTGACGAAGTGGTTGATGCCATTGAAGCGGGCTGCCATGTACTCTCCGAAGTTACCGCAGCCTCCACTCTTGAGGGATGCGAACGGATCTGGAACGCGGTGCGTACCCATGACCGCAAGTATATGATGGCGGAAAACTGCTGTTATATGCACTTCGCCAAGGAGTGGAAAGAGATTGCGGATGCAGGCAAGCTGGGCGATATTTATTACGCAGAAGCGGACTATGTCCACGAAATCCGGGATCTGGTCATCGATGCGGTTACCGGGGAAGAGAAGTGGCGTGTTCACCGTGCTCCCCTCCATTACTGCTCCCACAGCCTTGGTCCGATCCTTCAGCTGATGCCCGATGACTACATTGTATCCTGCACCGCATCCGGCAACCGTGCTACCATTCTTCCTCATGAAGGTGTGGGATTCATTGATATGCAGGTGGGACTGTTCAAGACCAAAAAAGGTGCTACCATCAAGGTGTGCCGTTCCTCCGTTGCCACCAGAAAGACTCCCCTCTGTACCTACTCCGTATACGGCACCAAGGGATGTCTGGAAAGCGGACGCACCAATTATAACAATACGGGTCTAAGATATATCGAAGGGGAAGACAACGCCTGCGTACCGATTACGATCACCACATCCGATCCCAATGCTCCCGAAGAAGCAAAACTGGGCGGACACGGCACCAGCGAATACTACCTCGTGCGCGATTTCCTCGATTCCATTGTCAACAATACCAAGCCCCCCATCGATGTTGTACGGGCGCTGGATATGTCCGTTCCCGGCCTGATCGCTCATGAAGCGGCGATGGAAGGCGGAGTATGGAAGGAAATCCCCCTGTTCTGGCGATAAAATAATTGTGAATAATCTGTTAATTGTTGTTGAATGGTAAAAAAACGGTGAAGAAAAACAGAAAATACCCGGGAAAACCGTTTGACAAATCCTGTTTTTTGTTGTATAATACATGGGTATGTAAAAAAGTCTATTTGCGCTCATTTTCAGAAAGCGATGAAGGTTCCGCGGAAAGGTTGTTGTAATGCCGAGATTTTTCGTGAACGCATCTCAGATTTCCAACGGCGAAAACGGCACTTTCATCACTGTCACAGGGGATGATGCCGAGCATATTGCCCGTGTTCTTCGGATGAAGGCCGGTGAACGGGTGACTGCCTGCGATGAACATGGAATCGAGTACGAAACCGTTGTTCAGAGTACCGGACAGGAAGTCCTTCTGGCCGTGCATTCCTCACATCCCTCGGAGAACGAACCTCCGTACCGGGCGGTTGTATACCAGGCTCTGGTGAAAGGGGATCGGTTTGATACGGTTCTTCAGAAAGCCACCGAACTGGGAGCGGCGGAGTTTGTCCCCGTGATCACATCGCGGTGTACCGTGAAGCTGGAAAAGTCCGAGTACCGGAAAAAAGTGGAGCGCTGGCAGAGAATCGTCTACGAGGCATCCAAACAGTGCGGGCGGGCAGTGATTCCCCGTGTGAGAGAACCCATGCTGTTCCGGGACGCTGTTGCCGAAGCCGCAAAGACGGATCTTCCTCTGTTCTGCTATGAAGGAGAGGGGACTGAACCTCTTCCTGCAGTCTTTGATCATGTGCATGAACCGAAAAGCGCGGCCGTGATGATCGGACCCGAAGGCGGATATGCGGCGGAAGAAGCACAGCTTGCGGCAGATTCCGGCATGAAGATGACCGGGCTGGGCAAACGGATTTTACGTACGGAAACGGCGGCACCTTTTGTTCTTTCCTGTGTGTCGTGCCGTTATGAATTATAGCCTGTTTACAGGAAATTCCTTTATTATAGATTTATTCTGCTTTTTGAAAGGAGCAGCCGCTTACCGGAAATGACCGGCGGCTTGGCGTGTATGAATATGGCAAAAAACAATAAGGTAACCGAAGCGGCAGGAAACAAGATGTCCTCCCTGTCCAAAAACGAAGCGGGCAGAATCGTTCTTTTCCGTATCCTCATCATCATTCTTGCAGACATCATTGTTGCGTCCCTGTTTGACTTTGTAAAGGGTGAAGCCAACCGTGAGCTGTTCTTCCATGAATCCCTTCTCCCCACTTTCCAGATTGTCTTCGGAGCAGTGCTGGGGCTGTCCCTGGTATACCTGGCTGTCACTCTTTTAAAGAGAATTGATACCTCTGCTCACTATATGACGCCCGCGATGATCACCGCACTGGCTCTGTACCTGTTCGTGACTGTTATGCTGTACGACCGGTTCCGCGGTGTGCCGATCCTGTTCTATACCATGACCGTCATCGCAAGCGTACTCTTCGCAGTGTACTACATCTACACCATCCTGCTTTACAAAAAATAATCCCGCTGACATATTCACGGACCTGATGCTTCTGATGGAAGGATCGGGTCTTTTTTTGCCGGATAGGATTGCCGGACGGAAAATACAGGTAAAAACTGGCAATTATTCCGGCTTGGTCGGCAAATAGTTGATGTTTTGCGAAAAAAATTCGTAATTTCTATAAAAAATCCTCAATTCCCTATTGAAAAATAACAAATTATGATGTAAAATATAGTGTAGTATTAACAATGATATAAAAAATTAAGTTTATGGAAGGGGCAGCATATGTCAAATCGTCTATTTCAGGGTATCATTCATCAGATGAGGGATGCTGTAGACCGCGTAATCGGCGTAATCGACGACAACGGCCTGATTATTGCCTGCAGCGAACTTGTCAAGATCGGCGAAATGAGACAGGGAGTTCGTGACGAGCTTGCTTACACATCCGATGCCATCACATCCGGCGGTTATACCTATAAGCCGATCGGTTCCGGCTCCAAGTGGGAATACATTGTCTTTATCGAAGGTGAAGACAAGTATGCGGAAAAGATCGCAACCATTCTCGCCGTATCTCTCTCCAACATCAAGAATCTCTATGATGAAAAGTACGACAAGAATTCCTTCATCAAAAACATCATTCTTGATAACATTCTTCCCAGCGATATTTATGTAAAGTCCAAGGAACTGCGCTTCAATGCGGAAGAAACCCGCGTTGTTTTCCTGATCAAGTTCCACTCCAAGTCCGATGTTCTCTCCTTTGATATGGTTCAGAATATCTTCCCGGACAAGAACAAGGACTACGTCATTTCCACCGGTGAACAGGATATCGTTCTCGTCAAGGAAGTGAAGCCCAACACCGATATCAAGGAAATCGAAAAGATCGCAAAGTCCATTGCGGACACCCTCAATTCCGAATTCTATGTCAAGGTTTCCATCGGTATCGGTACCGTTGTCGATAACATCAAGGATCTGGCGCGCTCCTACAAGGAAGCTCAGGTTGCTTTTGAAGTCGGCAAGGTATTCGACACTGAAAAGAATATCATTTCTTATGAAAACCTCGGTATCGGCCGTCTGATTTATCAGCTGCCCACCACTCTCTGTGAAATGTTCCTGCAGGAAGTATTCAAGAACGGTTCTCTCGACTCTCTGGATCGTGAAACCCTCATGACTATTCAGTGCTTCTTCGAAAACAACCTGAACGTGTCCGAAACTTCCAGAAAGCTCTTCGTACACAGAAATACTCTGGTTTACCGTCTTGAAAAGATCCGCAAGCTTACCGGTCTTGACCTGCGCGAATTCGACCATGCCATTACCTTTAAGGTTGCTCTCATGGTCAAGAGATATCTCACTACCAAGCCTGTCAAGTATTGATGCGGATATTCACGATTATTCAGCATTTTGCCAGTAGAAATTTTCACATTTTTCTGATATAATATTACACATATGCGGGAACAGTTTCGTCAAAGATGCTGTTCCCTCAGTGTTTTTATTGCGCTCTGTACATATTATTGATACAAATAGTACAAAAAATCCCCAATAAAACTGTCGTTATACCCGTATTGCGCCCATTTTTGGGTGGGGCTTCATGTACAATGCGCATACAAAATGCTGTATTCTCTGTGCGGTGATTACCGTGACAGTAAGAAAGGATTTCTATGATTGATTTTGTTAACGTAAAGAAAGCTTACCCCAACGGAACCATGGCTCTCAAAGGTGTGAATCTGCACATTGACGAGGGTGAGTTCGTGTTCATTGTCGGTCATTCGGGGGCGGGCAAAACCACGCTGATGAAACTGCTGCTGAGGGAAGAGAAGATCAGCTCCGGCAGACTTACCGTCAGCAATTTCGACCTTGCCAATATGTCCGACCTGCGGGTACCGTATTACCGCCGGGAGCTGGGCGTGGTGTTCCAGGATTTCCGTCTGTTCCCCAAGAAAACCGTGTTTGAGAATGTGGCGTTCGCCATGGAGGTAGTCGGAACCCCCAGAAAAAAGATCGTGCGACGTGTGCCTGCGATTCTGAATACTGTAAATCTTGCAGGCAAGCAGGATTCCTTCCCCCATGAAATCTCCGGCGGTGAACAGCAGCGTGTGGTTCTGGCCCGCGCATTGGCAAACAACCCCAAGGTGATCATCGCGGACGAACCTACCGGCAACCTTGACCCGAAAATGTCCCTGGAAATCATGAGCCTGCTGATGAAAATCAACCGCCTGGGCAAAACCGTTATCGTTATCACCCACGAAAAGGATCTGGTTGACTACTACAAGCAGCGTGTGGTCATTCTCAAGGACGGCCTGATTGTGGAAGACAGAGTGGGAGGTATGTTCAATGAAGAGGTATAATATCTTCTACTTTATCGGACAGGCACTGGCAGGGCTCTGGCGGAACGGCGTTATGAGCGTTGCCTCCATCGCGGTGCTGATGAGCTGCCTGGTTGTGATCGGCGGATTTACCCTGCTGGTTATGACAATTGACGTGAACCTGGAGCAGTTCGGTCTTGTCAATGAGATTGTTGTGTTCTGCGACCAGTATGCAACAGAAGAAGAAATCGTCCAGGTCGGCGATCAGATCCGCAAACTGGACAATATTGAATCGGTTGTGCGGGTCACAAAAGCGGAAGGTCTGGCTCAGATGAAAGAGGAGAACGATGTGTACGACAATGTCACAGAAGACTCCAACCCTCTGCCGGACAAATACGTTATCACATTCATCGATACCGAGAAAGTTCCCAACCTGACCTATCAGCTCAACCTGATCGAAGGCATCACAAAGGTCAATGACCGTCTGGAGCTGGCGGCAAAGATTGAAAATGTCAAGAGCGCCGTCATGCTGGTATTCGTCTGGTTCCTTGCCATCCTCGCCGTGGTCAGCGTGTTCATCATCATCAACACCATCAAGCTGTCCGTGTTCGCAAGGCGGAACGAGATCAGCATCATGCGCTATGTGGGAGCAACCGGTTGGTTCATCTCCCTGCCGTTTGTGATCGAAGGCATTATCATCGGTCTGTTTGCCTCCATCAGTGCCTACTTCATCGAATGGTACATCTATTCATACATTGAAACCATGTTCACCACCGATCTGCAGATGATTTCCATCATGCAGTTCTCAGAAGTCAGCAATATGCTTCTCGTCGGATTCCTTGTAATCGGTGTGATTACCGGCGTTATCGGATCCTCCATTTCGCTTTCCAAGTACCTGAGACAGTAAATCCCGTTTCCGGATTTTTCCCGGCGGTACGGGTGACCATAATAGTATTATGAAGAAATTTACACCTGCAAAACTGACATCCCTTCTTCTTGCCTGCACACTGCTTGTCTTTTCCGGGCTTCCGAACGGCAGCCTCCGTATGAGTGCGGCGGAATCGGATGTTACGGTCCAGTCCTACGAGGATCAGCTTGCCGAACTTTCACGGAAAAAGGAAGCGGCGCTTGCACAGCTGGATGACGTACGGAACAACCGTGATACCCAGATCAGCGAAGCCTACGCGCTGGACGAGATTATCCGTCTGAATACCCAGCAGAAGAATCTGGTGCAGGTTCAGCTGGATTCGATCAATCAGCAGATCGCCGAAAAGACGGCTCTCATTGAAGAAACTTCCGCAAAAATCGCAGAGCAGGAACAGGCTTTTCTGGACCGCATGACCGCCCATTATATGGAACAGGAAGTGGACTGGATCGAGCTGATTTTCGGCTCCGCCAGCCTTCTGGAGTTTCTGACTCATGTGGATTCCGTCAATGCCATTCTGCGGTATGACAGGGAAATCATTGAGGAGCTTGAAACCAACAAGGCAATTCTGGAAGCGGAACAGAAAGCTCTTGACGATGCACTGGAACTGCAGAAATCCCGTGTTGCCGATTACGAAAACACCATCCGCGAGACACAGGCTGCCTATGACGCGAAGCTTGACTATATCGAATCCCTGAGATCCGACGAGGCAGCATGGCTGGCGGAATATTCCCGGAACCGTGCACTGGAAGACGAACTGAACACGGAACTGGAGGAATATCTGGCAGAGCTTGCCCGTAAGGAAGCGGAAAAAGCCTACGTGGGCGGGGAAGGCGGATGGCCTCTGGAATACGGTGTTTATTTTAAGATTACATCCGAGCAGGGATGGCGCGATCTGTACGGGGTATGGGACAACCATTACGGTATCGATATCGCGGTGCCCTGCGGTACTCCCGTCCGTGCCTACAACAGCGGAACCGTAGTCCGCAGCGAAAAACACTGGAGCTACGGCGAATACATCACCATCGATCACGGCGGCGGTGTAACAACCCTCTATGCACATATGTCCGAGCGGCTGTACAGTGTGGGAGACTACGTGGAAGCGGGAACTGTCATCGGATACGTGGGACTGACCGGCAACACCTACGGCTACCACCTGCATTTTGAAACCCGCGAATACGGTGCCGTTGTGAATCCGAGAAATTATCTGGTGTTCCCCACGGAATATCAGTATTATTGATAAGCAAACGATACATCCGATTTTGATAGGAGAATCACAGTGAAAAGAAATAAAATTATCCGTACGGCGGCTCTTGTCCTGTCTGCGGTAACCGTACTGCTGGCGGGATCCTCCTCCGCTGCGTCCCAGAATGCAACGGACGCAACCGTAAAGTCCTATGAAGATCAGCTGGCGGAGATTGCCTGGAAAAAACAGCAGGCACTTACAGAGCTGGGCAACATCGACAGTGACCGGACCTCCACCTACAACGACGCCCTGAAGCTGGACGAGATTATTCAACTGAACGAGCAGCAGAAATCTCTGGTTGAAAATCAGCTGGATACCATCAACACACAGATTGATGAAAAGAAAGCGCACATTGCTGAAACTGAAGGAAAGATCCAGGTACAGGAGCAGGCTTTTCTTGACCGTATGGTGGCGAACTATATGGACGAAGAAGTGGAATACATGGAACTGATTCTCGGTTCCGTAGATCTGGTGGATTTTCTGACCCGTCTCGATTCCGTCAACGCCATTCTGGAATATGACCGGAAGGTTATCAAGGAACTGGAAAAAAACCATGCGTCCCTCCTGGCAGACCAGAAAATGCTGGAAGAAGCCCAGGCTACCCAGGTTCAGCGTGCCAACGAATACGCACAGACCATTCAGGAAACTCAGGTGGCGCTGAAACAGAAAGAAGACTATATGAACCAGCTCTATAAGCAGGAAGCAACGTGGGTGGCGGAATACACCTACCAGAAAGAGCTGGAAAACGAAATCAACGCGGAACTGGAACGGTATCTGTGGGAACTTGCCGAAAAGCAGCGGAAGCTGGAAGAACAGCAGAAGCTGGAGGCTCAGAAATATCAGGCTGCAAAATCCGGCTGGCCGCTGGAAGCCGGTGTGTACTGGTATGTATCTTCCTGGTTCGGCTGGCGTGATCTCTACGGCGTGAAGGACTACCATCTGGGGATTGACCTCGCCTGCGCCAACGGAACCGATGTACTTGCGTTCAACTCCGGTACCGTTCTCAAGAGTGAATACCACTGGAGCTACGGCAATTATGTCCTCATCGACCACGGCGGCGGAATTGCAACCCTGTATGCACATCTTTCTGACAGATGGGTTTCCGCGGGAGAGACGGTTGCTTCCGGGCAGCAGATCGGCAATGTGGGTCTTACCGGCACTACATTCGGTTATCATCTGCACTTTGAAGTCCGTGAAAACGGTTCCGTAACCGACCCTGCTCCCTATCTCGGGATTTATTGATGCATAAACCGTTATACACTGCGTATAATAGTTTGAATACAGGCAATGATTGACTGGCAAAATTTTTTGAAAAAGGTCCAATAATCTATGCAAAAGAAAATTTCTATCGGCACCGTTATCGTCATTGTGCTTATGTGCTGTATTGTGACGTTTCAGGTGACATATATCGCCCTGCACGACCATTTTGAAAAAAGATATCTCAGCGAATCCGTGGAAGCTGTGGGCGAACTGATAACCAACTCCGTACAGAGCGGAGAAATCACTGAAGAATCCGGTGACTTCCTCACGAAGCTCACAAAAAAATTCGCTGAAGTGGATAACATCTACCGGAACTACTACATCGGTGAGCTGGACGATGAAGCACTTATCGATGCCGCAATCGCAGGATATGTGGCAGGTACCGGGGACGACTATGCTGCTTACTACAACACTGCGGCTTTTCAGGATTTCATGAATGATCTGGAAGGTGAAATGGCTGGGATCGGCGTGAATGTCATCTACAACACCGACTACCGTCTGATTGAAGTCCTCAGCGTGGTTCCCGGATCTCCTGCGGAAGAAGCAGGAATTCTTCCAGGTGACCTGATTTACACCGTTGGTGAAGACAAGCAGTCCGTTGCGGAACTTGGATACAATCCCTCCATCAATATGCTGCGCGGTGAAGTGGGAACCGTCGCGGTATTCCAGGTGCTTCGCGGTGAAAACTACGGTGAAGTGGTGGATTTCAAAATCACACGTGCAACCGTCAAGGAAATCACCGTTATGTACCATGTGTATTCACCCGATCCCACCATCGGCGTCATTAAAATCTCCAGCTTTGACGCAACCACACCTGTCCAGTTCGTCGATGCGGTCGAGGATCTGCAGAGCAAGGGATGCGACAAGCTGATGATTGACCTTCGGTATAACCCCGGCGGAGAACTGTCGTCCATTGTTACCACCCTGGACTATATCCTGCCCAAGGGACCGATTATCCGGATTTTTGACGCTGACGGCAACGAAGTCCAGTCCTATACCTCCGAAGCTACCGAGCTGAATATGCCCATGGCGGTTCTGGTGAATGGCAGTACCGCAAGTGCGGCCGAACTGTTCACCTCCGCGGTGCGTGACTACGAAAAGGCAACCATCGTAGGCACTACAACCTACGGCAAGGGCTGTATGCAGACAACCATCCCCCTGTCCGACTACAGTGCGGTATCCGTGACCTACCGGATGTACAATCCTCCGTTCTCCGATAACTATCACGGCATCGGTATCGTTCCCGATGTGGAAGTGGAACTGGACGAGGCTCTTCTGACCAAGAATGTGTACAAAATCACGGACGAAGAGGACAACCAGCTGGCAGCAGCAGCGAAGACTTTCTACGAATAATTTCAATATGAACCAGCGCATCCCCCATAGTATCCGATCAAAAATATTTCATCAAATAAAGAGGTATATCTCCCATGGAAAAGAAGACTACTACCAAGTACACAGCCGAAGGTTATCAGGCTCTTGTGGACGAACTCGCTTATCTGAAGGGTGAGAAGACGGAAGAAGTTAAGAAGAATCTGGCATACGCGAGATCTCTGGGTGACTTCTCCGAAAACAGTGAACTGGATGCTGCCAAAGACGAACAGGGTCAGGTAGCCGCAAGAATCGCAGAACTTGAAGAGCTGATCAAGGAAGCTGAAATCATCAACGAAAGTGATATGCGTGATGACGTTGTCAACCTTGGTTCCACCGTTACCGTATATGACTACGAGTTTGAAGAAGAAGTAGAATACTCCATCGTCGGTACCAACGAAGCGGATCCCATGAAGGGTAAGATTTCCGACAAGAGCCCCATCGGCAGTGAACTGATCGGCAAGACTGTCGGAGATGAAGTGACTGTCAACACTCCCAGCGGCGAACTGAAGCTGAAGGTTGTACACGTAGAACGCACCAGGAACAACGGCTGATAAAAGAGGATGCAATAATGGCTGAAAACAATGTAAAGAACGAAAACGTAAAGAACGAAGAAAATTTCAATGACCTTGTCCGCGTACGCCGCGAAAAGCTGAAGGCTCTGCAGGATGCAGGACAGGATCCTTTTGAGATTACCAAGTTTGACGTAACTCACCACAGTGAAGAAATCAAGGCAAACTACGATGCTCTGGAAGGTCAGGAAGTATCCGTCGCAGGACGTATGATGTCCAAGAGAATCATGGGCAAGGCTTCCTTCTGCCATGTGCAGGATCTGCAGGGCACCATCCAGTGCTATGTTGCGCGTGATGCAGTAGGCGAAGAAGCATACGCGGCATTCAAGAAGGACGATATCGGTGATATCGTAGGCGTAAAGGGTAACGTCTTCAAGACCAAGACCGGCGAGACTTCCATCCATGTAACCGGATTCACCCTCCTGTCCAAGTCCCTCCAGCCCCTGCCTGAAAAGTTCCACGGTCTGACCAATGTTGACCAGCGTTACCGTCAGCGTTACGTTGACCTGATCACCAATCCCGAATCCAAGGATACTTTCATCAAGAGATCCAAGATCATCAAGGCAATCCGCAACTATCTGGATACCCAGGGCTTCATGGAAGTGGAAACTCCCATGCTGGTTTCCAATGCCGGCGGTGCTGCTGCAAGACCCTTCGAAACCCACTTCAACGCACTGGACGAAGACTTCAAGCTCCGCATTTCTCTGGAACTGTACCTGAAGCGTCTGATTGTCGGCGGTCTGGAACGTGTGTACGAAATCGGACGCGTATTCAGAAATGAAGGTCTGGATACCCGTCACAACCCCGAATTCACCCTGATGGAACTGTACCAGGCATACACCGACTATCACGGCATGATGGACCTGACTGAGAATATGTTCCGCTATGTAGCTCAGGAAGTTCTGGGTACTACCACCATCGTCTACAACGGCGTGGAAATGGATCTGGGCAAGCCCTTTGAAAGAATCACTATGGTCGACGCGGTCAAGAAGTATTCCGGCGTTGATTTCACTGAGATCAAGACTCTGGAAGAAGCGCGCGCAATCGCTGACGAAAAGCATGTGGAATACGAAGCGCGCCATAGCAAGGGTGATATCCTGAACCTGTTCTTCGAAACTTTCGTGGAAGAGCACCTGATTCAGCCCACCTTCGTTATGGACCATCCTGTTGAGATTTCTCCTCTCACCAAGAAGAAGCCCGGCAATCCCGACTATGTGGAACGTTTTGAAATGTTCATGAACGGTTGGGAAATGTGCAACGCATACTCCGAGCTGAATGACCCCATCGATCAGAGAGAACGCTTTGCCGCACAGGAAGAGCAGTTTGCAGCAGGTGACGAAGAAGCCAATCACACTGACGAAGACTTCCTCAACGCTCTGGAAATCGGTATGCCCCCCACAGGTGGTATCGGCTACGGTATCGACCGTCTGTGTATGCTTCTCACCGACTCCGCAGCCATCCGCGATGTTCTGCTGTTCCCCACGATGAAGACGATCGAATGAATAAGTGAGATAAAGAGAGAAATAACGAGAAAAAACGAGATTTGAGCAGTTCAGCTTACGCCAATACGCCAATCTTACGCCAATTTGCGGTGAGACTTGTAACTCTTTATACTGACTTATAAGCAAATATGTAAGGACCATGTTTTCAGAGACATGGTCTTTATTTTTGGAGGAATTATATGCAGTATCAACTGAAAATTCAGCAGCTCGTAACTTACGCCAAAAGCAGGGTGTACCGGAACTTCATCCGTGCCCTGTCCGACAATGAAAACATTCGGATGAACGGGGAGTCAAACCTCTTCTACTTTATGACTCTCTGCTCCTACGCCAACTTCCGGACTTCGACTTTCCGCATTGATGCCATGCGATATACTCTTGCTCCCGGCGAATGGATGATGCCTGTGAGAGAGCTAATGAAGATATACAGGAAGAAGACAGAGAAGGGAACTGTTGCTGTATTGGAAAGATTACAGCAGAGTAATCACATCCATTATGAGCTGCTGCATCACCGCAGATATGTGAAATTCAGGATCAACGACTGGTCAAAATTCAACAGCACTATTGAAGCCACTGCACCTTGTACAAAGG
>JAFQWY010000150.1 GCA_017407225.1 Clostridia bacterium | reverse complement strand
CGCCGTTCGGAGCGATGCAGGTGTGCAGCCTGTTGGCACAGATTGCAGCCTGACCTTTGGCAACAAGATCACGGATTTCTTCCGCGGAGCGGTATTCCTTTGCGGCGACTGCTTTCATTTCGGGAGTGATGATACCGCGACGTGCGGCATCCATCTGTGTGGTATAGTTTCTCATTGGTTTGGTTCCTTTCAGGCAATGTTTATCCGGCAAACCGGCTGTTCAGATCAAAGTTGTGCATCATCGGGCCGGAGCCGTGCCCCAGATCGAGCATGGCGGCAAGGGCGCCGGAGATATAGTCCTTCGCACGCTTCACGGATTCGTCAAGGTCATACCCCTTCGCCAGATTCGCGGCAATGGCGGAAGACAGCGTGCATCCGGTACCGTGGGTGTTGGGATTGTCGATGCGTTTCCCCTCAAACCATCGGCATTCACCGTCCGCATACAGCAGATCGTTGGCATCGTTGATACTGTGACCGCCCTTGAGCAGAACCGCACAGCCGGTATTGCCGCCGATCACCTTGGCCGCTGTCAGCATATCCTCACGGTTTTCAATCACCGTTCCGGACAGCACTTCCGCTTCGGGAATGTTGGGCGTGACAAGGCTTGCCAGAGGAAGAAGCTCCTCTGTCAGTACCTTCACCGCCTCGGATTTCATCAGGGCGGAACCGCTGGACGCGACCATCACGGGATCGACAACGATATTTTTTGCCTTGTGGGTTCGAAGTCTCTCCGCAATGACACGGATCAGCTCCCCTGAGGATACCATGCCGATCTTTACCGCATCGGGAAAAATGTCCTCGAATACGGCATCCATCTGCTGTGCCAGAAAATCCGGGGAGGATTCCTGAATCGCCCGTACGCCGGTTGTGTTCTGCGCCGTCAGTGCGGTGACCGCACTCATGGCATAAACACCGTTCATGGTCATGGTTTTGATATCTGCCTGAATACCGGCGCCTCCGCTGCAGTCGCTTCCCGCAATGGTCAATGCTGTTTTCATTTTCATGTTACCTCCTATGCTGCGAAGCAGCACAATTTTCGGGGTGTGAAACAGCTTCACCTCCGATTTGGTTAGCTGTATTTTCACACCATACTCCTTTCGTGTTTCAGCATCGTTTTCTATAGCGGCATAAGGTGGTGCCCCCGATCTGCCGCTTTTTGGATTAAATCAGAGCAAGCTCGTGCGCTCTCGCTTTCAGCTCCTGTACCGCTGTTTTCGGATCCTCCGCTTTCATAATGGCGGATACCGCGCAGATTCCGGCAATCGGAATGCCGGCGAGAACATCAATATTCCCCTTGTTCAGCCCGCCGATGGCGTTGACCGGAATCGGAACCGCATTGCAGATGTCCCGCAGGGTATCGGTGGAGGTCAGTACGGTTTTCACCTTGGTTGTCGTGGGATAAATCGCGCCCACACCGAGGTAATCCGCGCCCTGTCCGTATACATCCAGTGCCCACGGCACGGTTTTCGCCGTTGCGCCGATGATCTTTTCCTCACCGAGAATCTTCCGGGCCTGTGCGATCGTCATGTCTTCCGCCCCCAGATGCACGCCTTCCGCATCCACGGCAAGGGCAACGTCCACACGGTCGTCGATAATCAGCGGAACGGCGTATTTTTTCGCAAGTGCATGTACCTTTTCCGCCAGAGTGATGGTTTCTCTGGTGGTTTTGTTTTTCTCACGGAGCTGCAGAATGGTCACGCCGCCCATGAGCGCACGTTCCGCGTGGTACAGAAATTCATCCTCCGTGAACCCCGTACTGTCGGTGATAAAGTACAGGCTTGTGTCAAATTTCTTCATTTTCATTCCCTCATACATACAGATAATCGTTCAGAACGGGCTGCAGACCTTCCCCGGCAATATCCCGGTACATCCTTTCAAGACTGCGGTTGTCGTCGATTTCGAACTGCTCGTCCCCCTGTACCGCATCGGATTCTTTGCCGGTGTATTTGCTTTCGTGGTCGCCGATGCCGGTGGATACCCCCGCGGAAACCTTGGTGGCGGCAATCTTCACGATCCCGTTGCGGAATTCGGCGCTTTCACGGGAAGATACCGTAATTCCCACAAACGGCAGGAAGATGCGGTATGCGCAAAGCACCTGACAGAGCTGTTTTTCGTGTACATCCATGGGACTTATCTTATCGTTGTTGATGATCGGCCGCAGTCTCGGACAGGACAGCGACATTTCCGCATGGGGGTATTTCCGCTGTAAGTAGTAGACGTGCAGTGCGCTTGCCAGAGCATCCTTCCGGAAATCGGACAAACCAAGGAGGGCAGAGAATGCCACGCCTCTCATGCCGCCGCGAAGGGCGCGCTCCTGTGCATCGAAACGGTACGGCCACACGCGCTTGTGACCGAGCAGGTGGAGCTGTTCGTATTTCTCTGTATCATAAGTTTCCTGAAATACCGTTACATAGTCCGCGCCGCATTCGTGGAGGTACCGGTATTCCTCCGTATTGACCGGATAAATTTCAAGTCCGACCATACGGAAGTATCTGCGTGCCAGCTTACAGGCTTCGCCGATGTATTCCACATTGCTGTGGTTTCTGCTTTCGCCGGTCAGGATCAGGATTTCCTCCATGCCGGAATCAGCGATGACTTTCATTTCATGCTCAATCTGCTCCATGTTCAGCTTCATGCGATTGATGTGGTTGTAGCAGTTGAATCCGCAGTACACGCAGTAGTTTTCGCAGTAATTGGCAATGTACAGCGGGGTGAACAGATACACGGTGTTGCCGAAATGCTTACTGGTTTCCAGTCTTGCTCTCTGTGCCATCTCCTCAAGAAACGGTTCCGCGGCAGGGGAGAGAAGTGCCTTGAAATCCTCGATCGTGCAGGTATCGTGACCCAAAGCCGCCTTCACGTCGGCGGCGGTGTACCTTGCCGGATCGTAGGCGTTCATCTGCGACATTACGTTTTTACACACATCCGATCCGATCACTTCCATCCCCGGCAGGTATTCCATGTGGTTCCTGCGGGAAGACGGATCGTTTTCCAGACGGTGCTTTTTCGCCAGAGCTTCCGGTGACAGATGCTCCGAATCCACGAAAAATTGATTTTCCATTTTCGTTCTCCTCAATCACGCAGGAATCCGGTCAGCGGATCGGAGGCGGATGCTCCGCGGGTCAGAACCCGACCCAGACCGGACAGATATGCCTTCCGTCCTGCTTCGATGGCATTTTTGAATGCCGATGCCATCATCGGAAGATCGCCTGCGGTTGCAAGCGCGGTGTTCGCCATGATCGCAGCCGCCCCCATTTCCATCGCTTCGCAGGCCTGGGACGGTCTGCCGATGCCGGCGTCCACGATGATGGGCAGGTCGATTTCGTCAATGAGGATCTGAAGGAATTCCCTGGTTGCCAGACCCTTGTTGGAACCGATGGGAGAAGCCAGCGGCATCACGGAAGCCGCTCCCGCATTCACAAGATCCCGTGCGGTGTTGAGGTCGGGGTACATATACGGCATGACCACAAAGCCTTCGTTCGCAAGGATTTCGGTCGCCCGGATCGTTTCCGCATTGTCGGGAAGCAGATATTTTGTATCCCGCATGATCTCGATCTTTACGAAATTTCCGCAGCCAAGCTCTCTGGCAAGACGTGCAATACGGACGGCTTCTTCCGCATTCCGCGCACCGCTTGTGTTGGGGAGAAGCGTGACGCCTTCGGGAATGTAGTCGAGGATGCTTTCCTGATCCTTTGTATTCGCGCGGCGGACCGCAAGGGTGATGATTTCCGCTCCCGCATCCTTTACCGCTGCTTCAATCAGCTTCATGGAGTATTTGCCGGAGCCGAGGATAAAGCGGGACGAGAATTCGTGTCCGCCGATGATGAGTTTGTCACCTGTCATGTTATTTTCCTTCCTTTGTTACCGTGAGTTCGATGGGAAGAAACTTTTTCAAAAAAAGTTTCCCCAAGTTTTCCATCGAATTCACGTTTTGTTAAGTTTCAAATTGTCCTGCCAGAATCCGCAGAACGGTATGTGCCTGATGGGCGGCGCAGAGCATGACACGGCTGGATACAAGACCGATTCCGTCGGATACATCGCTGCTTTCATCGCCGCAGAGGTAAAACCGGCTTGTGATTCTGCGCGTCCGGATGCTGTTCCCGCTGCCGAGTCCCGCCATGCCGGATGCCGCAACGAGATATTTGCCGGGCATCTCCGTGAGAACGGTCTCGGTTAGCATGGCTTTCGCTTCCGCATCGTCAAACGCCTCGCAGATGATGTCCGCACTCTGCAGAAGCTCTGCCGCGTTTTCTTCCGTAATCCGGACGGTGTGCGTTTCGAGTTCCGTATACGGTGCGATTTCGCGGAGATTTTCCGCGAGTGCATCCGTTTTGCAGAGCCCGATCTGATCCGCCTTGTACTGCTGACGGTGGAGATTGGTGATGTCCACCCGGTCAAAGTCGATCAGCAGCAGCTTCCCGATTCCCGCCCGTGCGAGGGCAGCGGCAATACCCGAACCGAGTCCTCCGAGCCCGCAGACTGCGACAACGGCAGAGGAGAATCTGCCGTGCAGTTCTGTCCCGTGCCGCGTTTCCAGTGCCCGTGTCCATTCTTCCTTTGTCGGTATCACTCAGCCACCTCCCACAAAGCGGACGATTTCAACATTGTCGCCGTCTTCGAGAACTGTCTCGCCGTACTTTGCCTTCGGTACGATTTCGCCGTTGCGCTCCACGGCAATCCGTTTCGGATCATAGTTGGCTACTGCAAGATATTCCGCAAGCGTTTTTCCTGCGATGTCCAGTTCGCATCCGTTGATCTTTACCACATTCTTCCCATCCTTTCCGATATAATAAAAACGGAAGCTGCCCGATTTGGCTCACTTCCGTTAAAAGACACGTGTCTTGGGTATCCCTACGTTGGCATTATCCAAATCAGGTAAAAGTTCATGATTCTCATGAACTTTGGCGGGTCGAAGGTCATACCTTCCTCTCAGCCTGTTTGGCAGAAACTCTGCCGCAAGCTCCCCGTTATTCACTTCATAACAAAACAAAAACAGGAGACACCCGTCGGATGCCTCCTGTAAAAAATCTCTGTGGTATGACTTCCTACGGCGGCATTATCCGCATCAGGTAAAGGGTCGAAGTTGGATTACTTCCTCTCAGCCTGCTGACACAAGCTCCCCTGTATTTATTCTGCTGGCAGTATTATACACCGGATTTTGCGGAAATACAAGAGGTTTTTCAAAAAAAATCCGACAAAACCGCGGTCTGTTCCCGGGAAGATTCGTTTTATCCGCGAAGCCGTTGGAAGATCCGGATTGCATAATCCGCTGTTTTGTGGCATAATTGTTTTTGGTATCCGTGTGAAAATTATTGATAAAAATTTTTCCTTTGCCCCAACCTTTTCCGGAATTCCGGTAACATACAGGTGAACCCACCAGACAACAGAGACCTGGCGGATCCATGATAAGGTGAAACAGACGTCCGTTGGAGGATGAAGCGATGAGAGGAGATTTTATGCCCGTGTACAAGGAGGAATGTGACAGACGCCTGGTAGAGCTGACTCTTTGCGGAGACAGCGGTGCATTTGAAGAACTGGTCGTGAGGCATACGGGAGCCGTATTGGGAACCGCCTTTAAAATTACAGGAAACCATTACAGCGCAGAGGATGCCGCTCAGGAAGCGTTTGCGGCGGCATGGCTGCAGCTGAAATCCCTGACGGCGCAGGATAAGTTTGGGTCTTATGTTTGCGCCATTGCGAAAAATTACGCGAAAAAGGCAGTGATGCGGGACAGGCGGGCCGGACCGATGTTCAGCCTGACCGATTACGAAAATCGGGAGTCCGACTTTGCCGGTCAGGGCGGGAACCCGGAAGATGCTCCCGACGATGGTATTTGCGATCAGCTCCATGAAGAAGTGGAAGGATTGAGCGATGCCGTCAGGGAAACCGTCAAGCTGCACTATTTCACGGGGCTTTCTGTAAAAGAAGTCTCCGCCCGTCTCGGGGTTCCGGAAGGAACGGTCAAATGGCGTTTGAGTGAGGGAAGAAAACAATTGCAGAAAGGATTTGGTATTGTGAACAGGAAAAAGAAAGCTGCCGGGGAGACCACGCTTGTGAATCGCGTGATGCGGCAGATACAGGAGCTGGAATTGTGGCAGATGAAAAACAACCGTCAGGGCATACAGGAGGTCTACCGGTCAGCGCTGGAAGCGGTTGAGGGGCTGCAGGATGAGCGTAAGGATTACCTGCTTGCCTCGATTCTCAGCACAGGAGTCCAGTTTGAACGCAGCGAAGAACAGATGGCACGCTGGAAACAGGCCATCCTGGACGGACACAATGATCCGATGATGTGTCATTTCACCAGCTGGGAAAACTACCATCTGGACGGTCAGGAAAAGATCGACTTTATGCGTGAGGTACAGATACCGTATTTGCGGGAACACAAATTCCCATTGAGTGTAGGGTATGTCAATTTGATGATGGCATTTGAATACTTCTGGGAGGGACAGTATGCGGAGGCTCTGGAGACAGTCAGACAGGCAAAGGAACTTCTCGAGCCTTCCAGTGACTATTATGCCAATGCCGTGTCGGCTGTTTCGGCGTGGAATAAGATGCTTGCCGCACCGGGCAGTGTACCGACCACCAGAGGAGAACATATCAGGAATATCAATGGTTCACTTTATTACTGCGAGAGTCCGGGGATCATTTTTGAGGATACCCGTCTGCGCGATTTCAGCAGATGCGACGGCTGTATTCTTGATGCGGAACTTGCACCCGGTGAATCGAAAGTTTCCTCCTGCGGTCATGTAACATACACATTCAAAGAGGATCAAGCCACTGTTGAAACCCCGGCGGGAGTATTTGGAAAGTGTCGTGTATATGAAGTCCGCGGAGAATATCCCGGCCGCGGTCCCCGGCCGCCGTTTTCCTATTACAGTACGATTTATTTTTGTGAGGGAATCGGTCCGGTTTGTCAGAAAGTAGAAACCAACGGGCAAAAGGGAAGAGAGGAACGGTCTTACCTGCTGTCAGATTATGAAATCCGTGGCGGGGAAGGATGGTTTCCGCTCTGCAGGGGCAACCGCTGGTCATACACCGACGTCTGGAACGACACTCATACCACCAAATACGACGCGTATTATGAAGTAACATCGTGGAACGGCACCGATGCTATGCTCGCGGCAGAGGAGATTACCTATACTCCGGAAAGCGAGGAAGTTTCATCG
>JAFQWY010000149.1 GCA_017407225.1 Clostridia bacterium | reverse complement strand
TGCGGCAATTTTCTTGAACATTTTCTGTTCCTCCTGAATTTGTGTGTTTTATCTTGATCCCAGCTGAGTGGGTTCAGATCGATTTGTGCGGGGGATTTATTCTTCAACAAACTTCACGCCGCTCTCGTCCATGGATGCGATTCTGGCGAGGGATTCCACTCTTACGCCCTGACCTCTGACGATATCGCCGCCGGGCTGGTAAGCTTTTTCGATCACAATGCCTGCACCGACAACGGAAGCACCCGCATCATGAACCAGCTTCAGGAGAGCCAGAAGTGCGCTGCCCTTGGCGAGGAAGTCGTCGATGATGAGAACCCGGTCTTCCGGGCTGAGGAATTCCTTGGACAGGCGGATGGTATAGGTGGTTTCGTGGGTATAGCTGTAGACTTCCGAGGTATAGACATCGCCGGAGATGTTGTTGGTGGGGGTCTTCTTGGCAAATACAACGGGAACATTGAAATAAGCCGCGGTCAGGCAGGCGATTCCGATCCCGGATGCTTCGATGGTGAGGATTTTTGTGACGCCCTCATCCTTATAGAGGCGGTAGAATTCTTCGCCCAGTCTGGAGATGAAGGGGACGTCGATCTGGTGGTTCACGAAGCTGTCCACCTTGAGCACATTGCCCGCACCGATTTTGCCGTCTTTCAGAATACGGTCTTCCAGCAGTTTCATAGGATACCCCCGAAGTTGGATTGTATTGGATGATATTAAAGTGCCGTTAACAAATAATAATTATATACATTATACACAATAATTCGTGAATTATCAATTAACGGACGGTATAAAATTCATGTCCCGTTAAATGGCGGATTTGGGTATATTCACAACAGAAACGGCGGATTTTATTCAATAGGAAAGAAAAACGGGACTGAGAGGAAAAGATCCCCCTGCGGAGAGGGTCGGATTCTGCCGCAGAGGGATGAAAACTGTTCAGTTCCGAAGAAATTACTTCTTCACAAAATGCATTACGAGGGAGTCGCCGTCCTTCCAGTTCTTTGTCAGGTTCAGACCGGCGTTCATGAGAGTGGAGCCGCAGTATTCGTTTCCGTTGTCGTCAGCATAAACCGCATCGGGATCCAGTCCCTGCAGCTTCAGGAAGTAAACGGGATGGATGGAGGTGCGGATGACCACGAAGGTAGCCAGAGCTTCGGACTTGTCTTCGCTGACATACATCCACGCCGCGCAGTGACCGATCTTGCCGTTCACGCAGTCGGCGGGCATGATGAGGCGGTACAGGTCGCCCTGATTGATGACGTTGTAGTAGCGGTGGTAAGCGTCAACCTGCTTGCTCATCAGTTCTTTTTCTTCATCGGTCAGCTTGGTCAGATCAAGCTCGTAGCCGAATGCACCCGCCATCGCCACATTGCCTCTGGTCACGAAGGAGGTCTGACGTCCGGTCTGATGGTTGGGAGAAGCGGATACATGGCAGGACATGGAGGACGCGGGATATACGAAGGAGGTGCCCAGCTGGATGTTCAGGCGTTCCATGGCGTCGGTGTCGTCGGAAGTCCAGTACTGGGGGGAGTAGTACAGCATTGCGGGGTCATACCGTCCGCCGCCGGAGGAACAGCCTTCCAGAAGCAGCTTGGGGAATGCGGTGGTGATCCGGTCGAGGAGATCGTACAGACCGAGGACATAGCGGTGGAACATTTCGCCCTGTCTGTCAGCGGCAAGGGTAGCGGAAGCGGCTTCGGTCAGGTTGCGGTTGAAGTCCCACTTCACATACGCGATGTTTGCGGATGAAAGAACGCCGGACATGACTTCAAACAGGTAGTCGCGGACGTCTTCCCGGGTCATATCCAGAACGTACTGGTTCCGGGCGATGGACTTGTCGCGGCCTTCCACGTGGATGCACCATTCGGGATGGGCTTCGTACAGTTTGGAGACGGGGGAAATCATTTCGGGCTCGAACCAGATACCGAACTTCAGACCCAGCGCGTTGATGCCTTCCACCAGCTTGCCGAGCCCCCCGCGGATCTTTTCTTCGTTGACGAACCAGTCACCGAGGGAGGATTTGTCGTCGTTTCTCTGACCGAACCAGCCGTCGTCCATGACCAGCATCTCAATGCCGGCATCCGCTGCGTCTTTTGCGATGGCGAGGAGCTTTTCGTCGTCAAACTTGAAGTAGGTTGCTTCCCAGTTGTTGACAAGCACGGGACGGATGGTGTCTCTCCACTCTCCGCGGCAGAGATTCTTCCGGTACAGGCGGTGGAAGGTGCGGGACATTTTGCCCAGCCCTTCGCCGGAGATGGAGAAGACCGCTTCGGGAGTCACGAAGGACTCACCGGGATCCAGATGCCATCTGAAGTCGGTGGGGTTGATGCCGGCCATGAGTCTGGTGCATCCGAAGGGGTCGGTATCGCAGGTGATATCGAAGTTGCCGGAGTAGATGAGGGACAGACCCACTGCCATGCCTGCGGTTTCCGTAGTGGACTTGCCTACCAGAGCCGCGAAGGGGTTGTGGTGATGGGAAGAAGCGCCGCGTCTGGAGTCAACGGTCAGGGAGCCGTGCAGGAGGGGAGTGCGTTCCATGGTGCGTTCCCGTCCCCAGGTGCCCCAGAGGTGGAGAAGCTCCATGGGTTCGCCAACAGCGGCAAAATCCACGGATGCAGAGTAAGCGCGTTCCAGATCGATGGCATTGTCGGAGGTGTTTTCGATGATGACTCTGCGGCATACGGCAGGAAGATCTCGCATCGCAGTGTAATACAGCCTGAAGGTCACGCCGTCGGCAGGGTCCTTTGCGGTGATAATGAGGGTATCGGCTTCGTTTTCGTCGGCGTAAACTGCGGGATACTTGTCTGCAGCAGGCTTGCCGGAGACGATTTCGTGGGAGACATAGCGCAGAGCGGTTGCCGTGGAGCCGTCCGCGTGAGCCACGGAGATCGCGGAGGGACGGTAGTCGCCGGTCTGGTTTGCGGGATACTCAAAGGGTGCGATATCGCAGGAGAACCAGTACTCGGAGGTATCCGCAGGTCTCGGAACCACGGAGTCGTGTCCTACGCGGACCATGAGGTATTCCAGATCGTCGTCAGCCACAGCGGGACCCATGTACAGGTGGATCAGGAAGCCGTGGAAGGAGGAGAATACGTAGGAGGCATCTCCCGCACGCAGGTGGAAGATGGGTTCTCCGGTTTTGGAAAGGACGGTTTTGATCATGGTGAAGCTGCTCCTTGGTATAATATTTTTATATTTTTGATTATTTAAAACATCGGTAGGGGACGGCGCCCACGACGTCCCGAAGATAAACTTAACGGGACACCCATTGACATAAAATCTCGTTTATGATCTATTCTCTCAGGCTCTTCCGCCGATCACGTCCGACCAGATCATCAGAAGAACCAGCAGGATCAGCTCGGGGGACATGATGATGTACCACGCACCGATGAGGGAGGCGGTGAGGATGTGCAGAGCGATGAGAAGGACGGCGGACAGGATGACGACGGATCTGCCCTTTTTCGCCCTGAAGCGGTTCATGCCGATCAGTCCCACGGCGATGGCGCACAGGACGGTGATGTTTGCGATGATCAGCGGGGTGGTCAGTCCTTCCGTGAGGATGGGGATCATCAGGCAGGACAGGCATGGCATGGTATACAGAATCAGCCCGATGCAGCAGAAGATAAACCGGTTCTGCTTCTTCTCGGAATCCGGCTGGAGGGAATTTTTGTTCATGGCGTATCTCCGTTCGTTTTTCTCCTATCAGTATACCATAGAAAAGCGGAAAAAGAAAGGGATCGGGCAAAATTCGCAGAGAAAAGGACAGCGCGTTCACACTGTCCTTTGAGATTCGATTCAGTCGATATCCTCCACGACCTTTTCCGGAGGATTGTCCAGCTGTGCGGGATTGCGGATGATCTGCTTGAGCATACGGAGGGAGGAGGCATAGTAGTAGCCGTCGCAGATCCGTTCGTCCAGCACGAAGGTGAAGTCCATGTACTGCTTCTTCCTGATATTTCCTTCGGAGTCCGGTTCGTAGGCACGGCGCTTGGCACCGAAGGCAAAGAACACGGGGCAGGTACCGAAGTCGTACAGGTGGTGATAGATGGGCGGAATGCCGAGAGAGCCCATGGATGTGATGAAGTAGGAGCAGTGGAAGGGGCTGACTTTGGCGATGAATTTGGGCATCAGGCCGAAGTAGTCCAGGAAGCGGAGGGAAGCCACCACGAACTTGAACAGGAGCCCGGGCAGGTAGGTCAGCACCTTCGCGGTTTTGTCAAAGTCTCCGCCGGGATTTTCACGGTAGCTGACGATCTTTTCATTAAGAGCTTCGTATACATCCTTCAGGGTTGCATCCGGGGGAACGGTGATCTTCACCACAGTATCGGGGGATTCCAGCAGCATTTCCTTCTTGATGGTCAGGGAAATCTCCACGTTGCGGCGGGTCCAGATTCTCTGACCGCGGATGAAGCGGTTGAGCTGGGGACGCTGGGACACAAGACGGACGTAAGCGGCGATCATGATATGCATCATGCTGATGTTGCTCATGCCCTGTGCCTGCTTTTCCTTCATGTACTTTTCCAGCTTCTCGATTTCCACGGTATCGGTGATGAAGTTCTGGGAGCCGACTCTGTCCACCATGATGTAGGGGATGACCACCTGCATGGGCGGCACGGTCTTGACTCTGCGGAATTCCTTCAGCTTTTTCTTCTTCTTCGGCTTTTCCGGCACTGCGGGCACGTTCTGTTCTGCGGCAGATGTCTTTTCCATTTCTGTAGGAGTCTGATTCATGGGAATACCTCGCTGACGTAAGTTCAATTTATCTAATTATAGCACAGGATTGTACAGAATACAAGGGGAAATTCGCTTGCACAGCGGAGAGAAATCTGTTATAATGAAAGAAAAATCCATACAGGAGGCAGTTATGAATCAGCGGGACAAGCAGATCGTCCGGGACTGGGCGAAGCGGTACATGGAGCTGGCGCAGTCGGACGAACAGATCCGGATGAACCGGCGCATGAAGGACACCAACGATCTGAAAATCACCAGACCTCCGGTGCTCATCGACGAGATTCCGTGGTACCAGATGGACATCGACGGGGAATTGCAGTGCGAATGCGAGGACGGAGGCGCAAGAGGAGCGGAATATTTCTTCCGTACCGCCGTCTACCGGAGAAAGCACTTCCGGGCGGACACCCTGTTCGAGCCCTTCTGGCGGGTACGGATGGCGATTGACTCCACGGGAACGGGGCTGAGACGGGATGAAACAATCGTCCGCACCGATGACTGCAACAATATCGTTTCCCATGGAATCCATGACGTTCTGGAGGACGAAGAAGCCCTGGAGCAGATGCATATGCCTCAGTTCACGCTTCGTCCCGACAAGGATGAGGCGGCCATGAACTACTACACCGATATGCTGGGAGACGCCATGCCGGTGGTTCTTGCGGGGCATGATTACCTCTACTATCCGCCGTGGGATGACATCGCATTCCTGCGGGGCGTGGAACCCATCCTGATGGATATGTACGACCGTCCGGAGTATCTCCACCGGATCATGGAGAAATTCACCGCGGCAACAACCGCAAGACTGGATTTCGTGGAGAAATATTCCCATGTGGATCCCACCTCCTGCAACCTCCACTGCACCCCCGGGTACATCAGCGGTCTGGCCGAGGACGGATGGAAGGCGACGTGGTTCCGGGGAATGGCGCAGATGTTCTCCACGGTATCCCCCGCCATGCATGAGGAGTTTGAAATCAACTATATCAAGCCCCTGGCCGAGCGGTTTGCCTACACCTATTACGGATGCTGCGAACCTCTGGACAACAAGTTCGATGTAATCACCAAAATCTCCAATCTGCGGAAGATCGGCGTGTCTCCCTGGGCCAACGAGGAGATTCTGGCGGAGCGAATCGGCGGAAACTACGTCTATGCCCGCAAGCCCAATCCCGCGAATGTGGCGATCCGCACCGATCCCGATCATATCCGCCGGGAAACGGAGACCACCGTGAAGCTGTGCCTGAAGTACGGATGCCCCTGCGACATTGTGCTCAAGGATATCAGCACCGTGTCCCACCGGCCGGAGAACCTGATCGTGTGGGCGGATACCGTCAGCGCCGTGCTGGATGAGTATTACGGAAAAGAATAAAGGGCATGAAAAAACCGGATGTGGTACACGGAGTACCGGCATCCGGTTTTCTGTTTGTTTTACTTACCCATGCAGAATCCCATGATGAAAGGAATCCGTGCGTGGGGGAAAGGCTTCACGTAAGCTTCGGGAACCAGCTCCACATCAATGCGGAGTTCGGGATCTGCGGGAATCAGTCCGGGAAGTTCGCCTTCCGCCACCTCGTCACCCAGATCGTAGATGTATTCCGGCTCGCCTCTGTCCTGCTTGAAGAGGGCAATTTCGGAAAGGGAGAAGCCGTCGCCCATGCCTACAGTGAAATCGATCCGCCAGAAGGCATACTTTTCTTCGCATCCGAGAATGTCGAATACATAGAATCCGCTTTCGTCGGTGGGAGCGGTCACATCCATCTGTACCCAGGTCTCGTCGTCGTTGGAAGCGTAAACCGCAACTTCAACGGTCGTGCAGGGTTCCCCTGCCATCTGTACCGCAAGAAGATCCGCATAGTCGCGCACACCGAGAGCGGTGTAAACGGTAAAGGTGCGGTTTTCTTCGGTTACGTTCAGATCCAGTCCGGTGACGGCAAGGCTGTCAAACAGAACGGCCGTATCGGCATCGGGTTCGCTCATGGAACTGGTCACGTTCAGCTCCTGCATGCCGGGGAAGGAAATCTCCGCGGTCAGGACGGTTTCTTCGGCAGTTTCCGCAGCTTCGGGAAGTGCTTCCTCCACCTCATCCGCGTACACATTCATGCTCAGAGCGGCAAGAGCTGCCAGAACAGCGGCACTCAGTCTCAGTTTTTTCATCATCATAAACCTCCATTGGATTTCATCGGATACTGTATCATACCATATTTTCCCGTCCAATACAAGGCAATTGTGTGAATTCTCAGGGATTTTGCGCCGGATTGTCCTCCCTGCGGAATTCCAGGATGTCCCCGGGCTGGCAGTCCAGAACGTCGCAGATGGCTTCCAGAGTGGAGAACCGGATGGCGCTTACCCGTCCGTTTTTCAGCTTGGAAAGATTCACGTTTGCCACGCCGACCCTCTCGGACAGCTCCGTGAGGGACATTTTCCGGTCGGCCATGACCCGGTCAAGGCGAAGGATAATGGGCATCTCTCACCTCACAGTGTCTCGTCATCGCGGCGCTGCAGCTCTTCCCCGTAGCGGAAAACATAGCTCAGCAGCATGAGGACGGCGAAGACGAACAGGAAATTCACATCAATGACCGTTTCCAGCGTGCATCCCAGAATCTTCTCGCTGATGAGCAGATCGGGCAGATGGTATGCATTGTACGAAAGAACCTCCGCGGCATATCCGAGAACGGTCTCGCCGATGCTGAAGCCCAGATAGACCCACGCCAACTTCCGGAGAGTGTCCGCGCCCGCAAAAGGCCTGCCTTCCGCCATGGCGCCGAAAATCTTCATCAGCATCCCCAGCACCACCCAGAGAAATACCATCTCCGTCAGGGCATGAAGCAGGGTGAGCACCACGATGAAGCGGTTGACGGGCGGAACGGAATCCGGCGCCACGGACAGCTCCACGGATCCCAGCTCAAGGGTGAAGCTTGCAGTGTCCATGATGCTGCTCAGCGGAAGGGGTACGATCATGGCGAGCACCGTGAACACCAGCACCGCGCATCCCACGCCGAAGACAATACCCCGCAGAACCTTCAGGATCTTTCCGATCACCGCTGCGTTTTTCTGAATTTTTTCCATAAACAAGTCTCCTCCAAATGTTTTTCTGTGATACCAGTATAGCACACACCTTAACGATTGTCAAGATGTATTTAACGATTATCATTAATTTCATTACGTTTTTATTCCATCCCCCATCGTTTACCGCAGGTTCATGCATCGGAAAAGGAATTGTGCTATAATGAATCCATCAACCATTGAGGAGGACACCATGGCTCATATCCCCCAGTCTCCCACAACGGAAATTTCCGTCCTGTCTTTTGAAGATGCCCTCATCCCGTCGGATACCGGTACATATGACCGGGAGAAGTGGCTGTACGTCCCCGATTTCTACTCCGAATACCGTTACATCCTGGGCACCCGCGGCAAGAATCCCCTCATTGCCATCGGGATCAACCCGTCCACGGCGGAACCGGACAATCTGGACAATACCTTAAAATCCGTGGAGAGAATCGCCCTCGGCAACGGATGCGACAGCTTCGTGATGTTCAACGTGTACGCACAGCGCGCCACCGATCCCGATCAGATGGAGAAAACCTTCAACGAAGCCCTGCACCGGGAGAACATGAAGGCCTTCGACTACATCCTGCGCCTGTCCCATGAAGCCGGGAATCCCCCGAAAATCTGGGCGGCATGGGGAACCATCATCAAAAAACGGCCCTATCTCCCCGCCTGCGTCCGCGACATGATCGGAATCGGACAGAAATACGGCGCACAGTGGTACACCTGCGGCCAGAGAAGTAAAAACGGCGCCCACCCCCACCACCCCCTGTACCTGAGAAAAGATGCGAAACTGGACGAATTCACCGATATTGACGAATATCTGGAGAATGTGGGGAAATAGAAAATCAAGAAAAAGAAAAACTCTCAGCCTATCCTTAAAATCCAAGCCTCGCGCAAAGCGCGTTCCCTTAAGGAGACAATCCAGTGATGCTGAGCGGTCCTATGCGCCCTCCGCGCAGGAGAGAAAACAAAATCCGAAAATGCGGAGCTTTTTCTGCCCTTCGATCCCGAACGCGCAGTCCAGGCATAACAAAAAGAAGAAAAACAAATCACAAAGAATAAAGAAAACCCACAACGGAGGCAAACCCACCATGATCCAATGCTACAGCCTTGCAAAAACCTACGGCAGCACCCCTGCGCTGAGAGATATCAGCCTCGAGCTGCCCCAGGGAAAAATCATCGGTCTGCTCGGCCCCAACGGAAGCGGCAAAACCACACTGCTGAAAATCCTCGCCGGCGTCCTGCAGCCCACATCCGGCACCGCCCTCATCGGCGGCATCGCACCCGGTCCCGTCACCAAAGCCCATACCTCCTACCTCCCCGACCGGTGCACCTTCGACCGTGCCATGCGCGTGGACGAGTGCGTGAAAATGACCGCGGATTTCTTCGCAGACTTCGATACCCTGCGCGCTCAGTCCATGCTGGCCGATCTGGAAATTCCCATGCACGCAAAACTGAAGACCCTGTCCAAAGGCACCCTGGAAAAAGTGCAGCTCATCCTCGCCATGTCCCGTCAGGCGGATCTGTACCTCCTTGACGAACCCATCGGCGGCGTCGATCCCGCGGCACGGGACTACATCCTCCGCACCGTCATCGAAAACCACCGCCCCGGCTCCACGGTGCTCATCTCCACCCACCTGATCCACGACGTGGAACCGATCCTGGACGGATTCGCCTTCGTCGCGGGCGGCGTTGTCATCATGAGCGGCGACGCCGGCCATGCCCGGGAGGAACACGGCAAATCCCTGGACGAAATCTTCCGGGATATTTTCCGCACAGCCGGGTACCGGGCACCCACCAATGAAGGAGGACTGTACTGATGTTTGCCAAACTGTTCAAATACGATTTCAAAGCCATCGCACGCACACAGCTCCCGGCTCTCTTTGCCCTGCTGTGCCTGACCGTCCTCGGCTGCCTCAATGCAGGCGTCCTCTGCATCTCCGCGAAAAACGAAGAAGGCTTTCTCGCCATGATCTCCGTCAGCGGCTTCCTGCTCACCATCGTCACCTTCGCCGGACTCATCATGGTCATGTCCCTCATGATCTATGTCCGGTTCTATCAGTCCACGGTCACCGACGAAGCCTACACCACCTTCACGCTGCCGGCCTCCCCTTCCATGATCCTGGGCGCGAAATTCCTCTCCGCCCTTCTCTGGAATCTCATCATCTCCGCCGCTTATGTGACCGCCGTCTGCCTCCTGCTCCTGACCATGACCGCCTGCATCGGCACCGCGGATGAGTTTTCCCTCGCCGCCGCCGAACTGCGCCTGATCCTGAAAAACATCAGCCCGGACGCCGGATCCGTATTCCTCATCTGCCTCTCCCTGTTCGTGTCCTCGGCATCCCGGATTCTGCAGATCTTCACCGCCATCCTCTTCGGCGCGTCCGTGGTCAGACGCCATAAGGCCTTCGCAGCCGTAGGCATGATCTTCGCCGTCAACTTCGCCGTAAATTTCATTAATTCCCTCTTCGGGCTTACTTCCGGTTCCGGTCTCACCGCCTCCGAGATCCCCGATTTCGGCCGTGTTCTGAACACTATGATGATCACCGAAACCGCAGTCACCGCCGTCATCGCCGTCCTCTGCTGGTTCGCCTCCGCGTGGCTCATGAAGCACAGAGTCAATCTGGACTGATCCTCTGCGGATGTATGCCATATTTTTCCATTCACCGAACGCTTTGTTAAAATTCTTCTCTCCCCCTTGATAAATCCCCCCTTTTGTACTATAATAAGGGCAGAAAATATGTTCGATATACGAAAGGAACCAATATAGTATGGCAGCGAAAGCATCTTCCAAGAAACAGACCGTTGATACCGCAGAAAGATCCCCCGAGGAACGCAGGAAAGCCCTCGATACCGCCATTTCCCAGATTGAAAAAAGCTTCGGCAAGGGCACCATCATCAAGATGGGCGAAAACCCCAGAATGAACGTCTCCGCAGTTTCCACCGGCTCCCTCACCCTCGACATGGCGCTGGGCATCGGCGGTCTCCCCCGCGGACGAATCATCGAAATCTACGGTCCCGAATCCTCCGGTAAGACCACTCTCGCCCTCCACGCCATCGCGGAAGTGCAGAAGACCTCCGGAGAAGCCGCATTCATCGACGCGGAACACGCCCTCGACCCCGTTTACGCAAAGGCACTGGGCGTTGACATTGACAACCTCCTCGTATCCCAGCCCGACTCCGGTGAGCAGGCTCTTGAAATCGCGGACGCACTGGTACGCTCCGGCGCCATCGATATCGTAGTCATCGACTCCGTGGCGGCGCTGGTGCCCCAGCAGGAGATCGAGGGCGATATGGGCGCCGCCCACGTGGGTCTGCAGGCCCG
>JAFQWY010000148.1 GCA_017407225.1 Clostridia bacterium | reverse complement strand
GGCATAACCCCGTCTGCACACCGAGTAGGACGGGAAATTGAACAGAATCCGCTGAATGTCAAATTCGCCGGGGTAGGTTCTCGTCAGCCGCACGCACATGGCAAGATGGTCGTCGTGGGCGTGGGTCACAAACCAGCAGGCAATGGGGATGGTCTCTCCCGGTGCCTTTCCCGTGATCCGGTGGAGGAAATCATACAGTCCCGTCACCGCTTCCACGGAGCACTGGAGGATATGTCCCCCGTCCATCATGAACAGGCTGTTGTCGGCGAGCTTCACGATATACAGCATCCCGCAGTTGGTGGTAGTGGGAGAGTGTCCGTTCTGCGGATCATAGTACAGCCCGTACTGGTAGATCTCGGTCTTTCCGCCCTGTGCCGTGTACCCGAACCGGTCAGCGGTCACGCCTGCAGGATCCGCAAACAGCCGCACTTCCCCGGCCATGCGGTTGAATACACCGTACAGGTGAATATCGTCCTTCACCCACTGCGCGCACTCCGCCGCGGGAGTGGAATTTGAAAATACCGCCGTGAATCCGTTCTCCGCCAGCTTCTCCCCGTATGCGGCAAATTCTTCGGCATCGGTGCCGGTGACAAGCTTCATCACAGTGTCCTCATCCGTGGGGCCTTCCCTGTCATCGGCAAGCATGGGACCGCAGTTGTAGAATCCTTCCGCAGTCGTTCCGCCGTCATATACGGGAATTTTGTCAAACCAATCCGTCATATCAGATCTCCGTTTCTGTAATTTCTGATTCCATTATACCATACCCTGTGGTGCGTGACAACGAATTTTATGAAGTTTTTCACAATTTTTCTTGACATCCCGCCGCAATGTGTGTACAATAAAGCCAGAAACACATCCGATCAACAAAGGAGAAGACGAGTATGAATGAACTTATCGCCGCCGCGAAAGCCGGTCAGTGGACACCGGAGCAGGCATGGGAATGGTATAACGCACAGCCGTGGATCCGTGGATGGTGCGGCTATCCCTCAAACTGCGTCAACCGTATCGCCATCTGGCAGGAATACAACCACGCCGAGGTAGCCGAACAGATCGACTATGAGTTCGGCATCGCCGAAGAGCTGGGCTTCAACGCCGTCCGCGCCATCATTCAGTTTGAGGTGTGGTGCTTCGAACACGATGCGTTCATGGCAAATCTGGAGGACTACATCACCATGGCGGACAAGCACGGCATCCGCGTCATGCTCTGTCTGGGCAACGACTGCACCGTGCCGAAAAGCCGTTTCAAACCCGTGGTATTCGGTCCCCAGAATGTTGACTGGGGCTTCCACAGCGGCATCCGTCAGGGACCTCACACCGGGGACTACAAGGAACCGGGCTACTGTCTGCTGGATGATCCCGAATACGAGGGCAGATACTACGACATGGTGGCGGAACTGGCGGAAAAATACGGTCAGGATGACAGAATCCAGATCTGGGACGTATGGAACGAACCGGGCAACAGCAACCGCGGCATGATGAGTGCGGAAGCCATGGTGAAATTCTTCACGATTCTCCGGGAAAAGAAGGTCAAGCAGCCCCTCACCGCCGATGTATGGAGAATGTCCACCACTACGGAACAGGCATCCGAGATTGAGAAAATCGCCGTTGAGCTGTCCGACATCATCACCTTCCACTACTACGGCCCCTACAGCAATATGATTCTCCTGATCGAGCTCCTGAAGGAAGCATACAACAGACCCCTTATCAACAACGAATGGCTCAACCGTCTGAACGACAACAATTACAAGGAAATCTTCCCCCTGTTCTATCTGGAAAAGATCGGCTCCTACAGCTGGGGGCTGATGCAGGGATACTCCCAGACCTTCGAACCCTGGGGCGGCTATTTCCGCAGACAGGATTTCCTGGACGGCAAGCTGGATCTGACCAAGTGGCAGCACGACCTGTACCGCTTCAACGGATACCCCTATGATCCGAATGAAATCAAGCTCATCAAGCGCTTCACCGCTCTCGCCGACAAACGGGACGGAATCGAAAAATAATCCATCGCAAGAGTCGTTTTCCCCGGAAAGCGGCTCTTTTTCCATCAAAAAACTCCCCCGGAGAGAGGGAGTTTTGGACTTCGCTTTTACTTTGCCGCAAGCACGATGCCGATACCGTAGCGTCCGCTGGTTCTGGAGAACAGGGACAGGCCTGCTTCATCCTGCATGGTGAGGGTCAGAGTGAAGGATTCCTTGCCGCGGAGTTTCAGAAGCAGATCGGAAGGGATCACGATATCGCACAGGGTGCTGTAGGTTCCCGCTTCTTCCAGGAGATTGTCCACGGGCTGATAGTGATGGGACAGAGCGCCGCGGGAGTCAGCCGGGTCGTCCGTCAGATAAACGGTGCCGCAGGAGATGCCGTCGATGGAAACATCCATCATGCCGCTCCATTTCCGGGCGTCGGTCTGGGGGAAGGAGTTTCTGTTGGCACCGGGGTCGCAGCGGTATCCCAGCATATAGCTCAGGTCAACGCGTTCACCGGCGGTTTCATCGGGCCAGTCGTGGGTCATGGGTTCTCTGGTGGATGCTTCGAACATCAGGCGCAGATTGTCCGCATCAGCTAGGCCGGGTACATCGGCAGTCTTGATTTCAGCAGTGAAGCTGCCCTTTCCGAGACCGCTGATCTTGCCCATGGCGGTGGGGATGGTACGTCCGAAATCTGCCGCGAAATCCTTAGGATCCAGAACCAGTGCGTTCTGTCTGCCGCCGTCCACGTCGAAGAGGATGCCGTTCTGCATGATTCTTTCGTCGCCGTCGTACAGCGCGAAGGACAGCAGAGCAACGCCGTCATGTTCGGGAACGGTGAATCCGATCTCACCTGCCGGGAATGTGCCGTAGCCGGACCATACGATGGCAATGTCGCCGCCGTCCGCAATGAAATCGCCGTCCATGGGATCCTGACAGGTCAGCTGCCAGTCGATCTTCAGCAGCTTGCCGTGACGGGCATCGGTGAAGCTGGAGCCGAACAGGGGAACCTTCACGGCATCACCGGGCTTTACGGTAGTCATGGGAGCGTAGTCACAGCCCAGATAATCCTGACTGTGGAGATCGCGGAGGGTCATGCCGTAGGTATCGTAGCCGAAGTCCTTGTCCCCGTTGTCGATCTTGTAGTATCCGTTGAATTCGTTGACCACGTCGTGGAATTCGGTGAATACGAAGCCGCACAGCTTGTCGTGGAGACGGAATTCGTTCATCATGTACTTGTACTGCCAGGAAATATCGCTCTCACCCGCATTGCCGGTGATGCCCCATACGTTGCCGCATTCACTGTTCATGCAGGGTACATCCGCCATGGTGTAGCCTTCCTTGTAGTTGGCATGAGTACCCGGGTACGCGGTATTGCAGAAGTTGTCAACCACATCCTTCACGCGCTTGTAGCCGTTGGAGTAGAAGTGCCATGTGTTCACATCGGTCACGGTGTGGTCGCGGTTGCAGACGGAGTTGTCCTCGATCAGGCGGGTGTCATCCAGTTCCCGTGCCATTTCACAGCATCTGACAACCCATTCTGCGGTTTCGGGCTTATAGACTCTGCCCTTGCTGCCGTCTTCGTTCACCGGGAAGTGGAACAGGCCCCAGGTTTCGTTGAAGATAACCCAGTAGAACAGGGACGGATGGTTCCGGTCGCGGATGATCTGTTCCTTCATCTCGATTTCGTACTGTGCCTGAGTATCCGGGAGCGGTTCGCCCCAGAAGCAGGGGATGTCTTCCATGATGAGAAGGCCCAGCTTGTCCGCCCAGTACAGCTTGAGGGGTTCTTCCGCCTTGATGTGGATTCTCGCCATGTTCACGCCGATTCTCTTGAGGCGGAGGATTTCCTCACGGCAGTCGTCATCGGAGGGCAGGGTGAAGAATCCCTTCGGATTGAAGCTCTGGTCGAGAACGCCGTTGATATAGTAGGGCTTGCCGTTGAGGGTAATATAATTGCGGTTGTTCGCGCCGAACTTGCCGGTACCGATCTCGCGGATACCGAAATAGGTGGAGATCACATCGTCACCGAGAGCGATGGTTCCTTCGTAGAGATTGGGTTCTTCCGGGGACCACCACTTGGGATCCGCCACGGTGAATTCAATCTTCGCCTTTCCGTCCTTCACTTCAGCGGACGCGGTGATATCGCCGAAATTCGCGGTTACGGTCATGCCGTCAGCCGCGCCGCCGCAGGTTACGTCATAGGAAACGGTGCCGTCCAGCCTGGTTTTGACAAAGAAATTCGCGATATACGCCGCCGGACGGGATTCCAGCCACACGGTCTGCCAGATACCTCTTGCGTTGCCGTAGTCCTGCTTGCCGTAGGTCTGGGATTTTTCACTCAGGTCGGTGGCGTCCACTTCGATTACGTTCTCACCGTCACGGTTCCAGCAGCCGGTCACATCGAATTCAAACCGGTTGTAGCCGCCCTTGTTGGTTCCCACAACGGTTCCGTTGCACCGTACTTCGCAGGTGTAGTCCACGGCACCGAATACCAGCCAGATCTTCTCACCGGCGGGATTCCAGGAAACGGTCTTCCGGTAGTAGCCGGTGCCGTCCTTTTCTTCGGTCACGCCGGAAAGGGGAGATCCCCACGGATAGGGGACTTCGATCGTTCCCGCGTAAGTCTTTTCATTGAGGGAAAACTCCCATGTGCCGTTGAGATTCAGCCATTCGCTCCGCTGAACATCGGGCTGGGGAAAACAGGTTTTCATAACTGCCATAATCTTGTTCCTTTCGTTTTGTGGATTTTTTGCTTCTTTAGGATTATTATATCAGGAAGTACCTTCTCCGTCAAGCGGATTTGGTGAATCTTAATAAAAAGAACTGCCCATTTTCTCGTGAGCAGTTCCTGGATCCGGTTTACGGCTTGCTGACAATCTTTACATCAATGACAGCCTCGGGATTCATCACATCCTCCTCCGTGAAGCAGGCAAAGTAAATTTCCTTTGCTCCCGTCCGTTCCCGGTCATAGGTGAGGTAGATTTTCCCGTCATGAAAATCGCAGTCGGGATAGGAGATATCGTTCCGGGTGTCGATGCACTTTTTGTACTTCCAGGTCGCGCCGTCGTCCTCGGACAGGCACACGGTCATGTTCCGGCGCACTTTCGCATCATCATTGATCACCAGCAGAATCCGCCCGGTGGGGGTACGGGATACGAAAAACCGGGTGTCCGCCGCCGTGATTCCGGAGAGACGCGCTTCTTCCCACGTCCGTCCGTTGTCGTGAGAGACGGTTTCCGCCAGCTCACCGAGACCTGTACGGGCAAACATCCGCACGGATCCGTCAAGGCGCTGATATGCCATGCCTTCATCGAAATAGGTGGCAAGCTTCTTCACGCCGTAGTAACGGGCAACTGAATTGCCGCCGTCTTCGGAAATGCTGTAGCCGTATTCGTCATGGGTCTGGTCGTAGTTGAAGTAGAGGATATCCCCGTTTGCCAGCACCGTGGGCTTGCACCGGAGGAATCCCACATCAAGGCACTTCGGCTCGGAGAAAATCGGATCCTCGTCATCGGGATTTTCCGAAATCACTTCCCACATGGAGTGATCGAAGTCGTTGAACAGCCATCCTTCCACTGCCACCATGGGCTGACCGGGCTTGCCTCTGGGAATCACCCCGGGAGCGGGCTCCGTGTTGTTCTGCACCCAGAAAACGTGAAGCTTCCCGGCAGGATCGCACCACAGCTGGATATCCAGGGCGTGAACCTGCATTTCTCTGCTGCTGGGAATCACAAGCAAGGGCTTCGACCAGGTATTTCCGCCGTCGACGCTGGTGATGACCAGATTGTAGTTCTCCATATGGGGTTCCTTGGTGCCGCCGGAATACCATGCCAGATAAATTCTGCCGCCGGGCGTGACCGCAATGGTGGGGCATCCCTGAAAATGGCGGATCTTCTCATCGTACCGCGCATCCGTCGGGCGGTACAGCAGCTCACAGGCTCTGATTCGTGCGTTTTTCATATTGCAGCCTCCTTTATTCTCTCATCGGCATGCGTTTTCCCAGTGTTCTCTCGCTTTCACCATATTCTCTCTCTCATAGATCCCGTGCAGGAACATATCCCCCGCATAGCCGTACTGCTTCAGCAGATCCGCAGTCAGGGAAAAATCCACGATGCCGTCCCCGGTGCCGCAGAAGTCAATGCCCTCTCCTTCCCGGATATCCTTGCCGTGGGCGATGACGATGTCGTGTCCGTACACCTCAAAGGCATGGGTGATGACGGACTTCACGTTTTCCGGATGAGCCTCGCCCCGGTGGAACAGGTTGGCGCAGTCAAGGATCATCTTCAGCTTGTCCGATCCGATGGAGTCCATGAGCCGCCGTGCCCGCTCGGGGGTGGAGATCACATTGGACGCCTCCGATTCGATGGCGAGGGTAATGCCGTATTTCTCCGCAATTTCCACCGCACGCTCCATGGTGCCGTACATGGCATTCCACGCGTCATCGGTGTCGTTGTCCGGAGAGTACGCCCACAGACTGTCATGGTTGAAGGTCCCGGAGCAGAGGGAGATGTACTTCACACCCAACTCCCGTGCCGCCTGTGCCAGAATCTTCATCCGTTCCAACCCGGTCATCCGGATTTCCTTATCGGGATGTGCCATGTTGAAGGTTCCGTTGATAACCATGACGGGCAGGTCGTGCTTCTGTGCCGCTTTTTCGACAGCACGCAGGGTTTCGGGTGCAATGGTGCCGGGGATCTCGATGCTTCCGCTGGGGAAATACCCGCTTTCGCTGACGGACGAAAACGCAAACTGCGTGCAGGTGTAGCCGTACTGCCGGATCAGAGCAAACAGATCGTCAGCCATCATCCGGGGGGCGTTTTTTTCTTCAAAATCAGTGGTGCAGATACCGGTGCTCATAGGTTCCTCCTGTTTTGAGGGATTTTTCTTCATTATAGCATATAAAAAACGCTTCCGTCAAGAATCCGCCGTGACGAAATTGATATTCCCCCGTCCGATGAAGCAGCCGTTTTCCATCGTCGCTTCCCCGTCAAATCCGCGGATCACGGTGCAGGAGGCCGGATATTTCACGTGATCGCTGAATCCGGGGTTGTATGCCAGCAGCTCGTCAAAATCCAGCAGAACCAGAACCGCCGAGTCGGTGCAGAAGTGCCCGAGAATCTCTCCGGTGTCCGCGTTTCTCACCGTTCTGCAGCAGTCGGCTCCCTCGTCCAGACAGAGAAACCGGGTAAATCCCAGCTTTCCCATGTCCGCGCCCCAGCCGCACTCCTGCCAGTCACTGTCGCATTTCACCGCACTGCACGGGTCAAGAATGATGATATCACCTTTGAATTTCATATCGTGTTCCTTTCCGGCTTGACATATTGGTCAAGAAATTCTTCTGCCGTGTAAATTCCCTGTTCCAGAACCGCACGGTATACATCTATACTGGTGTATTTTTCAAAGCTGTACAGTTCCCGGCAGATCAGCTCCTGCTTGATCGAGAGGATCGCTTCCCTGCTTCCCGCCAGCGCTTCGCATCTGTCCGCAACACTGTCGCAGTACGCCTCCGCCTTTACAATGGTTTCTTCGTCAAAGAACCATAGATCGAAATTCCACAGTTCTCCTTCGACAACCGCTTCAAATCCGTGGAACCAGACCGTCTTGCCCTCATCGTTCACAACCTCTTTGGCCTCATACCACACCGGCGAGAAGGTTTGCAGAATGTACCCGGTCAGGGCATAGAGTTTTTCCCGGTTCATGGCACCGTTTTCAATATCGATATCCAGATCGTTCCATGCCATCATATTCATGAGGCAGCTGCCGATCACATGGGGGTTCCCGATTTCGGCAAGGCGGTTGTACAGCCCCATCTCATACAGAATCCGATCCGCAGCCGCTTTTCTTTCGTGAGCTGTCATTTCTTCTCTCCATATACAAATACCCGGGCGGTCTCAGTGAACGTCCGGGCATAATTATTCTGTTACATAGCGCAGAGCTTTGCGTAGATCTTCTTTGCCAGCAGAACGTGACCGGCATCGTTGGGATGGAGTCCGTCGGGGCAGAACTTCTCACGGATGATGTCCACCTTGGGCTGGATTCCGCTTTCCGCGAACAGATCGAGAACGGTCAGGGAATAGTATTCCGCCACTTCACGGATGATGTTCACATAGGTCTTCAGATCCGCCGCTTCTTCCTCCTTCCAGCCGTCGCCTCTCACGTTGTCCTCGTTGCATCTGTGCAGGGGAGTGAGAATCAGGATGGGCTTTCCGGGGAACCGTTCGTGAAGTCTGGTCATGATGTGGTGGCATGCCCCGTAGAATGTGTACTGATCCCGGCTGGACATATCGCCGAGAGGAGCATCGCCGTGACCGAAGTCGTTGGTGCCGCCGAACAGCACAGCGATATCCGCATCTCCGTCAAGCTCTTCCACGCGGCTGCAGAAGTCAAGATCCCATCTGGGGTTTGCGGAGGCCTTGGACTGCTTTGCAAAACGGGTGCCGCCGATGCCGTAGTTCTTCACTTCGCATTCCGCCCACTGTCCGATCAGGGTTACAAAATGCTTGTCAACGCCGGTGGTGCCGTGTCCTTCGGTAATGCTGTCGCCGAGGAATACGATTTTCTTGCCTTTGAGTTCCATAATTTTCTGCCTTTCTGTAAGTGATGTACGGTATTTTTCTTCATTCTACCACTTTTTCTGCCATCCGTCAACCATGCGCCGCAAATATTGCGGATTGTGCGGTTTCTGCGGCAATTATTCCGTGATCTTCACCGCCACACCGTTGACCTCCACCCCTTCATCAGCGGGGATCATGATGTACTTTTTGCCGTCGATAATCTTGGTTTCCACCATGTAGCTGAACTTGGGATCCACGGAAATTTTCACCTGCGGAGTCAGAAGCTCAAACTTCGATGCATCGATGAGGTTGATGGGGTTGAACGCCGCCGCTTTTCCGAATTCCTCGCCGCATTTTTCTTGGAATGCCTGCACCTTTTCCCCGTCCACACCGGAGTTTTCCAGAATCACGCCCACATCCCGTGGGGTGATGTCCAAAGGCTCCGGATCCCGGCTTTCCTTGTGCTGCTCCATCTTCTCTCTCAGCTGTTCGTGCACCGCCTGAACCACGTCAAAGCTGCATTCGTCCTCCAGGGATTGAGCCAGAACCGCCTGGAATGCATCCCGGTGCTCCGTACAGGACAGGGGTACCGCCGTACCGAAGACGTTTTCGATGATTCCCTGGGGCATTTCCTTCACGCTCTTGGTGTAGAACAGCGCATTGTGGATGTTGGCCGCACGTCCGTCAAAGGAGGGGAACATAAAACCCATCATGGGTGCGGAAACCGTTGCCTGCGCCGCGTAGCTGTGGAACTGGCTTTCGTTGGCAAAATAGCCCAGCTCCGCCTTGCCATCCTTCACCGGGCAGATGGCGCAGAGCATATAGTGGAAAACCGTGTCGGAGCCGTCGTCCAGGATGTCGTCATTCTTCGTTTTCTTCGGAACATCGTAGGAATCGGCGGCAATGAGAATCAGCCAGTTCATCTCCTGGGTTTCAAGACCTGCAATGATCTTTTCGTACAGCTTGTTCCGCATTTCCTCGTCCTGACAGGCAGTTTTCCGCAGATCGTTCAGAAGCTTGTTTTCCGCACCGTCCGTGATCTGCTCGTTGGTAAACTGCAGACTCAGCAGATTCTTGCCGAGGGTACCGCCCAGTGCCCCCCGGAACAGCGCCACAAATTTTTCCAGCTCAATCTCCGGCATCAGCCCCATGGACGCATCCATCCGGGCAATAATTTCCTTGTTGTAATTGATGTAGCATCCGTAAACCTTGCCCATATTGTTCTTTCCGGGCGCGATTCTGCGGCGGATTTCGTTCAGTTCCTTCTGGTTCATAAATATTCCTCCGTTGTTTTCGTCAGTGTCTGCCATTATACCACAGAATTGTGAAGAATTCCAGCCTGGGACGAAAAAGTACTGCTGCACTCGGGAATAAATTCCGATAATGCAGCAGCACCTTCCGTTTTTGGTTTAGGAAGCCGTGGATACCGCTCAATACCAGCTCCAGCCGGTGTAGTCGGAGCCGATCACGGGACAGCGGCAGAACACTTCCACGTCCCCGTCAACCACCCGTACACCTACGGTTTCGTCACCGGCGAAGTACAGTTCATCGCAGTTCTTCCGGATATCGATGACAACACGCTCCGCTCCGCCGGACAGACCCCGTTCCGCACCGCCCGAGGACTGGGGGTACAGGGCAATCTTCGCGTCAATCGCCGCATACAGGGAGGGCATGTAGTTCCATCCGTGGTGGGACACCTGAACCACATCGGATTTCAGCATATCACTGGGATAATACTGGAGCAGTGTGGTTTCGGCGGATCCGTAAATGTCACCGAGAATCATGAAGGTTTTGCCGTCAAAGTTCACCTTCAGCACCGTGCAGCTGTCGTTGAAGTCGGAAGACTTATACTCCATCGTGGTGGGATGCATCAGATCTTCCTGGGTGTACATCACATCCATGGTGATATTGGCAAGCTGTACGGTCTCGCCGGTGTGAGGCTTGTGGTAGAGAATGTCGGGATAGTACCGGGATACCGTTGTTGTAACTCTGGTGAAAGCGTCGTCGGTGGAGATGATATTGTACAGAATCCGCTCCATCTCAAACTGATCGTGGTACTTGGTGATGAACCGGTTGAAGCCCTGGAAATGGTCGCCGTGACGGTGGGTAATGAACCAGCAGGCAATCCGCATCTTCTCCCCTTCCGGCACACCGGTGGCTTCTCTGGCCAGACGGAGGAATTCTTCCGCCGCCGTGTCACTCATCTGCTGGACACCGCCGCCGTCGATGATCACCAGACTGTTGTCAGCCAGCTTCATAAACAGCATCTGACCGCAGTTGAGACGGGTATTGCCGTTGTAGGCAAAGTCGATGCCGTCCGGGTCCATCATCACGCCGAACAGATATACATCGTTGGTCTCGCCGGGCTTTGCTTCGTAAGTATAATTGAAGACTTCCAGAGATACGGTGTCGGATTTTTCCTGTACAATACGGGCTTCTTCCGTTCCTTCCGCATAGTATGCGTAGAAGGAAATTTCGTCCTTATCGCACTGGTATGCGCTGAGAACACCCCAGTCGGCACGCTGAACCACGGTGAATCCGGCATCCCGTACCTTCTGAATGTAGGATTCAAACTCTTCCCCGGTGGTCTTGCTGACGCACATCACTTTGGAAGCGGCGTTTTTCTTCTTGAATCCCAGTGTTTCTCTGGCAAAGGTTTCGGACAGCACGCCGTCGTCGTAGGACGGTACATCGTTCAGGAGCCATCCGGGACGTGCGCCGTCCGCGAAGTCATAGGTCAGATCCAGATTGTCCGGAACAGTGCCCCGTCCGTTTTCGTCCACACTCAGAGCCGCAACCAGCGCTTCCATGGCGGGCTGCAGCATCCAGTCCTTGGCGCCGACGATGACGATTCTGTTGTTCATGCACTTGACCCGGTAGCTGGTAGCATTGAGACTTGCCGCCAGTTCCGCGGATTCGGCACGGTTGGTGGCACCGATGAGAATTTCGGGCGTGTCCGTGGGAATTGGCGCATTTTTCTTCACCCAGTCGGTGGTAATCTTCACTTCACAGCCATAGGTATCCTTGATCAGACGCCAGCCGAGAGTCGCCGTATCGGTTACATCATTGCTGCATTCATCGGGACGGACAAACTTATACAGCCCCGCGCCGTTCTCGAACAGGCAGAGCTCGCCCGCTTCTTCCACGACGGTTTCCGCCGCAGTGTCTTCGGTTGTATCCGCCGGTTCGGGCGCATTCTGACAGCCGCAGAGAAGCAGTCCGGCAGCAAGAACAGCGGTCAGCAGTTTTGAAATTCTCATAATTACCTCGCAAAATTCCAGTGATGACTGTCATCATTTTACCACATTCCGTCCTGCTTTGCAAGATTCTGAAGGCTATTGACAATCACATTTTTTTCGGCTATACTTTCCTCAGATACTGCATCTCATCCTGTTTCAGAGGTATATTATGCTTACATACACCTATACATCCCCCGGCAGATTTGCCCTTACCGAAAAACCGAAGCCCGTCCTGCTCCATCCGAGGGACGCCATCGTCCGCGTGACCCTTGCCAGCATCTGCTCCAGTGACCTTCACATCCTCCACGGCTCCGTTCCCCGTGCACAGGTCGGAATCACTGTGGGGCATGAGATGGTGGGCATCGTGGAAGAAACGGGCAGCGCCGTCACCCATGTCAGCCCCGGAGACCGTGTCACCGTCAACGTGGAGACTTTCTGCGGTGAATGCTGGTTCTGCCGTCACGGATATGTCAACAACTGCATCCACGAACACGGCGGATGGGCACTGGGATGCCGCATCGACGGAGGGCAGGCCGAATATGTCCGGGTTCCCTTTGCCGACACCGGTCTGAACCGGATCCCGGATTCCGTTTCCGACGAAGCGGCGCTCCTGGTCGGTGATGTTCTCGCTACCGGTTACTGGGCGGCACGGATCTCGGAAATCACCCCGGAGGACACCGTACTCATTCTGGGAGCCGGTCCCACGGGCATCTGCACCCTGCTCTGCGTCATGCTGAAAAATCCCCGGCGAATCATCGTCAGCGAACCGGATGAACACCGCCGGAATTTCGTGAAGAAGCATTATCCTTCCGTTCATGCAGTTACCCCCGACGAAGTTTATGCGTACACCATGGAACACAGCGATCACGGCGGTGCGGATGTGGTTCTGGAGGCGGCAGGCAGCTCTTCCACCTTTGAAACCGCGTGGAAATGTGCCCGTCCCAACGGAATTGTCACCGTGGTGGCCCTGTACGATGAGCCTCAGATTCTGCCCCTTCCCTCCATGTACGGTAAGAATCTCACCTTCAAAACCGGCGGCGTGGACGGCTGCGACTGCGAAGAAACCCTCCGTCTCATCGCGGAAGGTAAAATCGACACCACACCCCTGATCACCCACACCGTTTCCCTGGAAAACATCGAAGAAGGCTACCGGATTTTCGCTTCCCGTGAAGACGGGTGCATCAAAGCTGCCGTAAAACCGTGACGGGAGAAAATCCGGCAATCCCCTTGACTTTACCGTACTGATATAGTATAGTATTAAAAAATAAATTTTTCATCACAGGAGAACAGCATGAAAGAATACACCAAGTATGCCGTTGACAAAGCCGTGGAGCTTCTCGCCATCGACAGCCCCACCGGATACACCAGGGAAGCGGCGGCATGGACAAAGTCCGCATTCGAATCCCTTGGATACAAAGCGGAATTCACCAACAAGGGCGGCGTTCTCATCGATCTGGGCGGAAAGGACGAAAACAACGCCCTCTTCGTGGAAGCGCACATTGACACCCTCGGCGGCATCGTCAACGAAATCAAGGGAAGCGGACGCCTGAAAATCGTTCCCCTCGGCGGTCTGAAGACGGAAAACACCGAAACCGAAACCGTCCGCGTTCACACCAGGGACGGCAGAGTGATCGAGGGCACCTACCAGCTCTGCAACGCCTCCACCCATGTAAACACCAGCTACTCCTCCACTGCCCGGAACTTCAACACCCTTGAAGTGGTTCTGGACGAGGATGTGCGCTCCGCTGCCGATACCCGTGCGCTGGGCATCGAAGTGGGAGACTTCGTATGCTTCGAACCCCGCACAAAGATCATGGAATCCGGTTACATCAAGAGCCGCTTCCTTGACGACAAGCTGTCCGTGGGCATCATCCTCGGTATGGCAAAGTACCTGAACGACAACGGCATCACCCCCGAGCGCAGGGTTTATGTACACATCACCGTTTACGAAGAAGTTGGTCACGGCGGATCCGCATCCTTACCGGCAGGCGTTACCGAAGGTCTTGCCATCGACATGGGTTGCGTGGGCGACGGTCTGTCCTGCACCGAACGAAAGGTTTCCATCTGCGCCAAGGATGCCGGCGGTCCCTACAACTATGACATGATCTCCGGCCTGATCGAAGCGGCAAAGAAGGAAAGCGCGGATTATGCCATCGACGTTTACGCCTCCTACGGCTCCGACGTGGAAGCAACCCTCCGCGGCGGCTGGGATATCCGTCACGGTCTGATCGGTCCCGGCGTATACGCAAGCCACGGCTACGAACGCTCCCACATGGACGGCGTGGAAAATACCCTGAAGGTGCTCAAGGGATACCTGAATGTCTGAAAGAATAAAGAAGAAAGAATATTGAATAAATAATAAATCGGCGGAGATTGTTTTTGCGGTCTTCCGCCGTTTTTTTACGCTGAAACCCTTGATTTTGACCTATGATCCGAGTTATAATATAAGGTAAATTATTTATATCGGATGTATAATTATGAAACTTTCTGAACTTCTGAAGCAGGACAAATGCTCCCTCTCCTTTGAGGTATTCCCTCCGAAAACCGACACCGCCTTCTCTTCCGTCAGGGAAGCAACCGAGGAAATCGCTCAGCTGAATCCGTCCTTTGTCAGCGTGACCTACGGTGCGGGCGGCGGAACCAGCCGGTATACCCTTGAGATTGCAAAAAACATCAAGCAGACCTACGGCGTCCCCACCCTTGCCCATCTGACCTGCGTTTCCTCCACCCGTGAGACCGTTCACGCCAGAATCGAGGACATGAAAAACGCCGGAATCGAGAATGTGATGGCACTCCGCGGCGATCTGACTCCCGAAATGGAAAACGCCGACCGCAGTAAGTGGACCTACCGCCACGCCGTGGATCTGGTTCATGAGCTGAAAGAATCCGGTGCGGATTTCTGCATCGGCGGTGCCTGCTATCCGGAAATTCACCCGGAAAGCGCGAACCAGAAGGAAGATATCCTCTATCTGAAAGAAAAAGTGGATGCGGGATGCGAATTCCTGACCACGCAGATGTTCTTCGACAACAATCTGCTGTATAATTTCCTGTATAAAATCCGGGAGGCCGGCATCACTGTCCCCATTATCCCCGGCATCATGCCCATCACCAACGCCAAGCAGGTGGAACGTGCCGTCAAGCTGTCCGGCTCCTTCATGCCCCAGCGGTTCAAATCCCTTGTGGACAAATACGGCTCCAGCCCCGATGCCATGAAGCAGGCCGGTATCGTCTATGCCCTTGACCAGATCATCGACCTGTACGCAAACGGCATCAAAAACGTCCATGTTTACTCCATGAACAAGCCCGATGTGGCTGAAAAAATCCAGTCCAATTTGTCGGAAATCATCAGATGAACGTACAGCTTTATACCTCAGCCGATCTGCCGCCGGTGAACCGTCGTGAAGTCTTCCGATACGCCCGTGCCGGCAACCCGTCAGAGACGGAAAACGCCCTGCTGGATCAGTGTCTCGCCGAGCTTCTGCCGTCCCTGACCTACCGTACGGTGTGGGCGGAGTATCCTGTAATCCGTGACAGCGAAGCCCTTGATCTGATTTTTGCTCGGGTGAACTCATCGGATCTGGCGAAGAATCTGCGGGGCTGCAACCGGATCGTCCTCTTTGCCGCCACCGTGGGGATTGCCCCCGACAGACTGGCACAGAAATACAGCAGAATCTCCCCGGTAAAGGCGCTGTTTCTGGAATCCGTCGGAAACGAGCGGATCGAAGCCCTGTGTGACCTGTTCTGCGGGGAATTTGAGAATACCCGCCCCCGGTTCAGCCCAGGCTACGGCGATCTGCCGCTGGATCTGCAGAGGGAGATCCTCTCCGTCCTGGACTGCCCCCGGAAAATCGGGCTGACCCTGAACGAAAGTCTGCTCATGACGCCGTCCAAATCCGTCACAGCGATCATGGGAATCAAAGCATAAGGAACATCGAATCATGAATGTACTTGAATATATCAAAAATCACTTTCTCGTCTTCGACGGCGGTATGGGTACGCTTCTTCAAAAGGAAGGACTGACGCCCGGAGAACTGCCGGAGAGATGGAATGCCGCTCACCCGGAGGTTCTGCGGAAAATCCACACGGACTATTTCGCGGCAGGGGCAAATGTCGCCACCACCAATACCTTCGGCGCAAACTGCCTGAAGTTTTCCGCAGACGAGCTGGATGAAATCGTCCGCTGTGCCGTAGAGAACGCGAGATCTGCCATTGTCCTGTCCGAAACCGCACAGCCCAAGTTCGTGGCACTGGACATCGGTCCCACCGGACGGATGCTCAAGCCTCTCGGCGACCTTGATTTCGAGGATGCCGCGGCGGTATTTGCCGAAACCGTGAAGCTGGGCGTGAAATACGGTGCGGATCTGATTCTCATCGAAACCATGAACGACAGCTATGAGACCAAAGCAGCCCTTCTTGCCGCAAAGGAAAACAGCACCCTGCCCGTGTTCGTCACCAATGCCTACTCCGAGGACGGCAAGCTCATGACCGGAGCGGATCCCGCTGCCATGACCGCGCTTCTGGAATCCATGGGCGCGGATGTAATCGGAGTCAACTGCTCCCTGGGTCCGAAGCAGCTCTCTCCCATTGCGGATGAATATCTGAAGTATTCCTCCGTTCCCGTGATGGTTCAGCCCAACGCCGGACTGCCCCATGTCTGCGCGGACTGCGGCGATACCGTATACGATGTAACACCCGAAGAATTTGCCGAAGATGTGTACGCCATGGTGAGAAGCGGTGTACGTGTCATCGGCGGATGCTGCGGCACTACCCCCGACTATATCCGCGCACTGACGGAGAAAATCCGCTCTTTGGCCCCCGTTCCCGTGACGGAAAAGCATCGAACCGTGGTGTCTTCCTACACCCATGTCGTTGAATTCGGGGAAAATCCCGTCCTCATCGGCGAGCGGATCAACCCCACGGGCAAGAAGCGGTTCAAGCAGGCTCTTGCGGAGCACGATATCGGCTATATCCTGAATGAAGGTCTGATGCAGGCGGAAAAGGGTGTGCACATTCTTGACGTAAACGTGGGACTGCCGGAGATTGACGAGGTTTCCATGCTCACGGAAGCCGTCACCGAACTGCAGGCGGTCACCGATCTTCCCCTGCAGATTGATACCTCCGATCCCGCCGCCATGGAATCCGCTCTCCGACGGTACAACGGCAAGGCACTGATCAATTCCGTCAGCGGCAAGCAGGAAAGTATGGATGCCATCTTCCCGCTGATGAAAAAATACGGCGGATGCGCTATTGCCCTGACCCTGGACGAGGACGGAATCCCCGAAACCGCGGAAGGACGGGTGGCAATTGCTGAAAAAATCCTCGCGGAAGCCGGAAAATACGGCATTTCCAAAGACGACATCATCTTCGACACCCTCGCCATGACCATCAGTGCATCCCCGAAGTCCGCGATGACGACGGTAGATACCCTGGATGAAATCCGTCACCGTCTGGGATGCCATACCTCCCTTGGCGTGTCCAATATCTCCTTCGGTCTGCCCCAGCGGGATCTGATCAACTCCACGTTCTTTGCCATGGCACTGGAGCGCGGGCTGTCTGCGGCGATTCTCAATCCCTATTCCGCCGACATGCTGAAGACATACCACAGCTACCGCGCCCTCCATGCCCTGGATGAAAACTGCGGAGATTACATTGCCTTTGCCTCCGCTTTTGTACCGGCTCAGACTGCGGCGGTGAATCCCGCAAAACCGGAGATCAAGCCGGAAGAGACCCGATCCGAGCTGCAGAAGGCCATCGAGAAGGGGCTGAAGGAGCGTGCCGCATCGCTCACGGAAGATCTGCTGGTATCTGCCGCCCCCCTTTCCGTGGTGCAGAACGAGATCATCCCCGCACTTGACAATGTGGGACGTGGATTTGAAGCAAAGACCGTTTACCTCCCCCAGCTGCTGATGAGTGCAGAGGCCGCAAAATCCGCTTTTGAGAAAATCAAGGAAAAGCTGACCGCATCCTCCGCCATCCGTTCCGCCTTTGTGATTGCCACCGTCAAGGGGGACATTCACGACATCGGCAAGAACATCGTAAAGCTGATTCTGGAAAACTACGGATTTGCCGTTACCGATCTGGGACGGGATGTGCCGCCGGAAGTGATCGCCGACGAAGCGGTACGGATTCATGCGCCCTTCGTTGGACTGAGTGCCCTGATGACCACTACCGTTCCCGCCATGGAGGAGACAGTGAAGCTGCTGAGAAAGCGTGCACCGTGGTGTAAAATCGTGGTAGGAGGAGCCGTTCTGACTGCCGATACCGCGGAACGCATGGGTGCCGACAAGTACGCGAAGGATGCCATGGAAACTGTGAGATGGGCGGAGGAGATGGAAAACTCCGTTTCCGCCGGATAACCGAATCCATTAAAACGCTGTCCGCGAGGATGGCGTTTTTTGTTGATTCCGCACACAAAAAAGGTTGACAGTACCCTGTGTTTCTGCTATAATGAAGAAAAATCACCGGAATGAACGTGATATCCCGGTGAAATTCCGAAAGCGAGGATTTGATTATGAAGACCTTCCGCAATCCCGTATCCCCCTATGATGCACCCGACCCGTACATGGGGTACGATCCCGTCACCGGCTACTACTACGCCCTGTTCACTCGCGGACGTGTTCTGGAACTGTTCCGCAGCCGCCATGCCGCAAACATCGTCACCGACGGAGATTCCAAGGTGATCTACACCCCGGACGGAGAACGCGACGGCATCTGGGGCGACATCTGGGCTCCCGAAATGCACCGCGGTTCCAACGGCAAGTGGTACATCTACACCAGCGGACGCATGGAAGAAAAGCCCAGTGCAAAGCGTCTGTTCATCATGGAAGCACTCACGGACGATCCCTTCGGCGAATGGCAGTTCAAGTGCAAGCCCACCCCCGACGTGTTCTCCATCGACCCCACCATCTACACCGCAAAGAACGGTCAGCAGTTCATCTGCTACTCCCGCGTGGACAACGGTCAGGTTCTGGACATCTGCGCACTGGAAAATCCCTGGACCTTCAGCGAAAAGAAGGCCATGATCGCCCGTGCAAAATACGACTGGGAAATGGTTCCTCCCTATGACGGTCCCCGCACCATCAACGAAGGCGCATTCTTCGTGGAAGAACACGACAGACTGTACATCATCTACTCCGGCAACGGATGCTGGTCCGACCACTACTGCTTCGGCGTACTGGAATACATCGGCGATGACAGAGGCGACCCCGACAAGATGTGCGACCCTGCCAACTGGATCAAGCACGACAAGCCCATTTTTGAGATGGCGAACGAGGTTTACGGCCCCGGCCACGCGTCCTTCTTCCACTCTCCCGACGGAACCGAGCTGTGGTGCGCGTATCACGGCATGAAGGAGCACAACGAAAAGGTAGTCTATGCGCCCCGCTTCTTCAACATCCAGAAGGTGAACTTTGATGAAACCGGCTATCCCGTCATGGGCGAACCTGTGGGATACGAAACCGATCTGGTTCCTCCGTCCGGGGAAATCTGGGAGTAAGCCATGAAATTCCGTAATCCCCTTGCCCTGCGTGACGCGCCGGATCCGTTCGTGACATACGATCCCGTCACCGGGTATTACTATTCCCTTTTCACCTGCGGAAACCGGCTGGAGATTTTCCGGAGCCGTCATGCAGGCACGATTCTTTCCGACAACGACTCCAAAGTGATCTTCCGCGCACCCGACCACGGGATTCTCAAGTGCATCTGGGCGCCGGAAATGCACAAAGCGGGCGGCAGATGGTACGTCTACACCAGCGGTCAGGAAACGGAAGAGCACGGTCCCAAGCGGATTTTCGTCATGGGAGCCCTGTCCGATGATCCCTTCGGCGAATGGGAGTATCTGGGCAAACCTTTCCCGGAGCTGTGGGCAATTGACGCCACCTCGTGGATTGCGCCGAACGGGATCCAGTACCTGAGCTTCTGCCGCATTGAGCATGACGAACACGGGCATCCCCGCAATGTTCTGCAGATCCGGCGGATGATTTCCCCGGAAAAGCCCAGTGACCAGTGGGCGGATATCGGGCGTGCGGAGTACCCGTGGGAGCGGATTCCGCCCTACGACACCCGGCATCTCATCAACGAAGGCCCGTTCTTTGTGGAGAATAGCGGTCGCCTGTTCCTGATCTATTCCGCAAACGGCTGCACCATCGATGACTACTGCATGGGTCTGCTGGAGTTCACCGGGGACAAAACCGACAGCACCCAGCTGTGCAGTGCGAAATACTGGGTCAAGCACGACAAGCCCGTCTTCACGCAGGCAAACGGCGTATACGGTCCCGGTCACGCCTCCTTCTTCAAGTCTCCCGACGGAGAGGAAACATGGTGCGCCTATCACGGCATGATGGAGCCGAGCCCGGTTTCCAAAAGCCGGACACGGTACCTGAACCTGCAGAAGATCGACTTTGATGACACCGGATTCCCCGTTTTCGGCGAGCCTGCGGGGTATGAACGCGATATGGTGCCGCCCTCCGGGGAGATGGAATAATGCATGATAAAACAGCCTTTGAGTTTTTCAGGGGCTGTTTCTTCGTTCCGTTTCAATTCCAACGGCACGTTTCAGCCGCTTGCGGAAGCGTTGCTTGTGTTTTGAGCTGTTCCATGATATACTGTGTATGCCCGGGTAAATCATATCACAAAGGAGAGAACCAATGGAACAGATCGGCGAAATTTTACGCAGACTCCGCACGGAGCGGGGCTTCACCCAGACCGAGGTGGCCGCCGCCATTTCCGTCACGTCCCAGGCGGTATCCAAGTGGGAGAACGGCACCGGACTGCCGGATGTAAGTCAGCTTGTGCCGCTGGCGGATTTCTTCGGCGTCACCGTGGACTGCATTCTCGGCAGACGGGACAACGCCGCGGAGGAGGAGATCCGGGAATACCTCGGAAAATTCGATGATATCGTCTGCTATGGGCGGAATCTCGCAAAGGAACAGGAAATTTCCGTGGAAGAAGCATTCGATATCCTCATTGACGAAGCCCGGAAAATGTGCCGGAAATACCCGGGGAATTACCGCCTGATGGCTCATTTATCATGGGTACTGTGCTTCGCCCCGAAAGAAGGCGGTTATGACGGAAATCAGAAAGCATTTGAACTGTACGGCGAGCTGGTGGATCTGGGAGAACGGATTCTCGCGGAATCTCCCGACAGCAAGCTGAGAAACGATGCCGTATGGCTGATGTGCTGGACGTACACTTACCTGAACCGTTATGACAGAATCAAAGCACTGGCAGAACAGGCTCCTCCGATGCACGGATGCCGGGAAGCCCTTCTCTGTGAAGCTGCTGAATGGGGAACGGAGGAACACAGGAAATACAACGAAGAATACCTGCATCACTGCATGAAGCACATACATTTCGCACTGCATGATTGGTATTACAGAAAAAACTGCTCTCCCGAAGAACGCCTTGCCCTCACTGAGATGGAGTGGAAGATTTATCATGCCTACCATGATCACGGGGATTTTGATGTCTGGCGGGCAGGCGATCTGATCGAGAACCGCCTCTATGCCGCACGGGCTCATCTTGCCATGAACAATGCATCCGCCGCAGACCGTGCAGTTCAGGAAGGACTCGATCTGCTTGCCGCCATTATTTCAGATGAAGCTGAAGTCTACACCTCCACTGCGATGACACGGATCGGCAGACGGGTTCCGTGGTGCAGAAATCCGCTTCTGACATGGCTGCGCCGGATTACCGAAGAATTCACGAAAGACACCGGCATGGACATCACAGACCGGCTGGAAGCCGTACTCACCACCGCATAAACGAAAAAACAGCCGTACTTCCCATTCACCTCCGGGAAATACGGCTGTTTTCATTCAGTTTTCGTCGTCCAGAAGCCGCTTCATCTTTTCGCCGGCCTGCACGCCTTCCTTCTCTCGCCGTGCCACATCGTTCCGGAGAAGCTGGTACACCGCCGCCGCAAGAGGTACGCCCAGAAGCATACCGCCCACGCCAAGGACGCCGCCGCCGATGGTCACTGCCGCCAGAACCCACACGCCCGGCAGACCGATGGAAGCTCCCACCACGCGGGGATAGATCAGGTTGCCTTCCAGCTGCTGAAGAACCACAAGGAAAATCACGAAGAACAGCGCCTGCAGAGGTTCCACGGTGAAAATCATGAACGCCCCTACCGCCGCTCCGATATATGCTCCCGCTACGGGAATCAGCGCCGTGAAGCCCACCAGACATCCGATCATGGTGGCATAGGGGAAATTGAAAATCAGCATTCCGATGATACACAGGCATCCCAGCACCACGGCCTCCACGCACTGCCCCACAATGAAGCTGTGGAAGGAGGAGTCCACCACCTTCACCACATACTGCACCCGATGGGCAATTCTGGCATGGAGATAGCTTTCCATGAGCCGCGTGAACTGCCGTCCGATCTGCTCCTTGCCCAGAAGCAGGTAGATGGAGAACACAATCGCCACAACCAGCGTCACAAGCAACGAAAATACCGAGGTCACAATGGAGAAAATCGAGCCCATAGCGCCGCCCACACCCGTCATCAGGATGCTGCCCGCCTTTTCGATGATGCCCTGCCAGTCAATGTTGCCGTTCTGGATGTAGGAGGAGCCCTCGCTCATGAGGTAGCTCATGTCAAATCTTGCGTCCAGCCAGTTGTACGCCGTTTCAATGGCACCCGGCAGCTTGTCGATCAGGAGCTGTACACATTCCACCAGTTCCGGAATAATCATGTACACCACCAGAACCACCACGAGAATCACCGCCGCATAGGCCAGAAGCATACACAGGGGACGTTTGATTGCCGTGAAAATCTTCCGCTTCGTCTTCGGGTACATCCGCTCGAATGCTGACATGACGATATTGACAATGTACGCAATCACGCATCCCACGATCAGGGGAAACGCCGCACCGATTGCCAGACCCACAAAATCCGCAAATGCCCCCCAATAGTGGATCACAAAAAGCAGTGCCGCCACGGTCAGAGCCGCTTTCAGGCAGGTTTTCCATTTCAGTTCCATAGTCAATTCCTTCCGTTTATAACAGCGGTGCCGCCGCCTTCATGAAAATGCCGCGCAGCCATGTGATCGGATTGCCTTTTTTCAGACTGTCCGAGGTCACTTCCCGGCATTTTTCCAGAGTATCGGCAAAGTCCGCTTCGATTTCAGCAATGCATCCGGTTCCGCACAGGTATGCCGCGCACTCGAAATGATGGTACAGGCTCCGGTAATCCAGATTGATGGTGCCCACCACCGCTTCCCGCCCGTCACAGCTGAACACTTTCGCATGGACGAATCCGGGCGTATATTCGTAAATCTTCACCCCCGATGCCAGCAGGGACGGATAGTGAGTCTTTGCCAGCGCGTAGGGCGTTTTCATATCGGGAATTCCCGGCAGAATCAGGGCAACTTCCACCCCTCGCTCCGCCGCAAATTTCAGTGCCGTTTCCAGCTCCCCGTCCAGAATCAGGTAGGGCGTCATCACGTGAACGAACTTCTGCGCCCGGTTCAGGAGATCCATGTACACCCGCTCGCCCACTTTGTCTTCATCCAGCGGGCAGTCCGCGTAGGGGATCACATATCCGGCTGATGCATAGGATTCCGTTTCCGCCGCCAGATACGCGGAAAAATCGGGATTTCTGTCCTGAATGCACCACATCTGCAGAAACAGCAGGGTGAAGCTTTTCACTGCCGCGCCCCGGATCATCACCGCCGTATCCTTCCAGTGACCGTGCTTTTTGACGGCGTTGATGTATTCGTCCGCCAGATTAATGCCTCCGGTGAAGGCTGTTTTCCCGTCAATGACGAGGATTTTCCGGTGATCCCGGTAGTTGTAGTGAGTGGAAATGAAAGGCGTCACGGGAGAGAACACCCGGCATTGGATTCCCAGCTTTGAGAGCCGTTTCGGGTAATCGTGGCTCAGGGTGGTAAATTCGCAGGTTCCGTCGTAGATCAGCCGCACATCCACGCCCTCAGCCGCTTTCCGTGCCAGAATTTCCAGAATCCTGCCCCACATTTCCCCTTCATCCACGATGAAGTATTCGAGGAAAATGAAATCATGTGCCTCCTCCAGTTCACGGAGCAGTGCTTCGAATTTCGACTCTCCGGACGGGAAATAGGTCACATCACAGCCGCTGTACACGGGAAATCCGCCCTTTGACCGAAGATACTGTGCCAGCGCCGCACCTCCGGGATTCTCTCCTCTCAGTGTCTCCAGGGCTTCTTCGTTCTGCGGGATTTTGAATTCCGTCTCGTCAACGAGGGTCTGGATCCTCTTTTTCAGGGCACGGTGTCCCAGATCACTGCGGGAGTAGATCAGCAGAAGTCCTCCGAACACGGGCATGAGCATGAGCACAATCAGCCATGTGATCTTCGCCGACGGATCGATGGCGCTGCTGTTGATCAGATACAGAATGGATCCCAGGGAGATCAGCACTTCCAGTGTGTAAAAATGGGGCAGATACTGCTCTCCCAGCCAGAAAAAAGCGGCAAAAAACAGAGCAAAATGCAGAAGGAGCATCACGGTCATCAGTCCGATCCGGCTGAAAACCGCGCGGATGATGCCCTTCTGTCCTTTTTTCAGAAGCTGCATCCCGACCTTTGCCATACACTCCCTCCTTCCGCGGATTAATAATTCTAAATATATCTTACTTTTATTATACCCGGAATCCCACCGGAAATCAATGCATCAGTTATGAACGGAAATCCCGGGGAATATGAACGGTGAATCAGAATTCCGTGAGAAAAAGCGCACACCGGGGCATAACCTCAGCATACGCTTTTGCTGTCTCAATATACCCGCACACCGTCCGCAAAAACGATCAGGGGAGCGGTTGCCCACGGATGGAACAGACTGGTATTCCACTTCTGATCCTTCCCCCATGCTTCGTAGGCAGTGGTGGCACCTTCCTTCAGCATATTCTTCCAGCAGCCCTCGTCCAGTGCCAGCTCAACGGCAAGATCACGCCGTCCGTGCTTCACCAGTGCCGCCAGAGCAAAATACGCCATATACACGCCCACGGAGGTCAGCCGCTTTTCCGTAATAAAGGAAATCATCCGCTCCGTCCGTTTTTCATCTTCCGTGCCGATGTCAAACAGCAGGGGCAGGATGACGGAATGGGCCGCCGAATGGGTGAGAGTGCCGCTGTCGCAGTACAGTCCGGTTTCGGGATTGTAAAACTCTTTTCCGAACGCCGCCTTCACCCGCTCCGATTCGCCCGTGACGGGCATTCCCAGAACTGTGTACAGCTCGTCCATGGAATCGAGGAATCCGCACCAGAAGGCATTGAGCACGTTGTGTACCCCGTCGCCGATGGGCTTGGGCAGGGGAAAATCGTAGCCGTCCCGCAGATTGGCAGGCCAGTCCACCAGATTCCATTTGTCCTTCACGCCGCCGATGAGACCGTCTTCCCGCATATATTTCCGGAAATACCGGTACACTCCGGTCATGACAGGCTCGATTTCCCGGATAAAATCCATGTCATGATCCAGCGCGTACACGAAGCACGCCTGAGCCGGCATCTGGAGGGAGTAGTCGGCGATTTCCTGCATCAGGGAACCGTTTGACACCGCCATCAAGCCTTCGCAGATGAACGCGGAATGGCAGAACTCCCGGATCGCCTTCTTCATCATGGATGTGTCACCGGTGAGAATGGCGTGAGATCGTCCGCTGATAGAAACATCTCCGGAATACTGCCCTTTTTCCCGGGTGGGACAGTCCACGAAGCATTCCTGCATCCCGTATTTGATGGTATTTTCGCACAGGGTGAGGATTTCTCCCATTTCATCGGGGACGTCCGTGTAGGATGCCCGTTTTTCGTAGGGATAATGACGCACCGATGCCTGAATCAGCCGGATCTCCGCCGTTTCCGGATACAGAATCTCCGCATACCGGAACGCCTTGTAGTCATAGGGAATAAACTCGTCCGGGCTGCCCGAGAGAATCCATTTGTCCTCGTACCGGCAGTTACACCGCATCTCGTACCGCACCGATCCTTCGGGATTCAGCTCTTCCCCGTACCGCACGGTCACGCAGTCACCGTTCCGCCCGATGCCGGTGATCGCGAGAGTTCCCACAATCTCCTGACCGAAATCCACGCGGACACATCCGGGCAGATTCTCACGCTTTGCGGGACAGAGTCCCTCAAACACCAGCTGCTTCGTGGGCTGCTTCACGAATCCGTAGTCCGCGTGCTTCTTCACGGCGGCATATCCCCATGCGGAATCGTCGTAATCCGGACAGTGGAAACCGCACTCCGGTGCCCGGCTGTCATACTGCTCACAGTACTGGGTTTCGTAGCCGATCAGCCCCAGAGGAGTATACCCGGTATGGGTGGTGCATTTCCATGTTTCGTCCGTGGTCAGCACCATTTTCCCGTCCAGCTCCAGCTCACAGCAGAGCATGGATCTGAGATCCGCGGACACCCACACACGGTTCACCAGTCCCTGATAATACTGATGGACGGCAATGACGTTCTCACCGGCAAGAAGGAATTCCGTCACGTCAATCTCGTTGTAATAGTACGCGGACGGATAGGCAGGAGCCGGCCCCTGTGTCACAAACGCTCCGTTGATCCGCAGTTTATAGTAATCATCCGCCGTGATCCGAAGCAGGGCGCGGTTCTTTTCGGGATCGAATTCCGGCAGTATGAATTTCTTCCGGAACAGGGTATGCCGGTTCTTCAGATGCTCCGGATGATGGGGCTTTTCATAAGGCGCGTGTTCCTTATGCCACACGTTCAGCGGTTCCAGCTCCGCAAAATCCGGGTGGCAGATGGGGATTGCTTTCATGGTTTCTCCTTTCACCACAGCTCATCGAGGAGCAGATAATACCGCAGTTTTTCGTCATCCGGCGTCATGCCCAGCGTGTCAAAGAGAAGTGCCGGATCGTATCCCTCTCTCACAGGTCCGCCGAATACGCCGCCGAGGTTATTTTTCAGGCTTTTCAGACCGAGGGAGATATCCCGGTATCTGTCCGCGATGCCGCAGTGTCCCAGATCCAGAAATCCGCTGACTCTGCCGTTCTCCAGAAACAGATTGGGCAGACAGTAGTCTCCGTGACTCAGCACCCGGTCTTCCTCAGGCTTGTTGGCTCTCAGCCAGTGGAGCAGATCCCCTGCCGCAGGGAATTCCGCTTTCAGCTCGTCCGGCTTTTCCGTCCAGTCAATGGAATCAAGGCGTTTTTCCGCGTCATCCAGTTCGTTTTCAAGGGAGAAATCCGTCAGTCCTTCGGGAAGCGGCACACTCCACAGCATCTTCAGCCCTTCCACCAGACCTTTCACCAGCGTAGGAACATCGTCCAGATACCGCTCCGCACAGGACATCTCACCGTCCAGCCGGGACATGATCACATATTCCCGTCCGTCCGCGGATTCCCGGCACAGCACCTCCGGCACGGGAAGCTTTCCGGCAAGGTACTCCATCACACGCCATTCGTTGACGGAATCCGGTGCGGTTCCGCTGATTTTCAGCACGCAGTCGTCGAACATCAGCACCGTCGACGCGGATCGTCCCACTTCATCCGTTTCAAATCCGCGCTCTCCCAGATATGCCCTGATTTTTTCCGGCAGCTTCAGATCCGTCATGTACCTGACACCGCCTTTGCCGCAGTCTTGAGAATCTTCACGGTGCCGTCATCCAGCGCATCGATCCCGGGCAGAGCATCGCAGTCCTTGCCGGTCAGCGCCATATAGAACAGGCACGCCGCCAGATAGGTTCCTGCCGGTGAGGGATGATAGGAATCCTCGGTATACAGGTCAATCTCAGGTGCAGTCCGCTTCACTTCCGCGAATCCGAAGCCTACGGGAACCCTTCTGCCGTTCACGGCCTCAGCCGCCGCGTTGTAGGCATCATACAGCTTTTCCTTCATTTCATCGTAGGTCAGTCCGGTGTTCTTCAGCTTGTCGGAACCGTCCCGGTATGCCCAGGTCTGATACATGAACACGGGAGTTTCCGGGAACAGGGCTGCCAGAACCTTCGTCTGATTCACGCAGTCGTCCTTGTCCCGTGCCGGGTTGAAGCTCTGATCCTGCAGAATTACGGCATCCCACGATTCCTTTGCCTTTTCCCGTACCTGCATACCCAGCTCATGTTCCGGATCCGCGTACCATTTCAGATAAGCACCGCCGCGGAGCACCTTGCCGTAGGTGATCTCTCCCCCGGACAGGGTTTCCAGCATAGCGGGAAGGTCGTTTACAAAAGTGAAGCTGTTGCCGATGAACAATACTTTCATGATTTTTCTCCTTTACTAATAAACATTTCGGTATATCAGACCGGGATCATTTCCCCGGTGCGTAGTCATAAATGTGCTCTGCGGTAAATCCGTCTTCCTTCAGTCGGATCAGGGTACCTCCCAGCAGATCGGATTTGTGGCTGACATGGCTTCCGGTTTTCAGCCCGAAGGTGATCCGGATTCCGTCATACATGAAGCTGCCGTTGTTTTTGTGATCATGTCCCACAAAAATGCCCCGGCAGTTTGCCGCTTTTGCCGTATCCCAGAAGTCCGGATGCAGACACGCATGATCGCCGCCGATGTCGTTGATTTCCCCGAAGTCCCCCGGCTGATCGCACACAAAGGGCTTCCGCTCACTGCCGTATCGGTCGTAAACCTCGTCCACCTGATGGGGAGGCACATGGAAGAACGCATAGGACGGAATGTCCCTGCCCGCCATCAGATCCCGGTACCACGCGCACTGGTCGTCGGCGATGGATTCCCGGTGTTCCAGCAGCCCTTCATCCGGATTCGGCTCGGACATTCCTTCCTCCGGTGCCCACCAGTCGCCCACCACGCGGCATCCGTTTGTGTCGAGGAACACCAGCATAGCCCGCTCTTCCCCGTTTTCCGTCAGGCGGATGGCGTAGTTGGAGTTTCCGGTCACGCTTCCCCGGCGAAAGATGCAGTTTCTGCACCGGCTCAGCCGCTCGATCTGCCACGACACGCCCCGTGCGCTTTCGTTGTCGTGATTTCCCCAGACAAATGCCCACGGCACATCCAGTGAATCCATCACATCAGTGAACTGCAGCCACAGATCGCCGCTGTCGTCGGTCTCGCCGTAAATCAGGTCCCCCGTAATCACGATCAGGTGGGGATTTGCCGCCTTTACCATCCGGTGAACGGAATCGTAAGTGCGCACGAAATTGTCGTGGATGCCTTCCTTGAAAAATGCCCCTTTCAGCTGATCGAACCGGATGCTGTTTCTCGCCTGAAAAAGATCGGTCACCTGTGTGTCCGTCAGCTGCAGAATCCGGAATTCCCCGTGCATCTCCATCTCCGGCATGGGATCTTCCGCCAGCCAGCGCATGAGCATCAGGGCATCCTTCGGCGGAACGGTAAGATCAAATTCCCCGTCGGATTTAAAATCCGTCACGTCCATGTCCATGGTGCAGAGAGTCAGACTGCCGGAGAGAGATACCGTCAACTTCCGTGCACTGTCCCTGCGGTTGTGGATGAAGTACAGCTCTGCTCCCGCCGTCACCGTTTTCTTTACCCGAACGCCATCGGTTTCTCCGCTGATCCGCAGAACCGGAGATGCACTGATATGTTCCGCAGCGTCCGCGGCATCAGTGAAACAAACGTATCCCGGGTACTTTTCCGCGAGAAATGCCGCAAACTCCGTGGGCTGATCGGTATTTACGAAGGTAATGTGCCCGCCGCCGCGCAGGAATATATCCATCGCCAGACGCGCTTCTTCGGTGAACTCTCCGCTGTCAAACGCCACCAGTGCGGTGAACTCCTCGTATCCCGTGCTGATAATCCCGGCTGATCCGCCGCAGTTCCACAGATCCTCTTCATCAATCAGGTCAAAGTCAAAATGCCGGTCTTCCAGAATCTCCAGAACCTGTCCGTAAGCTTCTTCCAGTTTCCGGATGCTCTTTCCCTGATGAGGTGCCACGGTGCAGGGGCCTACATTCCAGTATTTATGATCGGGCACCGCAAACCGCTCGTATGCCGCCGTCATGGGAATGAGCACCAGCACATCGGTTTTGTGGGTACCGTAGGACGTGAACAGTCCCGCCCGCGCCGCTTTCAGCTCGTAGTCGGCACGGTTTTCATCGGGATACCCGAAATAGGACGCAGGATGGGTCACGCCCAGCTGTGCCTGATAGTACGCGGAGTTGAGGCGGTTTTCGTGTGTCGCCTTCTCCGGCGTCTTCCACCAGTTATGCTCCAGATGGAAGCTGTTCTCGCTCATGACCATGGTCCGTCCGTAGAGATGAGCCGCAGAGGATGCCGTCTTCTCCGCCGTCACATCCCGGGGATCGTCGCAGTACAGGCGGTCCACGCCGGGCATCTGCATATACCGCATCAGCCCGAACAGATCCGCGTTCAGTCCGATCTGCATGGATAGGGTTTCCTCGCCGTAGAGATGCCCTGTCATCCGGGTGCCCCATTTCTGACACCATCCGGCGATCTGACCGAAATAGTTTTCGCCGAACAGCCGCGCCGCCGTTTTCCACCACATCCGCCGGGATTTCCTGCAGTCCCCGTCAGTGTCATAGAACAGATCAACGTAATTCTTCTCAAATCCCGGCAGAAGAAGATTCATTTCCTCCGTCCATGCGCAGACCGCATCGGTTTCATGGAAATAGGAGGAGCATCCGTGTACCGGGAGTCCCGGCTCATCGGTGAAAAACGCGGTGATTTTCCGGATTCTGTCATCCCCCAGATGCTTCCGGTACCGCTCGTGGGTGACTTCGATAAACTTGCCGACCACATCCGCCCGCATCAGATCCACATAGGGTACTTTATTCTCCGTCAGGAAATTGACGGGACGGGTTTCAAACGCCAGAATCCGCCAGTCCCCGGCAGGAAGATCCCACCGGATCACACCGCTTTCGCAGGGCAGTTCAACCGCCTTCGATTTCAGCAGAATTCCGTTTTCACAGGGATACGCCGCCGCATAGACCGCATTGCACTCCCTCTCACCGGATCCTCCCGCGGACTCACAGCTGCAGCACACCAGTCCCTTCACCTGTCCGTCCGGGATCTCCTTCAGCACCAGATCATTTGCCGCACCGCTGGGATAGGCACGTTCGTCGTAGATCCAGATCTGCATTCCGCGCTCAAACGCTTTATCAATAAACAGTGCCAGGGCCTCCCACACGCCGCTGTCATCTGCGAGATATCCCCTCTCCGGGTCGTCCATATTCACGCAGAATCCGCCCATGCCGAGCGCTTCTGCCCGGTCAAGGTACGCATCGATTTCCGCCGCATTCTTCGGGAAATAGTGGTGGATGATCTGCACCGGCCGGGTGTGGCTTTCGGGCTTTTTCAGCCGGTTCAGAAGATGTGTTTTCAGTTTATCCGTCATCGTTCCGCCCTCCTGGCGTTGGTTGTTATTAACTTCAATCATAGCATATCAATCCCAAAAAATCAACTGCCGGCTGACAATTTTACTGATAACGGAAATCAAAAATACAATTTCTACGTTAATATTACCAATATTTTATGAATATAAATTGACAAACACTAAAAATTCCTGTATAATGGAAAGCAACCTGCAAATTTGAATTTTCAGAAAGGACAATCTCATGAATCAGAGAGAAAAATTCGGTTCAAGACTGGGGTTCATCCTCATTTCCGCAGGGTGTGCCATCGGTCTGGGGAATGTATACCGCTTCCCCATCATCACCGGAGCCTACGGCGGCGCGTTCTTCGTGCTGATTTACCTGGGCTTCCTCATTCTGCTGGGTCTTCCCGTTATGTGCTGCGAACTTGCAGTGGGACGCGGATCCCAGCGAAGCATCGCAAACTCCTTTGAGGTACTGGAAAAGAAGGGTCAGAAATGGCACTGGATGAAGTACCTCGGCATCGGCGGCAACTACCTGCTGATGATGTGCTACACCACCATCGCAAGCTGGATGCTCATTTACTTCTGCAAGTATGTCACCGGCTCCATTTCTGTCTACAAGACCGCGGAAGAACTGGGCGGCCTGTTCGGTGCGACCGTATCCAACCTCCCCCTGCAGCTGATCTCCGTTGCATTTACCACCGTGCTCTGCCTGCTGGTATGCTCCTTCGGTCTTCAGAAGGGCGTGGAACGTGTTACAAAGGTCATGATGGTCATCCTGTTCGTCCTCATGATCGTTCTGGCTGTATACTGCTGCACCCTGGACGGTGCCGGCGAAGGTCTGAAGTTTTATCTGGTACCCAGCCTTGACAAGCTCAAGGAAGCCGGCGTATGGACCACCATTTCCGCTGCCATGGGTCAGTCCTTCTTCACCCTCTCTCTGGGCATCGGCTCCATCGCCATCTTCGGCAGCTACATCGGCAAGGACAGATCCCTCCTCGGCGAAGCTGTTACCATCACCGCTCTCGACACCTCCATCGCGCTCATGGCAGGTCTGATCGTATTCCCCGCCTGCTTCACCTACAACGGCGGCCAGACCGCTGACGCAGGATCCGTCGGCGCAACCTTCCTTCTGACCACCCTTTCCAGCATCTTCAACTCCATGCCCGGCGGTCGGATCATCGGTGCCCTGTTCTTCCTGTTCATGATCTTCGCGGCATACTCCACCGTTATCGCCGTATTTGAAAACATCGTATCCTTCTGGATGGAAAACACCAAGCTGAGCCGCCGTACCATCTCCTTCATCAACATGGGTCTGATGATGGTTCTGGCACTGCCCGCAATCTTCTCCCTGAACATCTGGGGTGATATCACCATCGCAGGTCTGGGATTCCTGGATCTGGAAGACAAGCTGGTTTCCAACCTTGCACTCCCCGTGGGCAGCCTTCTGTACGTTCTGTTCTGCACCTCCCGCTACGGCTGGGGCTGGGACAAGTTCTACGCGGAAGTCAACACCGGCAACGGTCTGAAGCTCCCCAAGTGGCTCAAGCCCTATATGTCCTACGTTCTTCCCGTTATTATCTTCATCGTGCTTCTGATGCCCCTGTTTGGTTAATCAGAAATGACATGAACACAAACCGCATCTTTTCCGGAAGGTGCGGTTTTTCCGTTTTCCGAAGAATTTTTCAGAAATCTTCTGTTTCCGTCAACCGAATCCGTGAAATTCCGGTTATAGTAAATGAAACCACATGATCCGGAATCATGAAAGGAGAACACCCATGGATGAAACGGAACGTATCGTCAGACAGTACTATGACGATATCATGCGCTATTTCATCATACGGACGCGGGACCGCACCTCTGCCGAGGATCTGACTCAGGAAACCTTCCTGCGGTGGATCCGCTATGCCGGGGATGTGTCCTTTGCATCCGAACAGAAACGCCGCGCCTATCTCTACACCATTGCATCCAACGTGTGCATGGATTATTTCGCATCCCATACTCCCACGGAGCCGCTGGAGGAGGATATCCCCGCACCGGAGCATGACAGGGATCTGTCCGTTGTTCTGGAATCCGCACTTGCGAAACTGCCGGATCCTCAGCGGGAAGCCGCCATGCTTTACTACTACAGTGGATTCCGGGTGAAAGAGATTGCACAGATCCAGAACGCCACGGTATCGGCAGTGAAAAGCCGCCTGAAACTGGCGCGTGACACGCTGCGGCGTATTTTAAGTGACAAGGAGGGACTATTATGAAACTCACCGACAGAAAGCTGAAAAAACTTCTGCGGGAGAATCCCATACAGGTCAATCCTGCGGAAAAAGAAGAATTTCTGAAGCAGATTCAAAGAGAAACGGGAGGAATCATCATGAAAAAAAGAAATCTCAGACCCATTCTGGCGGCAGTGATTGCGCTCATCGGTGTGACCATGCTGGTATCCGCCGGAGCAATTGCGTATTATTACCGGACGCCGGGGGGCAATCTTGTGGATGAAAGCGGAAATATTGCCGAAACCACCACAGAAGCCGATTCCATGGTAAACGACCGCACCATCTCAAACGGCGAAGTCACCATCGCATCCGTCACATGGGCACAGGCGGAAAACCACACCACCCTTGCCGTATGGCTTCCCGCCGACGAACCGGAACTGGTCAATCCCGCCGCTATCGTCAACGGAAAAGAATATCCTCTGACAAAGAAAACCTTCAATCTCACCGGCGGCATGATCGGCTATACCGCAGTGGATGTACCCAAGCCTGAAACGCTGAAACTCTGCTGTGAATCCCCGGCATTTGAAGAAACCGTCAATTTCCCTCCGGAGAATATCATGAGCGAATGCACCATCGGCGGCATCACCCTGTTCGGCTCCGCTTCGGGGAATACCGTGTATCTCGGCGTGAACGATGAGAATTATCTCACCTCCGAGCTGTTCAGAAACGCGGAACTAGCATTTGTATCCGCAACAACAGGTACCGTCACGGACAACACTGGCGCAGAGTATTCTGACAGCAAAGGCGGCAGCAATCGGGGAGAAGAACTGATTGCACTGCAGCGATATGATATTCCCGATGGAAATTCCATTGTCTCCCTTCGAGCCGAGCAGATCAGAATCATCTACAATTACTTCGGAGCTGCCAAGGAAGGTACCGCGCCCTCCGTAAAAATCCCTCTGCCTGCTGACGGTGAAAAAATCCCCGGCTCATGGGCTCTCATTGACGAAAACGGCATTTCGTATATCATCAACAGCATCGCACGGAACGGAAATGTTT